>CAZALA010000360.1:0-1504 GCA_964485725.1 uncultured Propionivibrio sp. | reverse complement strand
AAGATTACCTGAGGTGTTTCGTTGATCCATTGAGACCACCCAGCGTATTGCACCGATCCGTGCATGGCGAAGCGTATTGCACCGGTCCGTGCATGGCGAAGCGTATTGCACCGATCCGGCCTGTGCCTTGCGCCGAAACACGCCTATCGCGCCGGCCGCTGCATCGTCGCGCGGCCGGGCGCGGCGGGCACTTCCGCGTCGGCTGTCGCCCGCGCTCCCGGCGCGACGCTTTGCGCCGGCGCCGGCGGCTTCGTTACCGGCTTGTGCACGGGCCGTGGCGGGCGCCGCCGCCCGCTGTCTACGCTGTCGACGAGGCGCATGAAAAAGCCCACCGGCGCGGCCTTCCTGATCACCTGACCGTCGGCGTCGACGATCTGGGCGTCAAGCTGCATGCGCTGATTGGTCGGCGGCAAGGTCGCGCCGAAAAACTCCGGCGGAATCGTAAACTCGGTCGAGGTGAAACGCTGCCCGACCGGCCGGCCGTCGATCGCGACGACGAAGGCGTGCCCTTCGCCAAGCCGCAGCGGCGGATCGACGGCGAGGCGAACGTCAAAAAGCGCGGTGTTGGCCGCCATGCTGCCGTTGTCCTGCGGCTGCAGCACCGAGAAGGCGCGGTAGTCGGTTTCTGCGCCGCGGCCGGCCTCGCTCCTGCCCGCGACCGACGCAGCAGGGACGCTCGCCGCTCGCGCCGGCGGCTCCTGCGGCGCCGGCATGACGTTGAGCGGCTTGAGCGTCATTTCGCGGGCGCCCGGCTGCGGCTTGTCAGAATAGATCGGTCCATTGGCGCCCGGCGTCACATAGACCCCCTGCGCGAGGACGACGCTCGGCAGCGCGAGCGCCAGCAGCAGGAAAGCGATCGTCGATTTCATCGTCCGGCCTCATTCACGAAAAAAGGCCCGACCAGTGTGCGACAAAGCGTCTGCAAGTACAATTGCCAGGCTTGCCGGAATTGCCAACATCATCGAGAGCGCGTCACCACGGCGCCACGCCCTGCGCTGCAACGCAGGGCGGCGACGCTCTTGATATTCCGCTCTTGTGCCCCAGATGGGGTTTGGCCGCTGACGCTTTAAAGTCAAATCGCTCACCATTGCGCCAACAAGGAGGATTTATGCGAACGCTAGGACTGCTCATCTCGATACTCGCCAGCCTTGCCCTCACCGGCTGCGGCTACAACACGATGCAGGCGCAGGACGAGCAGACGAAAGCGGCGTGGGCCGAGGTGCTCAACCAGTACCAGCGCCGCGCCGACCTCGTTCCCAACCTTGTCAATGTGGTCAAGGGCTACGCCAGCCACGAGAATGAAGTGCTCACGCAGGTGACCGAGGCCCGCGCCCAGGTCGGCGCCATCCGCGCCACCCCCGAGCTCGTCAACGACCCTGATGCCTTCGCATAATTCCAGCAGGTGCAGGCGCAGATGACTTCCGCGCTCTCGCGCCTGCTCGTGGTCTCGGAGAACTATCCGAACCTCAAGGCCGACGCCGGCTTCCGCGACCTGCAGGCGCAG
>CAZALA010000359.1:0-1508 GCA_964485725.1 uncultured Propionivibrio sp. | reverse complement strand
TGAAGGATGAAAAAAACATCACACCTTCTTTTTCATCCTTCATCTTTCATAATTCATCCTTCAAATATGGGGGCAGTTGCAAAACTCCTGAGAGTCGAAACCGCAGGAAAATTCACCACAGAGACACAGAGGCACAGAGAAAAACACAGAGAAGAGAGACTTTTTCTCTGTGTTTTTTCTCTGTGCCTCTGTGTCTCTGTGGTGATTGGTTTTTTCAATACGCCTCGCAGCGTACGCCGTTGTCACTCGGCTTTCTTATCCGCAGCGGTTCAGGGCGGCGGCCCATTCGACGCCGGCGAGACAGCGCGGGTCCGCGAGGTCGACAGCGGGCGAGCTCGGTAGAAGCTGCGCGATTCGGCCTGAGCGCTCGGCATCGAAGCGCGGCTGCCATTTCTCGAGCAGTTCGCCGACCGCTTCCGGCGCGTTGCAAACGAGCAGCATGTCGCAGCCGGCGGCGGCAGCCGCCTGCGCCCGCTGCGTGACGTCGCCGGCGACGCTGGCACCGTGCATCGACAGGTCGTCGCTGAAAATCACTCCGTTATAGTTCAAGGCTTTTCTTAAAACCGCATTCCAATACGCTGAAAAACCAGCAGTTTTATCGTCGATCGATGAGTAGACCACGTGCGCCGGCATCACTGCGGCGAGCTTCAGGCGACGATAAGGTTCGAGGTCGGGGGCAAGCTCGGCGAGCGTTCTCGGATCGACCGGCAGCGCGACGTGCGAATCCGCGTCGGCCCAGCCGTGCCCGGGAAAGTGCTTGCCGCAAGCCGACATGCCGGCGGCCGCGAGGCCTTCGATGAGCGCGCCGGCAAGTTCGCAGACGGCCTCTGGATCGCGATGGAAAGCGCGATCGCCGACCACGGCGCTGCGTCCCCAGTCGAGGTCGAGCACCGGCGTGAACGAGAGGTCGACGCCGCAGGCGCGCAGTTCGGCGGCGAGGACAAAACCGATGGCTTGCGCGGCGCAGAGCGCTTCTGGCCGATTCAGCTCCCACAGCTCGCCGAGCCGTCGCATCGGCGGCAGCCGCGTGAACCCTTCGCGGCAACGCTGCACCCTGCCGCCTTCGTGGTCGATCGCGATGAGGAGCGGCGGCGTGCGCAAGGCATGGACTTCGGCGGTCAGTCGCGCCAGCTGCTCGCGTGAGGCGTAATTGCGCGCAAAGAGGATGAGGCCGCCGACCAGCGGGTGGCGCAGGCGCTCTCGCTCAAGGTCGGTGAGCTCGAGCCCGCCGACGTCGATCATCAGCGGTCCGTACGGCAAGGCGAGCGGCGCGGTCATGGGGCGTTCTCGAGCACGACGAAGGCGAGCGCGAAATCCTTTTCGTCGCTGATCGACAGATGGGCAACCAGCCTGCGCGCGCTCATCAGCGCGGCAAGCGCCGGCGCAAAAGCAAAGAGTGGTTTGCCGAATTCATCATGATCGACCGCGATGTTGGGCAGCGTCGCCGGTGCCGCGACGCCGATGCCGAGCGCTTTGCCAAAGGCCTCCTTGGCGGCGAAGCGCTTGGC
>CAZALA010000358.1:0-1537 GCA_964485725.1 uncultured Propionivibrio sp. | reverse complement strand
CTACAGCGATGCGCTGGCGCGGCGCACCTTCCGCTGGTCGATCGTCTATCTGACGCTGCTCTTCGCGGCGCTGCTCACGGGCCACTTCTTTTAAGTGATGGCCTATCGCCGCCTGCTTCTCGTTACCGCGCTGCTCGCGCTCTTCGTCATCTCGCTCGGCGCCTACGTCCGGCTGTCGAACGCCGGCCTCGGCTGCCCGGACTGGCCCGGCTGTTACGGTCACCTCGTCGGCGTCCCCGACGCCGCGCACGAGCACGAGGCCGCCCTGCGCGCCTTCCCCGGCGCCCCGGTCGAGACCGACAAGGCGTGGAAGGAGATGGCGCACCGCTATTTCGCCGGCGCCCTCGGCGTCCTGACGCTGGCCGTCGCGGCGCTCGCCTGGCGCCACCGGCGCCGCGCGCAGGCATCTCCCGGCATCGCCACCGCGTTGATCGTGGTCATCGCTCTGCAAGCCGCGCTCGGCATGTGGACGGTGACGCTGCTCCTGAAACCGGTGATCGTCAGCCTGCACCTCTTGGGCGGCATGACGACGCTCGCGCTGCTCGTCTGGATGGCGTTGCGCGCCCGCGCCGAGACGGCGATGCCGACCGACGCGGCGCCCCGCAATTCCACGCTGCGCATCACCGCCGCGCTCGCGCTTGCCGCAGTCGTCGTCCAGATCGCCCTCGGCGGATGGGTGAGCAGCAACTACGCGGCGCTCGCCTGCCCCGACTTTCCGACCTGCCTCGGCGAGTGGCTGCCGGCAACCGACTTCGGCCACGCCTTCCAGCTGCAGCGCGAACTCGGGCAAAGCGCCGACGGCGCGCCGCTTTCGAACCTCGCGCTGACGACGATCCACTGGGTGCACCGCGTCGGCGCCCTCGTCGTGACGCTGATCGTCGGCGGCCTTTGTCTCGCGCTATGGCGCAGCGCGCCGACGCGAATGATGAGCGCGACCCTCGCCACGGCGCTCCTGTTGCAGATCGGACTCGGCGTCGCCAACGTCGTCTTCTACCTGCCGCTGCCGCTCGCCGTCCTGCACAACACCGGCGCGGCGCTCCTGCTCACCGTCACGCTCTACGTCAATTTCGCGCTCTGGCAGGCATCTGCACGCTGACGGCGCAAGGCCTATGCGGTCGCCAGAGCGGTCAGAAGCTTCTGATGAATGCCGCCGAAGCCGCCGTTGCTCATGACGAGAATCTGGTCGCCGGGGCGCGCGAGCGCGACGATCCTGCCGACCATGCGCTCGAGGTCGTCATCGACGCAGGCGCGCTCGCCCATCGGCGCGAGCGCTTCGGCGGCGTCCCAGCCGAGCTGCGCGGCGTAGCAGAAGACCTGATCGGCTTGGGCGAGGCTCGCTGGCAGCTGCGCTTTCATGACGCCGAGCTTCATCGTGTTCGAGCGCGGCTCGAGGACGGCAATGATGCGCCGGCTTTCGTCCGCGGCGCCGATCTTGCCGCGCAGGCCGGCAATCGTCGTCGCGATCGCGGTCGGGTGATGCGCAAAATCGTCGAAGACCGAAACGCCACGGACGGTGCCGCGAAGCTCGAGGCGGCGC
>CAZALA010000357.1:0-1602 GCA_964485725.1 uncultured Propionivibrio sp. | reverse complement strand
GGCCGCAGCGCCAGCGAGTACGACGACCGCGGCGCACGCCAGCCCCTCGGTCCGCCTCTTTGCGCGCGAACTCGGCGTCGATCTCGCCAAAGTCAGCGCGAGCGGCCCGAAAGGGCGGCTCCTCAAGGAAGACGTCAGCGCTTTCGTGAAGAGCGTGATGGCTGCGGCGCCCGCCGGCGGCGAAGCGCGCGGCAGCTCGGTCAGCCCCGGCCTTGGCGGCGGCCTCGACCTGCTGCCCTGGCCAAAAATCGATTTTGCGAAGTTCGGCGAGATCGAGAAGCAGCCGCTCTCGCGCATCAAGAAGATTTCGGCGCAGAACCTCGCGCGCAACTGGGTGATGGTGCCGGCGGTGACGTATCACGACGAAGCCGACGTCACCGATCTCGAAGCTTTCCGCGTCGCCATCAACGAGGAAAAAGAGTACGGCAAGATCACCATGCTCGCTTTCATCATCAAGGCCTGCGAACACGCACTGAAGAAATTCCCCGAGTTCAACAGCTCGCTTGAAACCGAGAACGGCGAGACGCAACTCGTCCTGAAGAAGTATTTCAACATCGGTTTTGCCGCCGACACGCCGGGCGGCCTCGTCGTTCCGGTGATCAAGAGCGTCGATAAGAAATCGGTCGCCGAAATCGCGCGCGAGAGCGCCGAGCTCGCGACCAAGGCTCGCGACGGCAAGCTCGCGCCGGGCGACATGCAGGGCGCGTGCTTTACGATTTCGAGCGTCGGCGGCATCGGCGGCACGGCGTTTTCGCCGATCGTCAACGCCCCCGAAGTGGCGATCCTCGGCGTCAGCAAGGCGGTCATGAAGCCCGTCTGGAACGGCAGCGAATTCGTCCCGCGCCTCCTCGTTCCGCTCTCGCTCTCGGCCGATCATCGCGTCATCGACGGCGCGACGGCGACGCGTTTTAACGTCTACGTCGCCAGGCTCCTCGCCGACATCCGGCGCGTCCTCATGGGCAGCACGTCATGAGCCGGCCGTTCGAAGTCAAAGTCCCCGACATCGGCGACTTCAGGGACGTTCCGATCATCGAGCTTTGCGTCAAGATCGGCGAGACAGTCAGCGCCGAGCAGGCGCTGCTGACGCTGGAATCGGAAAAAGCCACGATCGACCTGCCCAGCCCGGTCGACGGCGTCGTCCGCGAATTCAAGGTGCGCGTCGGCGACAAGGTGTCGGAAGGCAGCATCGTTGCCATCATCGACGCGGCCGCGCCCGCCGAGACGTCTCCAGTCAGTGAGGAGAGAGGAGTGAGGAGTGAGGAGGGGGCGGCTGCCGCCGCCAGTGAGGAGTCAGGAGTGAGGAGTGAGGAGAAAAAAGCCGATGCGGTTCAGCCTCCCGCTGCCCCCACTCCTCACTCCTCACTCTCAACTCCTCACTCGGAAGTGAAGGCCGACCTCGAATGCGAGCTCCTCGTCCTCGGTGCCGGCCCCGGCGGTTATTCGGCGGCATTTCGCGCCGCCGACCTCGGCCTCAGGACGGTCCTCGTCGAACGTTACGCGACGCTCGGCGGCGTCTGCCTCAACGTCGGCTGCATCCCTTCGAAAGCGCTGCTGCACATCGCCGTGATCGCCGAGGAGGCGGCCGAGCTCAAGGAATCGGGC
>CAZALA010000356.1:552-1618 GCA_964485725.1 uncultured Propionivibrio sp. | reverse complement strand
GCATGCACCACGACCAGGACATCCGCAACATGGGCGGCCTGCGCAAGTACATGCCGATCACCTGGATCACTTCGCTGATCGGCTCGCTCGCGCTGATCGGCACGCCATTCTTCGCCGGTTTCTACTCGAAGGACTCGATCATCGAGGCGGTCAAGGCTTCGCATATCGCCGGTTCCGGTTTCGCCTACTTCGCGGTGATGGCCGGCGTCTTCATCACGGCTTTCTACTCTTTCCGCATGTACTTTCTCGTCTTCCACGGCGAGGAGCGTTTCGGCAAGGCGCACGACCACGGCCACGCGGCAGTGCACGCAAAATCGGCGCACGCGACGGCGGCTCATGCCGACGACGATCACGGCGCCGACGTTCATAACGGCGATCGCGACGACGAGGAAGTCTCGCCCGACCATCATCACGGTCTCGCGCCGGGACAGAAGCCGCACGAGACGCCCTGGGTGGTGACGCTGCCGCTCGTGCTGCTGGCGATTCCGTCGGTGATCATCGGTTACCTGACGATCGAGCCAATGCTCTTCGGCGGCTTCTTCAGGGACGCGATCTTCGTCAACGCGCAGGCGCACCCGGTGATGGCAGAGCTCAAGGCCGAGTTCCACGGCCCGCTCGCGATGGCCCTGCACGCGCTGACTTCGCCGGTGTTCTGGCTGGCGCTCGCCGGTGTCGTGATCTCTTGGGTCTTCTACCTGAAGCGGCCCGACATTCCTGCCGCGATCAAGAAAGCGGTCGGACCGATCTACACGCTGCTCGACAACAAGTACTACTTCGACAAGTTCAACGAAGTCGTTTTCGCCGGCGGCGCACGCCTCCTCGGCAGGGGGCTGTGGAAAGGCGGCGACGCGGGCTTCATCGACGGCTTTGTCGTCGGTGGTTCGGTCCGCCTCGTCGCCTGGGTGGCGACGACGGCGCGCATCTTCCAGTCGGGCCACATTTACCACTATGCCTTCACGATGATTTTCGGCGTTTGCGCGCTGCTCACCTTCTGGATCTTGCACGCCTGAACCCGAAAAATACAGGGAACCGCATGTCCGGTAATCTCCGTCTTTCCACCCGCATC
>CAZALA010000356.1:0-542 GCA_964485725.1 uncultured Propionivibrio sp. | reverse complement strand
GGAACGATATGTCAGGTACGCCGCTTCTTTCACTCGCCATCTGGGTCCCCATCGTCGCGGGCCTCGCCGTCCTCGCGACCGGCTCAGACCGCAACGCGCCGCTCGCGCGCATGCTCGCACTCGCTGGCGCGATCTTGGGTCTCGCCGTGACGGTGCCGCTCTACACGGGTTTCGATCCGACGACGCCGGCGATGCAGTTTGTCGAGCTCAAGCCCTGGATCGATGCTTTCGACATCAAGTACAACCTCGGCGTCGACGGCATCTCGATGCTCTTCGTCATCCTCAACAGCTTCATCACGGTGATCGTCGTCCTCGCCGGCTGGAAGATCATCGACACCAAGGTCGCGCAGTACAACGCCTGTTTCCTGATCATGTCCGGGCTCCTGAACGGCATCTTCGCCGCGCTCGACGGCATGCTCTTCTATTTCTTCTTCGAAGCCTCGCTGATCCCGCTCTATCTCATCATCGGCGTCTGGGGCGGGCCGCGCCGCGTCTATGCGGCCTTCAAGTTCTTCCTCTACACGCTGCTCGGCTCGGTGCTG
>CAZALA010000355.1:0-1635 GCA_964485725.1 uncultured Propionivibrio sp. | reverse complement strand
TAGGGCGCAATAGCGCAGCGCATTGCGCCGCCGTGTTGTTTCTTGGTGCGTCCAATACTCCTAGCAGCAGGCGACGTGACGCTCCTTGCAGATCCGCAGCACTTCGTCGGGGTCGCGCTTCCACCAGTTTTCGGCTGAGAAAATCTCGACTTCGTGAAAACCGTCGTACCCCTGGGCCTCGACCGTCTCGCGCATGCCGGCAAGGTCGATGACGCCGTCGCCCATCATGCCGCGGTCGAGCAGCATGTCGGAAGTCGGCACCAGCCAGTCGCAGAGGTGAAAACCGAGCAGGCGTTTTTTGCCGGCGCGGACGACCTGTTTTCTGAACTCGGGGTCCCACCAGACGTGATAAACGTCAACCGCGATGCCGAGGCCGTCGTCGCCGAGCTCGTCGCAGACGTCGTTGGCGTGCGCGAGCGTGTTGATGCAGGCGCGGTCGGCTGCGTACATCGGGTGCAAGGGTTCGATCGCGAGCGGCATGCCGGCCTTGCGTGAATATTCGAGCAGGTTGCCGATGCCGTCGCGCACCTGTTCGCGCGCGCCATCAAGGTCCTTCGATCCCTTCGGCATGCCGCCGACGACGAGGACGAGACAGCTCGAGCCGACGGTCAGCGCTTCATCGACGGCGCGGAAGTTGTCGTCCATCGCCCGCTGCCTGCCGGCCGCGTCGCTTGCCGGGAACATGCCGCCGCGGCAGTAACCGGTGACCGTGAGGCCGTGGCTCTTGATCAGCTGCGCGGCCTGCTTGAGGCCGATCGCCTCGACCTGGTCGCGCCACGGCGAGATGCCGCGAATGTTATGACGCGTGCAAGCGGCGATGATCTCGTCGAGCTTCCATTGCTTCCTGACCGTCGCCGTGTTGAGCGAAAGCTTGTCGGGATCTGGGGCCTGGCGCGGCGCGGCCATTTATGCCTCGAGCTTCGGCAGGTCGATCCAGCGCCGTTCGGCCGAGCTTTTCAGGCCGAGTTCGACGAGTTGCACGCCTTTCGCCGCTTCGAGCAGGTTCCACTTGAAGTCGCCCTCGCCCCAGACGTGCTTCAGGAAGAGCTCCCACTCGACCTTGAAGGCGTTGTCGAAAGGCACGCTGTCGGGAACGAGGCTCCAGTCGTCGAAGAAGTCGCGCCCCTGGCGAACGTCGGGGTTCCACACCGGCCGCGGCGTGTTGACGCGCGCCTGCGTCCAGCAGTCGGTGAGGCCGGCAACAGCCGAACCGTGCGTGCCGTCGACCTGGAAAGTGACGAGGTCGTCGCGGCGCACGCGCACGCACCACGAACTGTTCATCTGCACGATGACGCCGTTCTCGAGCTCGAAGGTCGCGTAGGCCGCGTCGTCGGCGGTCGCCTGGTAGGGTTTGCCCTGCTCGTCGAAGCGCTGCGGGATGTGCGTCGCCCCGAGGCAGGAGACGCTTTTGATCGGACCGAAAACGTTGTCGATGACGTAGCGCCAGTGACACAGCATGTCGAGGATGATGCCGCCGCCGTCTTCCGAACGGTAGTTCCACGAGGGGCGCTGGATCGGCTGCAGGTCGCCCTCGAAAACCCAGTAGCCGAACTCGCCGCGCACCGAGAGCACCTTGCCGAAAAAGCCGGCCTTGTTGAGCATTTGCAGCTTCAAGAGCCCGGGCAGCCAGAGCTT
>CAZALA010000354.1:0-1645 GCA_964485725.1 uncultured Propionivibrio sp. | reverse complement strand
TCATCGGCAAGCAGCGTAACGGCCCGATCGGCATGGTTCGCCTGACCTTCGTCGGCGAATACACGCGTTTCGAGAACTACGCCAACCCGGGGTCGTATTAAGGTCCAATCGCCGAATAAATTCGGCTCCTACATCGCTCTCCGAAGTCGGCGCGGTTCTGTAGGAGCCCGATTTATCGGGCGATACGGCGCTCAGCTATCGACGCGCCGCGCCGAGACTGCGTAGCGCACGCGGCTGTTCGTCGCGTCAAAGCGGCCTTCGGCCGATTCGACGACGGGCGCGGCGAGAAAGGCCAGCGGGCGTCCCGTCGAGCCCTGCAGCGCGACGTCCTGCGCGGCGTTAAAGCCGATCCAGTTCATTTCCCAGAAACCGAAGAGCAGTTTTTTGAGCACAGTCAGCTGCGGCCCGCCGCGCACGAGCCGCTCTTCGCGGATGGCGCGGCAGACGTCGGCGGGATCGACGGGAATCCAGCCGTAGCCCGGCGCGTAGAACTCGGCGCGGCAGTGCTGCGCGGCGGCCAGATCGCCGCTCTCGCCGAGGCTCGCGAACAGGCGCGAACGGTCGATGCGCAAGCCAAAGACCGGCCGCGCCGGAATGCCGATCGAGCGGCAGAGACCGACGAAGGTGAGCGCGATGTCGGTGCTGCGGCCGCGCACCTCGCCGCCTTCGAGCAGGCGGCCGATGTCGGTCGTGCCGGCATTGCCGGCCTGCGGGTCATAAACCGATTGGTCGACGACCCAGTCGTAGATCGCCTTGCCCTGCGCCACCGGATCCTTGAACCGGCCCACCGCGATTTCGGCGGTGCGGCGCACGGCGCCGTCATTGGGCACGTGATCGGTCGCCTGCAGCGAGCGCCGCAGCACTTCCGTGCGCTCGGCGCCGACGCCGCGCCGCGTGATGTCGAAATGCCGGTCCTGCGTCGCGATCTCGCTCGTGATTTCGAGCTCAGCCTGCGCGGCCTCGCTCCAGTCGGCGTAGAAGACTTCCATTTCGGCGACCGGATCGCGGTAGATCCCGGCGCTCTCGAAGTTGCCCTGCCAGCGGTGGCCGAGCGATCGCTCCCACGGCGTATCCTTGTACTGGGCAAGCGGCAGCCAGATGCGCGCCTTGCCGGCGACGCCGGCGAGCGCGAGCGTCGAGCGGATTTCATGGTGCTGCCAGTGCGCGACGGGTTCGTCGGGGAGCGCGATGGGTTCGCGTACCGGCGTCGCGTGCGCGGCGCCGCGCGCGGCCGCGGCAGCGGCAGGCTTGGCGGGTGCTTTCTTGGCGGACTTTTTGGCCGCGCTCGCCGGCAGGCTGGCGAGGAGAAGAGCGGACGCGGCGAGGAAGCGTCGTCGGTGCAATCGAACCTCCGAAATGCAGGGTCTACGCGGTCTACGAGGTCTACGAGGTCTACATTCTGGCTGACAGCCATGCGGCGTAGCGGACCGTATAAAGACTAAAGCCGTGTCGGATGACACGGCTTGATCGAGCCAGGATCATAACACTTCGCCGGCGTAATCGGCGAGGCGCGAGCGTTCGCCGCGCTGCAAAGTGACGTGCCCCGAATGCGGCCAGTCCTTGAAGCGGTCGACGACGTAGGTCAGCCCCGAGCTGCCTTCGGTGAGGTAGGGCGTGTCGATCTGCGCGATGTTGCCCATGCACA
>CAZALA010000353.1:0-1655 GCA_964485725.1 uncultured Propionivibrio sp. | reverse complement strand
TGCGGGCAGACGCGGCCGCAGATCGCCGGCAGGAGGCTCGTCGCGGTCAGGATGTCGTAGGCGCCGCGCAAGTCCTTCTCGTTGATCTTTTTGATGAAGCCCGGAATATTGATGCCCACCGGGCAGCCCGAAACGCAGGGCTGGTCGGGGCAGAGCAGGCAGCGGTCGGATTCGCGCAGCGCTTCATCGACGAGGTAGCCGCGCGCCACTTCCTCGAAATTCTTCGCGCGGATTTTCGGATCCTGCTCGCGCATCGGCGTGCGTTCCTGCGGGATGCTGCGGATTGTTTTTTTCTTCGCCATGACTATTGGCCCGTCTTCGAATCGGCGGTATCGACCGCCGTGTTGATCTGTTTCTGCAGGCGGCAGGCCTTGTCCTTTTCCCAATGATCGAGCGCCATGCGTTCCTCCTTCGTGTAGCGCTTGAGCCGCGTCATCAGGTCGAAGAAATCGACCTGGTGCCCGTCGAAATCGGGGCCGTCGACGCAGGCGAATTTCACGTGCTCGCCGATCTTCACGCGGCAGCCGCCGCACATGCCGGTGCCGTCGACCATGATCGGGTTGAGGCTGACCATGGTCTTGATGTTGTACGGCCGCGTCGTGTCGGCGCAGCCCTTCATCATGATCATCGGCCCGATCGCGACGACTTCGTCGATATCGTGGTGCTTCTCGATCGCCTGCGTGATGCCGGCGGTGACGAGACCCTTGATGCCGACCGAGCCGTCGTCGGTGCAAATGATGTACTCGTCGCAAACCGCCCTGAACTTGTCTTCCCAGAAAACCAGCGACTTGTTGCGGAAACCGACGACGCCGATGACGTAGGCGCCGGCCTCCTTGAAGGCGCGCGCCTGCGGGTAGATCGGCGCGACGCCAAGGCCGCCGCCGACGCAGACGACTTTCTTCGCGTGGCTCAAGGAGCTGGGAATACCCATCGGGCCGACGAGCGCATAAAGCGAGCTGCCGACGCGGCATTCGTCCTGCATTTGCCGCGTTGTCTTGCCGACGGCCTGGATGACGAGCGTGATCGTTCCCTTGTCGCGATCGAAGTCGGCAATCGTGAGCGGGATGCGCTCGCCGCTCTCGTCGAGCATCACGATCACGAACTGGCCGGGCTTGGCGGCCCTCGCCATCTGCGGGTGGCGAACTTCGAGCAGGTAGGTGACGTCGGAAAAATCCTCGCGAGCCACAATTTCGAAACTGGACATGGTTGCGTCTTTCTATCTTGAATTCGTCTCGCTGACGCGCCGTCTGATCAGCGTCGTCCGATAGGCTCAATCAGACTTCTCTGATGGCCGAAAAAGACAAACTTGATGCTATACATGCACTTAACTGACGGCGCCTGTTCTTGTCTGAATTGAGGCGACGCATATTCTTACGTTGTTTGAGCCAGACCGCAAATGCTCTATCCTCACAAGGTCATTCGATTCTAGAACAAACTGCCGGCGAATGAAACAAGCCGAAAAAGCCCTGCACCGGCGCTGCGGCGCCGCGCTTTTGCGGCGCTGCTCAGGCAGTCGACAGACAAACTGCCCGGGGCGCTTCGCAGCGCATGCCGGGCAGTTGTTTTCGCGCGCTCGTCAGCGCCTTGAGGCAGGCCTTAGTGCGTCATCCACTTGAGCGGCAGCATGACGATCTGCGGGAAGACGACGAGCAGGA
>CAZALA010000352.1:0-1664 GCA_964485725.1 uncultured Propionivibrio sp. | reverse complement strand
AAGGTGCCGCAACTGTTCGTCGCCACCGGCGCGACCAAGTGGAACGACCCGAAGGGCAATCCCTGGACGATGGGCTGGCAGCCGAATTACCAGACCGAAGGGCAGATTTATGCCAAGTACATCCTTAAGGAGAAGCCCAACGCAAAGATCGCCGTCCTGTTTCAGAACGATGATTACGGCAAAGACTACCTCAAGGGCATCAAGGACGGTCTTGGCGCCAAGGCTAACATGATTGTTGCCGAGAGCAGTTACGAGGTGTCCGAGCCGACAATCGACTCGCACATCGTCAAGCTGAAGTCCTCCGGCGCGAATGTGTTCTTCAACATCACCACGCCGAAGTTCGCGGCGCAGGCGATCAAGAAGATGGCCGAAGTCGAATGGAAACCGTTGCATTTTCTGAACAACGTCTCCGCCTCAATCGGCAGCGTCATCAAACCGGCCGGATTCGAGAATGCGCAGGGCATTATCTCGGCTCAATACGCCAAGGACACCTCGGATCCCGCGTGGAAGGATGATGCGGGGATGAAGCGCTTCGATGAATTCCTTGCAAAGTATTTCCCCGATGCGAACCGGATTGATGCGTCGGTGATGTACGGCTACATGGTCTCGCAGACCATGGCGCAGACGCTGAAGCAGGCAGGTGACAACCTGACCCGCGAGAACGTCATGAAGGAAGCCGCCAACCTGAAGAATCTCGAGCTCGACGGCCTGCTGCCAGGCATCAAGATCAACACCAGCCCGACCAAATTCGCACCGATCAACCAGGTCCAGCTGATCCGGTTCAAGGGCGAGGCTTGGGAGCGGTTCGGCGAAATTCTAAGTGCCGAGGTCACCAACTAACGGCCAGGCGACGGCCAGCTACGACACCCCCGCAAACCTCTTGCGGGGGTGTTTTTTTTGGAGGCCGCTCACCAGACAACGGATCCCCGGTGCCTTCGCGGTCAGATCGACCGGCACGACCACGCTCCCGTTTTGGGCTGCCATCGCCCATGGTTTCAACGTCGCAATCACGTTATGTCTTGGAGCCGTGGCCGACCGTCGGACTCGCGCTGAAATTGGTTTCATCGTACTGTACTGACAATTGCGGGCGCATTTTTGAAGGCTCTCGCGGACCGCGTCCGGTCTATTGATTATTGCTTTTGATCTGCCTGTTGCCAAATGGCGCGCGGCAACTCGCCCAATCTTCGCGCTGAAACAAAAAAACTGGAGACGTGAAGCCATCCCAGAACCAAGGAGGGAATTTTGCATGAGTCACAATCTACGCTCACATCTTGTTGCAACACTGTCAGCGGCCGCATTGGCCGTTACGGCGATGGGGGGCACCGCCCTCGCGCAGAAGAAATACGACACGGGTGCAACCGACGCCGAGATCAAGATCGGCAACACCAACCCCTATAGCGGACCTGCGTCGTCTTACGGCGTGATCGGCAAGACCATCGAAGCGTATTTCAAGAAGGTCAACGCCGACGGCGGCATCAACGGCCGCAAGATCAACTTCATTTCCTACGATGACGGCTACAGCCCTCCGAAAGCGGTGGAGCAGGCCCGCAAGCTGGTCGAGAGCGACGAAGTCCTGCTGATATTCGGACCGCTCGGCACGCCATCGAATTCGGCGATCCAGAAATACATGAACGCCAAGAAGGTGCCGCAACTGTTCGTCGCCA
>CAZALA010000351.1:0-1688 GCA_964485725.1 uncultured Propionivibrio sp. | reverse complement strand
CAGCACCGTCGTCTTGCCGCTGCCCGAGGGACCGACGAGGGCGAGCAGCTCGCCCGGCCCGCAGATGAGCGCGACGTCGAGCGGGATGGGCCCTTCTTGCGCCAGGATCACGCTGAGCGGCGCGGCTTCACGGGCCATGAGACGTCGTCCGCTGCCACCGCGCCAGCACATGCACGAGCGCGATCGCCGCAAACGAGAAGACGAGCAGCGCCGCCGACATCACCGCCGCCTGGCCGGTGCGGAAGGCCTGCACGTCGTCGTAGATGGCGATCGACAGGACGCGCGTCTGCCCCGGAATGCTGCCGCCGATCATCAGGATGACGCCGAACTCGCCCAGCGTGTGGGCGATGACCAGGGCGATTGCCGAAACGATGCCCGGCCAGGCGAGCGGCAGCTCGACGCGGCGCATGGTCTCGACGCGCGATAGACCGCTGACGAAGGCCGCCTCACGCACGTTGGGGGCTATCGCCTCGAAGGCGCGTTGGATCGGCTGCACGGCGAACGGCAGGTTGACGAGCACCGAGGCGACGAGGATGCCGGCGAAGGAAAAAACGAGCGGCTCGCCGAACACCGCCTTGAGGAACGCGCCGAAGGCCGACTGCGGCGAGAAGGCGACGAGCAGATAGAAGCCCAGCACCGTCGGCGGCAGCACCAGCGGCAGCATGATCAGCGACTCGACCACGCTCTTGAGCGGGAAGCGCCCCCAGGCGAGCGCGCGGGCGATGAGGATGGCGAGCGGCAGCAGCAGCACGCACGTCCACACGGCAAGCTTCAGCGACAGGGAAAACGCGGTCCAGTCCATGCGCTTGACCTCTACTGACCCGGCACCGAGAAACCGTTGCTCTCCAGAACTTCGCGCCCCTTTGGCCCGCGCACGAAATCGGCGAGCGAGCGCACCGTCGGTCCGGCGCCCTTGATCAGCGCCATACCGTGGTCGATGGGCCCGTGCCAGCTCTCGGGAACGACCGCCGCCGTAATCTTGGGCGCCAGCTCGGCGGAGATCGCCAGCGACTGGGCGATGAGACCCGCCTCGGCGGCGCCGGAGGACGCAAACTGCGCCGCCTGGCCGACGTTTTCGCCGATGACGAGGCGCGGCTCGATCGCGCTCCACAGGCCGCTTTTCTGCAAGGCTTCGCGCGCTGCGCGGCCATAGGGCGCAACGTCCGGGTTGGCGATGGCGAAGTGGACTACCTTGCCGCCAGCGAGCGCTTCCTTCAGCCCCCTGAGCTCAGCATCGACCGTCACCGGCGATCCCTTTAACGCGACGAGGCTCAGCTGCCCGCGGGCAAAGATGATCGGCGCGCCATCGGTGCGGCCGGCGCCAGCGAGCCTCTTGACGCTTTCGTCGTCGGCGGCGAGCAGCATCTGGAAAGGCGCGCCGTTCTCGATCTGATGCACGAGATTGCCGGTGGCGCCGTAGGTGATGCGCACGCTCTGGCCTGTCTCCGTCTCGAAGCGCTTGGCGATATCGTCGAGGGCAGGCCGCAAACTTGCGGCCGCCGCCACCGCGGGCGCCTCCTCGGCATGCGCGTATGCCGTCGCAAGCCCAACAAATGCGCCGAGCAACAGCAACCGCGTAGGGTCGCCCAGCGTCCGCCAAACCAAGCTCATGACGACCTCCATGCCGCTTCCCGCCGGCATGATAAAGAGCGATGGGAGCCTCAGTCGAGCGTTATATTCAGTCGGGA
>CAZALA010000350.1:0-1706 GCA_964485725.1 uncultured Propionivibrio sp. | reverse complement strand
GAAGACCGATGGATCGGGCGAGCGGATTCTCACCTCGGGTTTCCACAATGAAGGGCCGACCTTTGCGCCGAACGGCCGCGTCGTGATGTTCTTCCGCGAGCCTGGCGGCAACGGCGGGCCGTCGCTGTACACGGTCGATATTTCCGGTCGCAATGAGCTGCGGGTACCAACGCCCGGCTTTGCCTCCGACCCGGCCTGGTCCCCACTGCTGTCTTGATACGGGACGGCCTCGCGCAAGGCCTGTCGTTAATCGGCAAACATTGCCTAGCTTGCTGATTTTTCGAGCATATTTTTCTGCGCGCCCCGAAAAACAACGTCTCGGTAACGATATTCCCTCAGAAAGACTTCATCTGAGAAAGGTAGAACTGCGCACCCAACAGGACGCGTGCCCACACGATGCAGCTCGCCAACCAGAGCAGAGATTCCGGTCAGAAGATGTCGCCGTCGATTTATGCGGCGCTGATCGATTCGCTGTTTACCGATCCCGGACCGATGTTTGCAGGCGCCCTGTGCGCCGCCATCGCCGCGATCATGACCGCGCTCAAGACCGGCAACATGCTGCTGTGGCCGTGCGTCGCGCTGCTGGTGACGACAGGCGCGCTGCGCGCGCTCGACACCCGCCAGTACCAGAAGGTCCGTTCCACCCTGACGGCCGAAGGCGTCGCGCGCTGGGAAGTGCGCTACCAGTTCGGCGCGATGCTCTACGCCATAGCGCTGGGCCTGTGGTGCGCGGTCGCGCTGCTGGGCAGCGACGACGCGGTCGCCCACATGATCGCGACCTCGGTGACGCTGTGCTACGTCGCAGCCGGCGGCGGCCGCACCTATGGCCGTCCCTGGATCTTCCACGTGCAGATGCTGCTGGCCTGCGGCCCGCTGACGATCGCGCTGGCGGCCCATGGCAACCCCTATTATGTCGGCATGGCGCTGCTGAGCGTATTGTTCTTCCTGGCGCTGAAGCACATCTCGACGAGCCTGCAGAAGATCTTCGTCCGCGCCCTGATCGGCCGCGAGCGCGAGGCGGCACTGGCCAACCAGTTCGACACGGCGCTCAACAACATGCCGCATGGCCTCGCCATGTTCCGCGCCGACGGGCGCCTGGCCGTGATGAATCACCGCTTCAGCGCGATGATGGGGCTGTCCGACGACCTGGTGCAACGCGGCGCCGACGTCGCGGACATCTGTTCGGCCTGCGTCGAAGCAGGGACGATTTCGGCGGCCAGCGCCACGCTGATCCTGCAGGAAGTCGAGAGTTCGCGCGCCTGCGACATCATCACGACCGATCCTGATTTCAGCAAGAACCGCTCGCTGTCATGGACGTTCCAGCCGATGGACGGCGGCGGCACCGTGATGCTGGTCGAGGACATCACCGAGCGCAAGGATGCGGAAGCCCGTATCAGCCATCTGGCGCGCTATGACGAACTGACCGAACTCCCCAACCGGGTCAATTTCCGCGACGAGATCGGCCACCTGATGGCGGTCCAGCAGGGCGCCGAGCAGCTTTCAGCGCTGCTGTTCGTCGATCTCGACCAGTTCAAGCAGGTCAACGATACGCTGGGCCATCCCTGCGGCGACCAGTTGCTTTGCGCGGTGGCCAACCGCCTGCGCGAAATGCTGCGGCCCGAGGATTTCGTGGCGCGCTTCGGCGGCGATGAATTCGTCGTGTTCCAGCAGAACATCCATTCCGCCGACGACGCCGCCGGCCTTGC
>CAZALA010000349.1:0-1707 GCA_964485725.1 uncultured Propionivibrio sp. | reverse complement strand
GCTGCCCGTGATCGAGACGCAGGCCGGCGACGTTTCGGCCTTTGTTCCGACCAACGTGATCTCGATCACCGACGGCCAGATCTTCCTCGACACCGATCTCTTCAACGCCGGCGTGCGGCCGGCGATCGACGCCGGCATTTCGGTTTCGCGCGTCGGCGGCGCGGCGCAGACGAAAGTCATCAAGAAGCTCGGCGGCGGCGTGCGCCTCGCGCTCGCGCAGTATCGCGAGCTTGCCGCTTTCGCGCAGTTCGCCTCCGACCTCGACGAAGCGACGAGAAAGCAGCTCGATCGCGGCCGCCTCGTCACCGAACTCATGAAGCAGCCGCAGTATTCGCCGCTTTCGATCTCGCAAATGGCGGTGACGCTGCACGCGGTGAACAAGGGTTTCTTCGACGACGTCGACGTGAAGAAAGCGCTCGCGGTCGAAAAGCAGATGCAGGCGTATATCAACGACAACTACGCGGCGCTGCTGGCCAGCATCGAGACCAAGAAGGAGCTTGACGCGCAGTCCGAGCAGGAACTGACGCAGGCGATCGAGAAGTTCAAGGCAACGTTGGCCTGATCGACCAAGGGAGATCAGGATGGCGAGCGGCAAGGAAATCCGCAACAAGATCAAGAGCGTCGAGAGCACGCGCAAGATCACCAAGGCGATGGAGATGGTCGCCGCCTCGAAGATGCGCAAGGCGCAGGATCGCATGCGCGCGGCGCGCCCCTACGGCGACAAGATCCGTCGCGTCGCCGCCAACCTCTCGCACGCGCTCACCGATTACAGCCATCCCTTTCTGACCACGCGCGAGAAGATCAAGGCCGTCGGGCTGATCGCGGTGACTTCGGACAAGGGCCTGTGCGGCGGCCTCAACACCAACGTCCTGCGCCTGACGCTCTCGCGCATGAAGGAGTGGGACGCCGAAGGCAAGAGTCTGCAGGTGACCCCGGTCGGCAACAAGGGCCTCGGCTTCATGATGCGCGCCGGCGCCAACATCGTCTCGCAGTTCGTCAATATCGGCGACACGCCGCATCTCGAGAAGCTGATCGGTCCGGCCAAGGTGCAGCTCGACGCCTACATGAACGGCGAGATCGACGTCCTCTACATCGCCTATACGCGCTTCATCAACACGATGAAGCAGGAGCCCGTGATCGAGCAGCTCTTGCCGCTTTCCGGCGATCTTGTCGGCAGCAAGAGCCGCCGTCAGTGGGACTACCTCTACGAGCCGGATACCAAGTCGGTCATCGACAGCCTGCTCCTGCGTTACGTCGAAGCGATGCTGTACCAGGCGGTCGCCGAGAACATGGCGTCCGAACAGAGCGCGCGCATGGTGGCGATGAAATCGGCTTCCGACAACGCCAAGAACGTCATTGGCGAACTGAAGCTCGTTTATAACAAGGCTCGCCAGGCGGCAATCACCAAAGAGCTTTCCGAAATTGTCAGCGGCGCGGCGGCGGTCTGAAAACCGCCCCAGGTGCGCAACCGGTTAATTGATTGAGGATACGACGATGAGTCAAGGAAACATTGTTCAGTGTATCGGCGCGGTCGTGGACATCCAGTTCCCGCGCGACGCGATGCCGAATATCTACGACGCGCTATTGCTCGACAAGGCCGAGGAACACGAGGGCTGCGAAGCCGACCTGACTTTCGAAGTGCAGCAGCAGCTTGGCGACGGCGTCGTGCGCACGATCGCGATGGGTGCTTCCGAAGGTCTGAAGCGC
>CAZALA010000348.1:0-1715 GCA_964485725.1 uncultured Propionivibrio sp. | reverse complement strand
TTCTGAGCAGGTCCTTTCATTAGAGTGTGTTATTGCCAAAAGCAATTCATCACCCCGAATCCCTGCCCCGCGCCACAGAATTCCATTATCGATGAAGCTTTCGTTCAACAATATAGGGAAGCGCTATTCCGGTCTGCAAGTCATCGACAACTTCAGCGGTGACATAGACGAGGGCAGACTAGTTGCCCTCGTCGGCCCCTCCGGCTGCGGCAAGTCGACCCTGCTGCATATCGCCGCCGGCCTGGAGCCCCCGAGCACTGGCAGCATGCTGGCGGACGGCCGTCCGGTGCGAGGACCGAGCCCGGAACGCATGCTGATGTTCCAGGAAAACGCGCTCTACCCATGGTTAACGCTGGCGCAGAACGTCGCGATGGCGCTCGAACTGCAGAAGATCGACAAGAAGCGTGCGCGCGCGCAGGCATTCGAATGGCTTGGACGAGTCAACCTCAGGAGCTTCGAGGATTACTACCCGCATCAGGTATCTGGCGGCATGGGGCAGCGTGCCGCCCTGGCGCGCGCCTTCATCACGCATCCAAAGGTGCTACTGCTCGACGAGCCGTTCGGCGCGCTCGATGCGCTCACGCGCATGACGCTACAGGACGAGCTGCGCGAGTTAATCCGCGAAGCGCGACCGACCGTGCTGCTGGTCACACACGACGTTGAAGAAGCATTGTTTCTGGCCGACCGCATCCTCGTATTCAGCGCGCGCCCGGCCAGAGTATTGAAGGAATTCAACCTGGGGCAATACGAAAAGACGCACGACCTATCCGACTTCACCGGCGTGCGCCGCGAGATTTTGGGATTGCTCGGCATCCATGCCGAGCGCGAAGAGAATGCTGCAATAGTGGAAGGAGCAGGAATATGAAATTCTCGCAATTACTCATCGCGGCGCTCGCGATATCGGCCATCGTTGGCCACGCCGCCGCCGATGAAAA
Organism: uncultured Propionivibrio sp.; assembly: GCA_964485725.1. Taxonomy (GTDB): domain Bacteria; phylum Pseudomonadota; class Gammaproteobacteria; order Burkholderiales; family Rhodocyclaceae; genus Propionivibrio. Next base: position 780 of record CAZALA010000348.1, on the reverse strand, counting down.
AATCAAAATCGGCTACTTGCGCGTAATGGACGACGCACAAGCCATTGTCGCGCATGAAGGCGGCTTTTACAAAAAGCAGAATCTTGACGTCGAACTGGTTGAATTCAAATCCGGAACCGACCTAATCAAGGCCCTCGTCGGCGGTCAACTTGACACCGGCGTGCTCGGCTTCACCAACGCCGTCGCCTGGGCCTCCAAGGGCGCCGACCTGAAGGTAGTGGGCGGCGCGCAGCACGGCTACCACGCCATCGTCGTGCGCGACGGATTGGGCATCAAGACGGTCGCCGACCTCAGGGGCAAGACCCTCGCCTCGCAAGCCGAAGGCAGCACCGCCGACACGGTGCTGAAGGGCGTGGTGTTCAAGCAAGCCGGCCTCAAACCAGAGGACGTCAGCGTCATGGGCGTCAGCCCGCAAGTTGCGGTGCAGTCCCTGATCGGCAAGCGCGTCGACGCAGCCTTCCTGTTCGAACCACAGGCCAGCATCGCGCAACTTATCGCGCCGGTCAAACAGATTTACGAGATCGGACAAGTCTGGCCTTTCCCTTGCATGGTCGTCATTACCTCCGGCGACACGCTAAAGAAGCGCAAGGACGTCGTGTGGAAATCGCTCGATGCGCAACGTGAAGCGATTGACCTGCTGCAAAAGAAGCCGGCCGAAGCGTCGAAACTGATCGCCGGCTACTTCATCTCGGAACCCACGCTCAAAACCCTGAAGAAGGGCGAATTGCCGCGCGAAACCGTCATCACCGACGCCATCAAGAGCCAGACCTTCAGTGCCGC
>CAZALA010000347.1:0-1721 GCA_964485725.1 uncultured Propionivibrio sp. | reverse complement strand
CCCGCATAGGCGTGCGTCTGCTCCATCATGTTCATGTCGACGGGGGTTTCAACGACGCAGAGCAGCGTCGGATCGCGCTTGCCCGAGGCGCAGCGCGCGCAGATTTCGGCTTCGGTGAAGGTGTTGCAGCGCTCGCAGTGGCGCAGCGCCGCAAGCGCGAGCTGCAGCGCGTCGGCGAGCTTCTGCGCCCCCGGGCGGTCGCGCTGCATCAGGAAATACGCCATGCGCTGCGCCGATTTCGGTCCGATCCCGGGCAGGCAACGCAAGGCCTCGATCAGCGCTTCGAGGCTCGAGGGGGTCAGCATCAGAACGGTAGCTTCATCCCGGCCGGCAAGTTGAGACCGGAGGTGAATCCGGACATGCGCTCCTGCGAAAGCTGCTCGGCGCGGCGCATCGCATCGTTGATCGCCGCGGCGACGAGGTCCTCGAGCATTTCCTTGTCGTCCATGACGCCGGCGTCGATGCTGACGCGGCGAACCTCGTGCGCGCAGGTCATCAGCACCTTGACCATGCCAGCGCCGGACTGCCCCTCGACTTCGACGCGGGCAAGTTCTTCCTGCGCCTTCTTCATGTTTTCCTGCATCTGCTGAGCCTGTTTCATCAGGCCGGCGATTCCGCCTTTCATCATCTTTATTGCCTCTTCACGTTAAACGGGTTTGATTGAAGATTCGACCAGCGTCGCGTCGAAAAGATCGATCGCTTCGCGCACGAAAGCGTCCTGCTCGACCGCCGCGACGGCGTTGTCCTGGCGCTCGTTGCGGCGGCGCTCGGCGGTTTTGGCAGGCGTGTCGCCGGTCGCCTCGGCGAGCTCGATCTGGACCTGCAGCGGCCGGCCGAAATGCGCCGAGAGCGTTTGCGCAAGCTTATCCTGCGCGGCCTTCATCTGCAGGTGCCGGTGCGTCGGCGACAGGCTGAGGAAGACCTTGCCGGCCTCGATACTGCGCAGCTCGCAATGCTGGCCAAGCTCGCGTGCCATGCCGCCGAGACCGAGCGCGTGCAGGACTTCGTGCCAGTCGGGCACGGCTGCCGACGCAGGGGCAGGCTCGGCGACGCGCGAGGCCGCCACGGCGACAGGCGCGGCGGGCACAAGCGACGCCTCGGCGACGGCGGCGGGAGCGGCGGCAAGCTCGGAAGCCTGAGCTTGCTCGGGCTGCGCAGTGGGCGCAGCGGGCGCAGCGGGAGTAGCGGGGGTAGCGTGGACTTTGGCAGGCGTCGCGACAGGCGGCCTGGGCTCGGCTCGCTGCGCCGGCTGGCGAGCGGCCGCGTGGCGCGGTGCCGGCATTGTCTTCTCGTCGCCATCGCTCGCCGGACGGAAAGCGTGCAGGCGCAGCAGCGTCATGATGAAGCCCGCTTCCTCGTCGGGCGCGAGCGGCAGTTCCTTGCGCCCGTGCACGGCGATCTGGTAAGCGAGGTGCACGAACTCGGGGTCGAGCGCCGCGGCGAGGCGCAAGATGCGCTCGCGTTCGGGAAGGTCGTCGTTTATCGCCTGCGGCGCGATTTGCGCGACCTGCAGGCGGGTCAGCAGCGATGCCAGGTCCTGCAGCGCGAGGTCGAACGAGAGGCTGCGCGCGGTCATGCTTTCGGCAACCGCGAGCATCGCCGCCGCGTCGCCCGCGAGCAGCGCGTCGAAGATCGAGAACAGGTCATCGAAGTCGACCGTGCCGAGCATGTAGCGAACCTGTTCCTCCTCGACCTTGCCGGCGCCGTGCGCGATCGCCTGG
>CAZALA010000346.1:0-1723 GCA_964485725.1 uncultured Propionivibrio sp. | reverse complement strand
AGGCCTGGGAGCCGAAGAACTACGACGGCAAGTACGAAGGGCCGATGCGCATGCGCACGGCGCTCGCCAAGTCGAAGAACAGGGTCTCGATCCGGCTCCTGCAGGCTTCCGGCGTGCACTTCATCCAGGACTACGTGACCCGCTTCGGTTTCGATGCCGACAAGCACCCGCCGTATCTGACGATGGCGCTCGGCGCAGGCTCGGTGACCCCGTGGCAGATGATCGCCGCCTACTCGATTTTCGCCAACGGCGGTTATCGCATCGCCCCCTTCATCGTGCACGACATCCTCGACGAGAAAGGCAAGGTGCTCGCCGAGTCGCAACCGATGAGCGCCGGCGAGGGCACGCCGCTCGCGATCGATCCGCGCAACGCCTACCTGATGGACAGCATGCTGCGCGACGTGACGATCTACGGGACCGCCGCTCGCGCCTCGACCATTCTCAAGCGCCGTGACCTCGCGGGCAAGACCGGAACGACCAACGAGCACGTCGACGCCTGGTTCTGCGGCTATCAGCGGACGGTCGTCGGCTGTTCGTGGATCGGTTTCGACCAGCCGAAGAACCTGGGCAACGGCGAGACCGGCAGCACCGCGGCCTTGCCGGCCTGGATCGGCTACATGGCCAAGGTGCTCAAGAACGTCCCCGAGTCCTTCCTGGAACGACCCGAAGGCATCGTCACGCTCGAGACCGTGAACGCGAACCGCGGACCGACAAAGGAGCTTTTCTACAAGGAAAACGTGCCGCTCGCCGTCGAGCCCGAACCGCCGCAGGACCCCGACGCCAAGCCCGTCGATTAACGGCGCTTTACCCCTGGGCGGCGACGAGCGCCGATATTTTCTCCGCCAGGTCGCTGCCGTCGCGGGTATCGCGCCAGTTCTGCCCGTCCCAGCGAAAATGGAAGCCGCCGCTCTTGGCGGCGACCCAGATCTCCTGCGCGGCACCGTGGCGGTTGACGATGATCTTTCCGCCGTCGGCAAACTCGATTTCGAGAACGCCCGAACTCACGAGCGCGAAGTCGAGGTCGGCCTCGCTCGCTTCGAGCGTCGCTTCGATTGATTTCAGGGCCTTATCGGCAAGCGCAAGGAATTCGCTATCGTTCATCGTGTGCTACCATTTCGCGTTTTCGGTTATTCGGTCATGCGCCCACTTCCGACGCTCTCCACGCTCGTCATGCTGCTGCTCGCGACGGCGCTGCCTGCCTGCGGCACGCGCGGACCCTTGACGCTGCCGCCGCCGCATCGTGCAGCTGCTGCGCCCGCCGCTCCGGCCAAGCCCGTTGCAGCCGCGGATCAGCCGGCGCCCGCACGACCTGCCGCCAACAATGTTAACACGGAGACTTCTCAATGAACGCTTTCACCCTGCAGAACGGCGAGCTTTACGCCGAGGCCGTTCCGCTCTCGGCCATCGCCGCGCAATTCGGCACGCCCTGCTTCGTCTACTCGCGCGCCGCGCTCGAGGGCGCGATCGGCGAATTCGAGCGCGAGCTCGCAGGCGTCGACGCGCTCGTCTGCTACGCGATGAAAGCCAACTCCAACCTCGCGGTCTTGAACCTCTTCGCGCGCCGTGGCGCTGGCTTCGACATTGTTTCGATCGGCGAATTGAAGCGCGCGCTCGCCGCCGGCGGCGATGCGAAGAAAATCGTTTTCTCGGGCGTTGGCAAGTCGGCAGAAGAAATCGCTTTCGCGATCGACGCCGGCATCCTCTGCTTCAACGTCGAATCGGC
>CAZALA010000345.1:0-1727 GCA_964485725.1 uncultured Propionivibrio sp. | reverse complement strand
TCGGCCGCTTCGGCTGGAAGGCCGGCAAGCCGACGATACGCGAGCAGGCGGCGAGCGCCTTCGCCGGCGATATGGGTCTGTCGACGCCGGTGGTGCCCAATGCCGCGGGCGATTGCACGAAGGCGCAGCCGGCTTGCATCAACGCGCCGAACGGCAACAGCGAGCGCGACGGCGACCTCGAGGTCGGCGGCAAGCTGTTCGATCACGTCGTCTTCTATTCGCAGAACCTCGCCGTGCCGCCGCGCCGCAATTTCAACGACGCGCACGTCAGCCGCGGCAAGGCGCTTTTCTACGCGCTCGGCTGCCAGGGCTGCCACACACCCTCGTTCACCACCGGCAAGGTCGACGGACAGCCGCACCTGTCGAACCAGAAGATCTGGCCGTACTCGGACTTGCTGCTGCACGACATGGGCGAAGGCCTCGCCGACAATCGCCCCGAGGGCGTCGCCGACGGACGCGAATGGCGAACGCCGCCACTCTGGGGCATCGGCCTGACGCAGCTCGTCAGCGGGCACACGCTGTTCCTGCATGACGGACGCGCCCGCAATCTCGAGGAGGCCATCCTCTGGCATGGCGGCGAGGCGCAAGCCGCACGCGACGGCTATGCTGCCCTGTCGAAAGCCGACCGCGAGGCGTTGATCAAGTTCGTGGAGTCGCTGTGAGAGAGTTGGTGTTGCCCAATGCCCGGGCGTGCATCTTGGCGGTCGCGCTGCTTATGTCGGCATTGGCGCAGCAGCCCGCCGCCGCCTTCGACGATGCAGCACTGGCGCGGCAGGCGTACGCAGGCATCATCCTGCCGGGCTATGCGCACTTCGACGACGCGGCCCGCGCCTTCGTCGGCAAGACCGAAGCTCTCTGCAAAGCCCCCTCGCCCGCGGCATTGGACAGCGCCCGCACGGCGGCGCGCGCAGCGCTGTTCGCCTGGGGCCGTATCGAGCCGCTGCGCTTCGGGCCTGTGATGCAGACGCAGCGCTTCGATCGGCTGCTGTTTCATCCCGACCAGCACGGCGTAGTCGCCAAGCAGACGGCCAAGCTGCTGGCCAAGCGCGACGACGCCGACATCGAAGCGGGGAAGCTGGCCGGTGCCAGCGTCGCCGTGCAGGGCTTCGGCGCCGTCGACGCGGCGCTCTTCGGTCATGGCTCGGACGCGCTGGCGGGCGGCGCAGGGGAGGCATCGTTCCGCTGCCGCTACGTGCACGCCCTCGCCGTCGATATCGCGCAGATCGCCGCCGAGATGCGCGCCGAATGGGTCGGCGACTACAAGCAGGCGTGGTTGCAGTCTGGTGCCGGCAACAAGACCTACTTGTCGCCGAAGGAAACCACTCAGGCGCTGTACCGCGCCTATGCCACCGAGATCGAGGTGCTCAGGGCGCTGAGACTCGCACCGGCATTGACCGGCTCGCTCCACGGCGCCGCGCCGCTGCTGCCGCATAGCCGCCTCGGTCTGCCGTTTATCCTCGCCGCCGTCGAGGGCGAACGCGATATTCTGGGGCCGAGCGGTTTCGGAGCCGCAGACCTTGCGGGCACCGACAAGGAGCGTACGGCGATCGCCGTCCTCGGAAGCGTTGCCACGGATCTCGGGTTTGCGCTGCGCTCCGGCCGGGCAGCGGTAGCGATGGCGCCCAATCCCCTCGCCGACGACAAGGCGCGCGCGCGCCTGGCGCCCATGCTTCTGGCCTTGAAGAACGCCGAGGAGACCGGACGCGCGGCGCTCGGCGACCTCACCG
>CAZALA010000344.1:0-1741 GCA_964485725.1 uncultured Propionivibrio sp. | reverse complement strand
GCGCTGCACGAAGGGGGTGAGAAATGCAGGAGCGTCACGGCGCTCTGCAGACTCAGGGTTCTCGGCGCGCTCGGCGCGCTCAGCGTCCTGCCTTTTAAATCCCCTTCGGCGCCGCCGAGCAGCGTCAGGCGCGCAATACCGCACGTCCGATGCAACGGCACGTTGCCCGACCGCGCGGTCAGCCGCTCACTCGACGACGATGCGCTGGAGCTGCCAGATCGAGCGTCCGTAATAGGTCTCGCTCTTGAGTTCGGGCTTGCTGTCGAAAGGATAGATGACGAGCAGCGGCCCGAGTTCGGCGGCGGTGAGTTCCTTGCCGCCGATGCGGCGCGCGAGAAGTGGGCCGAATTTGGCCGCGTCGGCGCTCGGCACTTTCACTTCGTACTTGTCGGCGGCGACCATGCGCAGCGTTTTGCCCTCGCCGGCGCCGACCGCTTTCAGCACCGCCGAGAGCGTCGGCCCGGAATAGCTGACCGGCGGCCGCCAGGGCGAACTCGTCGAGAAGCTCGCCTGCGGCAAGGCGTCGAGCATCGCCGCGTCGAATTCGGCGGCATCGCCCTGGTTGCGCTGGCTGATTTTTCCTGAAACGGTCAGCAAGACCGGCCCTCGGGCTTGGGCCAGCGATGCGGCCGCCGCGACGACCGGGACAATCGCGAGCAGCGCGACAAGGACAGCGGCGGGCAAGCGTTTCGGGCGCATCGGATTTCCTTGGGGAAAGAGCCGGGTAGGACCATCGGTGCGACCATGCGTTCGCGCGCATCGCCGCCGCAAGAGCCCCCGAGCCGCGGCGGCCGCCATTGTTGCAAAAATTCGATCAATCAGCGAATCGACGTGGGCATAATCCTTACGCCGAAAGCCCGCTCGCCGGGTCGGTAAAGTTGCCATGTGCTTCATCCCGTCACCATTCATAACGAACAACAAGGGAGTCAATCACAATGAAAACGCAGCTCTTTGCCCTCTGTCTCTGTTTTGCCTGCGGCATCGCGCCGGTCTCCGCACAAACGACCGCCGCCGTGATCGCGGGCCAGGCGCCGGCCGGGCAGAACATGCAGGACATCGTCAACATGGTCCAGAAGGTCATCCTCGGCGCGATGGCGGGCGACCGGGCGACGATAGAAACCTATCTTGCGCCGAACGTCGAACTCCTCTTCGTCGGCCGCAAGCTCGCCGCTGCCGAGGAAATCGGCAAGTTCAACGCGACGCGCTACAAATGGGTCAAGAAGTCGATCGACCGCTGGGACGTGAGCTATTCGGGCAAGGAAGTCATCGTCTACAGCCTCGGCACGCTCTACGGCGAATGGCCCGACGGCATGCCGTTCAAGGGCAACCGCTACATCGACCGCTTCATCATCGTCGACGGCAAGATCACGAAAATGGACGTCTGGAACGACAGCGCCGAAATGATCCTGAAGCGCGAAGGCCTCGTCAAGAACTAGGCAGCAGCCGGCAAGAGACTGGTGCAAGGCGCGCGTCGCCTTGCACCGCCGCCCTTCAGCGCACGCGCTTGACCTTGGCGCCCAAGCGCGACAGTTTTTCTTCAATCCGCTCGTAGCCGCGATCGAGGTGGTAGATGCGTTCGATCAGCGTTTCGCCGCGCGCGATGAGGCCGGCGATGACGAGGCTCGCCGAGGCGCGCAGGTCGGTCGCCATCACCGCAGCCGCTTCCAGGCGGCGCACGCCGGTGACGTGCGCCGTGTTTGCGTCGATCTTGATGTCGGCGCCGAGCCGGATGAGCTCGACC
>CAZALA010000343.1:0-1744 GCA_964485725.1 uncultured Propionivibrio sp. | reverse complement strand
GCCGATGACGTCGGCGGGCAGCATGTCGCTCGTAAACTGGATGCGCGAGAACTGCAGCCCGAGCAGACGCGCCAGCGTATGCGCCAGTGTCGTTTTGCCGACCCCCGGCAGATCCTCGATGAGCAGGTGACCGCGCGCCAGCAGGCAGGCGAGCGCCAGTCGGATCTGCGTCTCCTTGCCGAGGATGATGCGGTTGGCGGCGGCGATGACCTCGGCGATCGTCGATTGCCGGGAAGCGAGTTGAAGGCTTGTCGTCATTCGGAATTTAAGCCGATAATGGTCCGTCGGCACGGGGTTTTACGGGGATTCTAGCCGGATCGCCGGCTTTCGTCTCGGCAGATTACGCCAGCATGAAGCGATCAGGAGGCGAACTTGACGAGCACGGCTTTCATCACCCACCGCGACTGCCTGCTGCACGACATGGGCGCGCATCACCCCGAGTGTCCGGGGCGCCTCGCCGCGATCAACGATTACCTGATCGCGCAGGGCCTCGATCATTATCTGTCGTTTCACGAGGCGCCGCTCGCGAGCTTCGAGCAGCTCATGCGCGTGCATTCGGCCGCGCACCTCGAACAGCTGAAGCGTCGCGCGCCGCAGGTCGGGATTGTGCACCTCGACCCCGACACGGCAATGAACCCGCACACCTGGCGGGCGGCCCTGCGCGCCGCCGGTGCCGGCGTTCTCGCCGTCGACCTCGTCCTCTCCGGCGAAGTGCAAAACGCTTTTTGCGCGGTGCGCCCGCCCGGCCATCACGCCGAGCGCGAGAAGCCGATGGGCTTCTGTTTCTTCAGCAACGTCGCGGTGGCGGCCGCGCATGCCTTGAGTTCAGGCGCGGTGTCGCGCGTCGCCATCGTCGACTTCGACGTGCACCACGGCAACGGCACCGAGGATTGCTTCAATGGCGACGAGCGCGTGCTCATGGTCGGCATCTTCCAGCATCCCTTCTATCCCTACAGCGGCACAGAAGACCCGGCGCCCAACATGCTCAATGTTCCGCTGCCGCGCGGCACCGACGGCAAGGAATTCCGCAAGGTCGTCGATGAAATCTGGATGCCGCGACTGAAGAGCTTCAGGCCCGAATTCGTCTTCGTTTCGGCGGGTTTCGACGCGCACCGCGACGACGACCTCGGCGGCATGAGGCTTGGCGCCAGCGATTTTGTCTGGGTCACCGAGAAAATCATGCAGATCGCGCGCGAATCGGCAAATGGCCGCGTCGTCTCGATGCTCGAAGGCGGCTACGTCCTTTCCGCGCTCGCCCGCTGCGTCGGCGCGCATCTTAAGGTGCTCGCCGATATTTGATCGCTTCGTCAGCCGGGAGAAGCGAGCGCAGGACGTGCGCCGCGGGAAAAATCGTTTTTATGCTGGCTGCCGCGCCTTCGGTTAAAATGACCGACTCTGTTTTTTTTTGGTGGCTGACTCATGAATTCGATCACGGGATCCATTGTTGCGATTGTCACGCCGATGCACGCCGACGGCAGCCTCGATTTCGCCGCGCTGCGCAAGCTCGTCGATTTTCACGTGCGCGAAGGGACCGACGCGATTTGCGTGGCAGGGACCACCGGCGAATCGCCGACGGTCGATGTCGAGGAACATCACGAACTCATCCGCGCCGTCGTCTCGCACGCCGCCGGCCGCGTCCCGGTCATCGCCGGCACCGGCGCCAACTCGACCGCGGAAGCGATCGAGATGACGCGCTTTGCGCGCGAGGTCGGCGCCGACGCCGTGCTCTCGGTTGTTCCCTACT
>CAZALA010000342.1:0-1760 GCA_964485725.1 uncultured Propionivibrio sp. | reverse complement strand
GCCGCGCGGCGGCGGCGCGAAGCCGCGCGCGCGGTTCTCGCCGCCGTCGAGGCGGAAGAAGGTCATCGTCTGCTGCAGCTGCTCGGCCTGCGAACCGAGTTCCTCGGCGGTCGCGGCAAGTTCCTCGGACGCCGACGCGTTCTGCTGCGTCGCCTGGTTGAGCTGGCCCATCGCGCTATTGATCTGGCCGACGCCCGAACTCTGTTCCTGGCTTGCCGAAGCGATTTCCTGGACGAGGTCGGAGGTCTTGCGGATCGAGGGCACGATCTCGACGAGCAGGGTGCCGGCGCGCTCGGCCTGTTTCACCGATGAGCTCGCGAGGCCGCCGATTTCCTGCGCGGCGATTTGCGAGCGCTCGGCGAGCTTCCTGACTTCGGCGGCGACGACCGCAAAACCCTTGCCGTGGTCGCCGGCGCGTGCCGCTTCGATCGCCGCGTTGAGCGCGAGCAGGTTGGTCTGGTAGGCGATATCGTCGATGATGCCGATCTTGCTGGCGATGCTCTTCATGTCCTCGACGGTCTTGGTCACCGCTTCGCCGCCTTCGGCCGCTTCCTTGGCGGCCTGGCTCGCCATGCCGTCGGTGGCTTTGGCGTTCTCGGTGTTCTGCGTGATCGAAGCGGTCATCTGCTCCATCGACGAGGTCGTCTCCTCGACCGAGGCCGCCTGTTCGCTCGAGGACTGCGAGAGCGACTGCGCGGTCGCCGAGACCTGGCCCGCCGCGTTCGTCAGGTTGTCGGCCGCCGTGCGCACTTCGCCGATGATTTGCGTCAGCTTCTCGATCATGTTCTGCATGGCGGCCATGAGCAGGCCGACTTCATCCTTGCTGTCGTTTTGCAGGCGAACGGTGAGATCGCCTTCGGCGATCCGCGTCGCGGCTGTGAGCGCCTGATTGAGCGGGCGCGTGATCGAACGCGTGATCCACCAGGCAAAACAAAGCGAAATCACGATCGCCGCGAGCGAAATCGCCAGGATCAGGTTCTTCGCCGTCTCCGCCGCCACGTCGGCGGCCTTGCCGGCCTCGTTCATCAGCCCGGACTGGAAGTGGATCAGGTCGCCGACGGCCTTCAGGTAGTCGGCCTGGGTCTTGCGCACCTTGCCGGTGAGCGTTTCGATCGCTTCGTCTTTCTTGCCGGCCTTGAACAGCTCGATCGCCTGGTCCTGGTCGGCGACCGATATCCGGCGCGTCTCGGTCACCTTGGCGAGCTGTTTCTTGCCTTCCTCGGAAGTGATCGTCTTTTCGAGCTGCGCGAGTTTTTCGCCGGTCAGCTTGCGCGCGTCGTAAAGGCGGGTCAGCTCCTTGTTCGCTTCGTCGGCGGTCTTCACGAGCATCGCGTTACGGATGGCGCGCGCGGTGACGTTGATCTGCTCGACGGCGTCGTTGGCGATCACCGTCTTCGGAAAGCGATCTTTGACCATTAGGTCGATTTCCGAATTGAGTTCGGCGAGCCGGGTATAGCCGATGACGCCGCTGACGATCAGCAGCACGATGACGACGCCAAAACCAAGACCGAGACGAGTGGCGATTTTTAGATTCTTGAACATGACTCCCCCTCTTTGTTTGACTGCAAATTCATCGCTTGCCGGCCGCCGCGAGAGCGCCGGCGGCTGTTACGGCGCTACCGCTGCGTGCAGCTCGCCGGCGCCGATCTCGTCGCCGGTGAGAACGGCGATTTCCTCGATCGACAAGACCTTGTTGATGTTGAGAATGATGACGAACTTGCCGGCGACCTTGCCCATGCCGAAGATGAAGTCGGCGCGGA
>CAZALA010000341.1:0-1761 GCA_964485725.1 uncultured Propionivibrio sp. | reverse complement strand
CCATGCACCGTCTTCACGGGTTTCGAGGGCGTGCGTTCGACCAGCGTCTCGGTGCGGCTGCGGAAGTGGATGAGGTCGGCGATCGTGCCGATCTTGAGGCCGTGCACGCGGGCAAATTCGATGAGGTCGGGCAGGCGCGCCATCGAGCCGTCGTCGTTTAAGACCTCGCAGATCACCGCCGCCGGCTCGAGCCCGGCGAGTTGCACGAGGTCGCAGCCGGCCTCGGTGTGCCCGGCGCGGACGAGAACGCCGCCCGCCTTGGCGGTGATCGGAAAGATGTGTCCGGGCTGGACAATGTCCTCGGGCCGCGCATCGCGCCGCACCGCCGCCTGCACCGTGCGCGCCCGGTCCTGCGCCGAAATGCCCGTGGTGACGCCGCTCGCCGCTTCGATCGAGACCGTGAAAGCGGTGTTGTAGGGGCTCTTGTTGTCGCGCGCCATTTGCGCCAGGCCGATCTGCTTGCAGCGTGCTTCGGTCAGCGTCAGGCAGACCAGGCCGCGCGCGTGCTTGACCATGAAATTGATCGCCTCGGCGCTGACGTGCTCGGCGGCGAGGATGAGATCGCCTTCGTTCTCGCGGTCTTCCTCGTCGGTCAGGATGACCATGCGGCCGGCGGCGAGTTCGGCGATGATTTCTTCGATCGGCGCGATCGCTGGCGAAGTGCTTTGCGGTGACATTGAACGGGCTCCGGTACGGGTTTGGCGGTTTTTTGATCGACGTGCACGGGCCGCGCGAGCTGAACGCGACGGGTGCCACGAGTGCTGCGCCTGCCGGCAGAGGGCGCCGCAGCGACGCGGTCCGCCGACCCGGCCACACGGCGAAGTCGAAACCTTTAAGCCTTGAAGGGTTAGCGCCCTGACGGCTTGGAAGCGCGCATTTTCGCACGCATTGCGTCGCCGCACCAGCGCCGGCCCGGCGTTGGCAAGCTCTGTAGGAGCGCAGCTCTGCTGCGCGATGCGGCGGTGGCGCCACAAGCGCCGCATCGCCCGATGAATCGGGCTCCTACAAAGTCTGCGACTCCACAGCTACCATTTTTTGCTGCGACCCATCAAGCCCGACAGGCTGCTAGCAGATGCGCGGCAAGGCTTCGCCGACGAGCGTATCGACGACGCGATGGCCGCCCATGCGCGTCTTCATGCGCACGAAAGCGTGGTCGTCGGCGACGACGCTGCCGATGCAACTCGCCTGGCGCGCGAGCGGGTGCGCGCGCATCGCCGCGAGGAGGCGGGCGCTGTCCTTGCCGGCGCAGATGGCGACGAGCTTGCCTTCGTTGGCGACGTTGAGCGGGTCGATGCCGAGAAATTCGCAGGCCGCGGCGACCGCCTCGTTCACCGCTATCGCCGCTTCGTCGATCAGCATGCCGACCGCCGATTGCGCGGCGATCTCGTTGAGCGTCGCCGCCAGCCCGCCGCGCGTCGGGTCGCGCAGCACGTGGATTTCGGCGCCGCTTTCCAGCATCGCTGCGACCAGTCCGTGCAGCGCCGCCGTATCGGAGGCGATCGGCGCGGCGAAGGAAAGGTTGTCGCGCTGCGCCATGATCGCCATGCCGTGCTCGGCGATCGTTCCGGAAAGCAGAATCGCGTCGCCCGGGCGAGCAAGATTGCCGGAAACGGCGACGCCGTCGGCGACGATGCCAACGCCGGTGGTGGTGATGAAGACCACGTCGCCCGTGCCACGCTCGACGACCTTGGCGTCGCCGGTGACCATGGCAACTTCGGCGCGCCGCGCCGCAGCGGCCGTCGAGTCCACCATCCGCCTCAA
>CAZALA010000340.1:0-1765 GCA_964485725.1 uncultured Propionivibrio sp. | reverse complement strand
GGCGACAAGGACATGCACACCGTCGCCGACAAATCAGGGATAAGGTTCTAAGATGTCAAAAATCAAAGCCACATTCGCGCGCCTCGAGGCGCAAGGGCGCAAAGCGCTGATTCCCTTCATTACCGCCGGCGATCCCTCGCCCGTTGCCACGCTCGCGCTGATGCACGCCCTGGTCAGGGCCGGCGCCGACGTAATCGAGCTCGGCGTTCCCTTCTCGGACCCGATGGCCGACGGGCCGACGATCCAGCGCGCTTCCGACCGCGCGCTCGCGCAAGGCGTGAGCCTGCGCGAAGTGCTCGCGATGGTCGCGCGTTTTCGCGCCGACGACAGTCAGACGCCGGTCGTCCTCATGGGTTACGCCAATCCGATCGAGGCAATCGGCGTCGACGCCTTTGCCGCCGCGGCCGCGAGCGCGGGGGTCGACGGCGTCCTCGTCGTCGACTATCCGCCCGAGGAAGCTCGCGAGTTCGCGCAAGCGATGCGCGCGAATGCGCTCGATCCGATTTTCCTGATCGCGCCGACCTCGACGCCCGAGCGCATCGCCGAGGTCGCCGCTATCGCGAGCGGCTACGTCTATTACGTCTCGCTCAAGGGCGTCACCGGCTCGGCGGCGCTCGACGTCGATGCGGTCGCCGCGCGCATTCCGGCGATCCGCGCCGCGACCGGGATCCCGGTCGGGGTCGGCTTCGGCATCCGCGACGCAAAGACGGCGGCCTCGGTGGCAGGGATTGCCGATGCCGTCGTCGTCGGCAGCCGCATCATCGAGGAAATAGAAGGCTGCGCCGGCGCGCCGACCGAGGAAATCTGCGCGCGCGTGCAGGCGCTCGTCGCCGGCCTGCGCACAGCGATGGACGCGGCGACCGTGGCGGCCTGAGGCAAAAGCTCACCACCAAGACACCAAGGCACCAAGATGCACCAAGTTGCAGAATTGTTTTTCTTGGTGGAACTTTGTGCCTTGGTGACTTGGTGGTTCGCTGTTCTATCTGAGATCGAGGAGGCGTGATGAGCTGGCTCAATAAACTGCTGCCACCGAAGATCAAGCGCGTCGATGCCGGTTCGACGCGCAAGTCGGCTTTGCCCGAAGGCCTGTGGAGCAAGTGCCCGGCGTGCGAGAGCGTGCTCTACGCGAGCGACCTCGAGAAGAATCTTTTCGTCTGCCCGAAGTGTGCGCACCACCAGCGCGTCAATGCGCGCGCGCGCATCGAGCTGTTGCTCGACGCCGAAGGACGCTTTGAGATCGGCGCCGAAGTGCTGCCGCTCGATCCGTTGAAATTCAAGGACAGCCGCGCTTACGCCGAGCGCTTGCGCGACGCCGCCGAGCGCACCGGCGAGACCGATGCGCTGGTCGCAATGCAGGGTGCGATCGCGACGCTGCCCGTCGTTCTTGCCGTCTTCGAATTCGAGTTCATGGGCGGATCGATGGGTTCGGTGCTCGGCGAGCGCTTCGTTCGCGCCGTGCAGGCGGCGATCGAGCAGCGCCTGCCCTTTGTCTGCATCACGGCATCGGGCGGCGCGCGCATGCAGGAGGGGCTGTTTTCCCTGATGCAGATGGCGAAGACCACGGCGGCGCTCACCCGCCTCGCGCAGGCGCGCCTGCCTTTCATTTCCATCCTCACCGACCCGACGATGGGCGGCGTCTCGGCCTCGTTCGCCTTCATCGGCGACGTCGTCATCGCCGAGCCGGGCGCGCTGATCGGCTTTGCCGGTCCCCGCGTGATCGAGCAGACCATTCGCGAAAAGCTGCCCGAAGGTTTCCAGCGCGCCG
>CAZALA010000339.1:0-1769 GCA_964485725.1 uncultured Propionivibrio sp. | reverse complement strand
GGAGGCGCCTTTGCCCGCATCCGGTCCGCGACACTTGATCCGCCGCAAGGCACGCAGCTTGCCACGAACTACCCTCCATCCTATTGCACAAGGCACAGGCACGGGACGGACGAGTTGGCGCACACATGCTCTTGTGGCTCGCATTCGCGCTTTTGACGGCCGCGGTGCTGGCAGCCGTGCTGGCTCCGCTGGCGCGTGCCGGCCGGGCGGACGACTCTGCCGAGGCGGGCACGCTCGCGGTGTACCGCGATCAGCTCGAGGAGATCGAGGCCGAGCGTGCGCGCGGCGTCGTCGACGAGGCGGAGGCCGCCGCCGCGCGGATCGAGGTCTCCCGCCGGTTGCTGGCGAGCGCCGCCGCGCCCGATCGCGGCCATGCCCGCCCCGAGAGTGCGCGGCGTCTGACGTCGTTGGCGGTGGCGATCGCCGCCGCCGTGCCCATCCTGGCGCTTGCCCTGTATCTGGCGCACGGCTCGCCGGGCCTGCCGTCCTTTCCGCTGGCGGCCCGCTCCCAGGTGCCCCTCGAGCAGACCGAGCTCGGCGCCCTCATCGCCCGGGTGGAGGCGCATCTGCGCGACAAGCCCGACGATGGCGACGGCTGGGACGTCATCGCTCCCATCTATTTCAAGCTCGGACGGCTTCAGGACGCGGCCGATGCCTTTGCTCGGGCCGCGCGTCTCAAGGGCGAGACCGTCCATCGGCTTGGCGGTTTCGCCGAGGCTACCGTGCTCGCTGCCAACGGTATCGTGGGTGAAGAGGCTCGCCTGGCCTACGAGAAGATACTTCGCATCGAGCCGGGCCGGCCCGAGGCGCGCTTCTGGCTGGCGCTCGCCCAGGAGCAGGACGGCAAGCTGGAGGCCGCGCTTGCTGCCTACAAGGCGTTGCTCGCGGAGGCTCCAGCCGATGCGAGCTGGCGCGTCACGGTCGAGGAGCGCGTCGCCGAGGTCTCCGGTCGGATCGCGTCGCCCGGCACGGCACCGCCGCGCGGACCCAGCGCGGAGGACATTGCCGCCGCGAGCAAGCTCGGCCCGGAGGATCGGTCCCGCATGATCGCCCAGATGGTCGAGGGTTTGGCCGATCGCCTCCAGCGCGACGGCCGCGACCTGGCCGGCTGGCAGCGCCTGATCAATGCGTATAGCGTGCTCGGACGGGAGCAAGACGCTCGTGCGGCGCTGGGCAATGCCCGCAAAGTGTTCGCCGCCGACACGAAGGCGCTGGCGGAGCTGGCGGAGCTGGCCCGCAGTCTGGGGCTCGGCTCATGACCACGATGCGATCGTCGATGACGCGCAAGCAGCGGCGCGCGGCCGTCATCGGTGGCGGCATCGGCATCCTGTGCCTTGCCGTATTCCTGGTGCTGTTCGCCTTGCGCGATACCATCGTCTTCTTTCACACGCCGGGCGAGGTGGCAGCCAAGCAGATTCCCGCCGGCAAGCGCATTCGCCTGGGCGGCCTGGTGGCCGAAGGCAGCCTGCAGCGCGGTATCGGCACGACCGTTTCGTTCGCGATCACCGACACGGTGGAGACCATCCCCGTCAGCTACCACGGCGTGCTGCCCGACCTGTTCCGCGAAGGCCAGGGCGTGGTGGCCGAGGGCAAGCTCGATGCCTCGGGCCGCTTCCTGGCCGACACTGTGCTGGCCAAGCATGACGAGAACTACATGCCGCCCGAGGTCGCCAAGGCGCTCAAGGAGCAGGGCGTATGGAAGCATATGGGCAAGGACGCCAAGGGCGCACAGAAATGACGGGAGCAATTGCATCTACGAGCGCGCCGCG
>CAZALA010000338.1:0-1780 GCA_964485725.1 uncultured Propionivibrio sp. | reverse complement strand
GATCCGCTGCCGGTGAACCGCGTGCGCGCCTTCGAGGACGGGTTGCTGGCGCTGCTGCGGTCGCAGCACGGCGGCATTCTGGAGGCGATCCGCGCATCGAAGGATTTGTCCGACGACACGGCGGGCAAGCTGAAGAGCGTCGTCGAGGGGTTTGCGAAGTCGTTCGCTTGAGAACGCCACATAAAAATCGCGCGTTGCTTCCGCACCCATGCCGGGCGCGGGAAAAACCTGAGCAAGAAGCTAGAACATGGCGTCGCTAAAGGATCTTCGAAACCGCATCTCCTCCGTCAAGGCGACGCAGAAGATCACCAAGGCCATGCAGATGGTCGCGGCGGCCAAGCTGCGGCGCGCGCAAGTTGCGGCGGAAGCCGCGCGCCCCTACGCCGAGCGCATGGAGAGCGTGCTGGCCAATCTCGCCGCCGGCGTCACGTCGGGCGGGCCGCAATTGCTCGCCGGCAACGGCAAGGACGATGTGCATCTGCTGGTCGTCGCCACCGCCGAACGCGGCCTGTGCGGCGCCTTCAACTCGTCGATCGTGCGTCTGGCGCGCGAGCATATCAACCGGCTGCAAGGCCAGGGCAAGACGGTCAAGATTCTCTGCGTCGGCAAGAAGGGCTGGGACCAGCTTCGCCGGCAATATGAGAAAAACATCATCGAACTGATCGAATTGCGCGGCCTGCGTCAGATCGGCTTCGACAACGCCGACGAGATCGGCAAGAAGATCATCCAGATGTTCGAGGACGGCGGCTTCGACGTCGCGACGCTGTTCTTCTCGCGCTTCAAATCGGTGATCGCGCAAATTCCGACCGCGCAGCAGCTTATCCCGGCGCAAATCCCGGCGAACGAGAACGCGCCGGCTTTGAGCGGCCCGCAGTCCTCATACGAATACGAGCCCGACCAGGACGAGATTCTCTCGACGCTGCTGCCGCGCAACATCTCGGTGCAGGTGTTTCGCGGACTGCTCGAAAACGCCGCCTCCGAACAGGGCGCGCGCATGAGCGCGATGGACAGCGCCACGCGCAACGCCGGCGACATGATCCGCAAGCAGACGATGCAATATAATCGTTCGCGCCAGGCGATGATCACCAAGGAACTCATCGAAATCATCTCGGGCGCCGAGGCGCTCTGACCTATCAAGTCGAAAGGACGAGACCCATGGCGACAAGCGCCACTTCCAAAGGCCGCATCACCCAGGTGATCGGCGCCGTCGTCGATGTGAAATTCGACGGCGTCCTGCCGGAGATTCTCAACGCGCTGGAGACGACCAACCAGGGCAATCGCCTCGTGCTCGAGGTGGCGCAGCACCTTGGCGAAAACTCCGTGCGCACCATCGCCATGGACAGTTCCGAAGGTCTGGTTCGCGGCCAGGAAGTCACCGACACCGGCGCGCCGATTTCGGTGCCGGTCGGCGACGGGACGCTTGGCCGCATCATCAACGTCATCGGCGAGCCGGTGGACGAGGCCGGCCCGCTGACCACCACGGAGCGCCGCGCCATCCATCAGCCGGCCCCGTCCTACGCCGAGCAGGCGACGGAAGCGCAGATTCTCGAGACTGGCATCAAGGTCGTCGATCTGCTCGCGCCTTACGCCAAGGGCGGCAAGATCGGCCTGTTCGGCGGCGCCGGCGTCGGCAAGACCGTGCTGATCCAGGAACTGATCAACAACGTCGCCAAGGCGCACGGCGGTTACTCGGTGTTCGCCGGCGTCGGCGAGCGCACCCGCGAGGGCAACGACCTCTATCACGAGATGATCGAGGGCGGCGTCAACAAGAAGGGCGGCG
>CAZALA010000337.1:0-1809 GCA_964485725.1 uncultured Propionivibrio sp. | reverse complement strand
GCGGCGGCGCCGGCCTGGCGCGAGGCCTGCGCCGAGGCCTTCATCGAAAGCTATGGCGCAACGGTCGCCGCAGCGCCGGGGTCGCCCTACGACAACTGGCCGGAGGCGCGGCGGCTGCTGCCGCTCTTCGTGCTCGAAAAAGCTCTCTATGAAGTGCGCTACGAACTCTCGCACCGGCCCGACTGGGCGCACATCCCGCTCGCCGGGATCATGGCGACGATCGGCGCCGGCGATTTTCCCCGATCGGCTGCGTAAGAGAGGCACGCGATGAACTCGATAGATCTCGCCTTCGATAGTTTGCGACCCTGGCTCGTCGAAGTCGGCATTTTCCTGCCGCGCTTCATCCTCGCCTGCGTGATCGCGGTCGCCGGCTGGCTGATCGCCAAGGGCCTGCGTTTTGCGGTGGTCAAGGGCCTGCGCTCGATCAACTTCCACGTTCTCACCGAACGCGCCCGCGTCGACGCCTTCCTGCAGATGGGCGGCAGCGGCGTCGACACAGTGAGCGTGATCGGACTGCTCGTCTATTGGCTGGCGATCATCGCGGCGCTGATTCTCGCGTGCAATACGATGGGCCTCACCTATGTCACGGCGCTGCTCGCCAACGTCGCGATGTTCGTTCCCCGCGTCATCCTCGCCATCGTCGTCCTCGTCTTCGGCGCCTATTTCGCGCACTTCATCGACGCCACGATCACCACCTACGGGCGCAACATCGGGCTTTACGAGGCGCCGCTCCTCGGTCGCCTCGGCCGCTACGCGGTGCTGCTTTTCGTCATCCTGATCGCGCTCGACCAGCTCGGCATCGCCGGCGACATCATCCGTCTCACCTTCCTCATCCTGCTCACCGGCTTCGTTCTCGCGCTCGCGCTCGCCTTCGGCCTCGGCGGCCAGCGCTGGGCGGCGCGCCTGCTCGAGCAGTGGTGGCCGACGCGCGACGACGATAAGGGATCAGGGGGGCGCCATGAATAGATCGATCCGTGCCGTCTGGCCGGGCTCGCCCTACCCGCTTGGCGCCACCTGGAACGGCGAAGGCGTGAATTTTTCGCTGTTTTCCGAACACGCCGAGAAGGTCGATCTCTGTCTTTTCGACTCGAAAGGCCGGCGGCAGACGCGCATCGAAATGCGCCACCAGACCGACCGCATCTTCCACGCCTACCTGCCCGAGGCGCGCCCGGGCCTGCTCTACGGCTACCGCGTCCATGGCCCTTATTCCCCCGAGCACGGCCATCGCTTCAACCCTGCGAAGCTTCTCCTCGACCCCTACGCGCGCGACATCGTCGGCCGGGTGCGCTGGAGCGATGCACTCTTCAGCTACCGCATCGGCGCCCGTCACGCCGACCTTTCCTACGACAGTCGCGACAGCGCGCCGTCGATGCCGCGCTGCCGCGTCGTCGACCCGGCTTTCACCTGGGACGACGACCGGCCGCCGCGCACGCCCTGGCAGCAGACCGTCATCCTGGAAGCGCACGTGAAGGGCCTCACCTATCTGAACAGCGAGCTGGCACCCCCGCTGCGCGGCACTTACGCCGGGCTCGCGAGCGCGCCCGTGGTCGATCGCCTGCGCCGGCTCGGCATCACGGCGATCGAACTTCTGCCGGTGCACACCGCGATCGACGATCGCCATCTCGTCGAGAAAGGGCTGCGCAATTACTGGGGCTACAACTCGATCGGCTATTTCGCCGCCGACGCCCGCTATTCGGCGAGCGGCTCGATCGACGAGTTCAAGAGCATGGTGAGGGTCCTGCACCTTGCCGGCATCGAAGTCATCCTCGACGTCGTGTACAACCATACCGCCGAAGGCAGTCAGCTCGG
>CAZALA010000336.1:0-1811 GCA_964485725.1 uncultured Propionivibrio sp. | reverse complement strand
CTCGATCCCGCGCCTTTCTTCGAAGCGCTCGACAAGCTGCTCGTCCTCATCGACGAGCTGGCCGCCGACGGCATCGTCTTGAAGCACATCGACCTGGGCGGCGGCCTCGGCATCCGCTACAAGGAAGAGACCGAGCCGACGGTGAAGAGCTATTTGCAGCCGCTGCTGGCCAAGCTGAAGGAAAGGCATCTGAAGATCCTGCTCGAGCCGGGGCGGCGCCTCGTCGGCAACGCCGGCGTTCTGCTCACGCGCATCGAATACCTGAAGCGCGGCGAGGCGAAGAACTTTGCCATCGTCGACGCCGCGATGAACGACCTGACGCGACCGGCGCTTTACGATGCCTGGCACGACATCGTCGCGGTTGCCCCGCGCACGGGCAAATCTGCACACTGGGAAATCGTCGGGCCGATCTGCGAGTCGGGCGACTTTCTCGGACGCCACCGCGAACTCGCGTTCGAAGCCGGCGATCTTCTGGCGGTGCTTTCGGCCGGCGCCTACGGCATGGCGATGAGCTCGAACTACAACACGCGGCCGCGCGCCGCCGAAGTCGTCGTCGACGGCGACAAGATCCACCTCGTCCGGCGCCGCGAAAGTGTCGAGGAACTGTACGCGCTGGAGAGCCTCCTGCCGTGAAACCGGGACTGACCGCGCTCTCGCGCAGCGCCGCAGCGGCCCTGTCCCTGGCCATATCGCTGGCCGGCCTGCTCGCGCTCGCGGCGTGCTCGGAAGGCAATGCCAAAAAGAAAACCGAGACACCCGCCGTCCCGGTCACCGTCGCCAAGGCGGCGGCGCACGACATTCCGGTGACGCTGCAGATTGTCGGCCGCGCCGAAGCCTACGAGAGCGTCGTCCTGAAATCGCGCGTCGACGGCCAGGTCGCCGCCGTGCTGTTCACCGAAGGCCAGCACGTCAAACAGGGCGACGTCCTCGTTCGCCTCGATCCGACCGATTTTGCCGCGCGCCTCGCGCAGGCCGAGGCGACGCTGGCGCGCGACACCGCCCTCGTCGCCAAGACGCGCTCGGATACGGCGCGCTACAGCGCGCTCAAGGACCGCAATTTCGTTTCCGAGGAAAAGGTCAACGACATCCGGACCAACGAAGCGGCGGCGCTCGCCAACAGCAACGCGAGCCGCGCCGCCGTCGAGCTGGCGCGCCTGCAGCTGTCCTACGCGACGATCCGAGCGCCCTTCACCGGCATCGTCGGCGCGCGCCTCGTCTTCCCGGGCTCGTCGGTAAAGATCAACGAGACGGCGCTCGCCGTCGTCAATCGCGTGCAACCGCTGCTCGTGACGTTCTCGGTCCCGGAAAGACACCTGCCGAAACTGCGCGCGGCGATGGAGAGCGGCGCCCAGCAGGCCGGGCGCGCAATGAAAGTCGAGATCAGCGTGCCGGGCGACGCTTCGCGACGCTTCGAAGGCGCGGTGCGTTTTCTCGACAACGCCGTCGACACCGCGACCGGGACGATCATGATGAAGGCGATCGTCGCCAACGAAGACGAGAAGCTCACGCCCGGGCAGTTTCTCAACCTGCGCGTGATCCTCGAAACGCTCAAGGACGCCGTTACCGTTCCCAGCGAAGCCATCCAGCAGGGCGCCGACGGCAATTTCACTTTCGTCGTCAAGGACGACAGCAGCATTGAAGTGCGTAAACTCGAAGTCGCTGCCACGAGCGGCGGCCTGGCGGCGATCGGCAAGGGCCTCGCCAGCGGCGAGACCGTCGTCACCGACGGCCAGCTGCGGCTGGCGCCCGGGGTCAAGGTAAGGATCCGCGAGGCCGGGCCGGCCGCCGCCGCGGCGGCGCCGAGCGCCGGC
>CAZALA010000335.1:0-1813 GCA_964485725.1 uncultured Propionivibrio sp. | reverse complement strand
TCCCAGGCCATGCGCACGATGCGCCGCGCCAGATAGCGCGGGTCGGCGCCGCCGTCGAGCATGCGGCACAGCCAATAGATCGCCGCGTCCGGATTCGATCCGCGCACCGACTTGTGCAGCGCCGAAATCTGGTCGTAGAACTCGTCGCCGCCCTTGTCGAAACGGCGCAGGCTTTGCGCCAGCGTGCTGTCGATGAAAGCGCCGCTGATCTGCGTCGTGCCGGCGGTCGAGGCGGCCGTGCGCACCTGCTCGAGCAGGTTGATGAGGCGCCGCGCGTCGCCGTCGGCCAGGCCGATCAGCCGCGACCTGGCGTCGTCGTCGAAGACAAAGCCCTGCAGCGCGCGCTCGCAGGCACGCGCGAACAGCAGCGCCATCTCGTCGTTCGAGAGCGGATGCAGGACATAAACCGAGGCGCGCGAAAGCAGCGCCGAAATGACTTCGAAAGACGGGTTCTCGGTCGTCGCACCGACGAGCGTCAACAGCCCCCCCTCGACGTAGGGCAGGAAGGCGTCCTGCTGTGCCTTGTTGAAGCGATGCACTTCATCGACGAACAGAATGGTCGGGCGACCGCTTTGCGCGCGCGTGACTTCGGCGCGGGCCACCGCTTCGCGGATGTCCTTGACGCCCGAGAAGACCGCCGAGAGCGCGATGAATTCGGCGTCGAAAGCGTCGGCCATGAGGCGCGCGAGCGTCGTCTTGCCAACGCCGGGCGGCCCCCAGAGGATCAGTGAATGGAGCTTCCTCGCTTCGAAGGCAAGGCGCAGCGGTTTGCCGGGACCGAGAAGATGCGTCTGGCCGATGACCTCGGCGAGCGTCGCCGGGCGCAGCGCTTCGGCGAGCGGCACCGCATGCGACCTGGCGAAGAGATCACTCACTGAGGACGTCGACGCCGGCTGGCGGCGTGAAGCGAAGGAGCGCCGGAGCGATCTGCGGGTTGCGTTCGATCTGCGAGAACGTGAGCGAAGTCGTTTGCCCGAAATTGTCGGAGAGCTCCATCGCCTTGAGCTCCTTGCCCGCAAAACCGATGCGCAGTTTTTCGAAACCGGCGTCCTGCGCGCCGTCGCCTTTCTTTGGCGTCGCTTCGACCCAGTCGAGGCCTTCGCGCTCGCCGGTATCGCGCAGCGTAAAGCTCTTCTCGAGCGCCTGTGCGCTTTCGCCAAAGAGCAGCGCGGCCGGCGTCCCGCCGATCGCGTTGCCGGCTTTTCTGACCGTCACCTGCTTAAGCTCAGGGTCATAAATCCAGATCTTCTCGCCGTCGCCAACGAGGAGCTGCTCGTAAGGCTTGTCGACCTGCCAGCGAAATTTTCCGGGGCGCGAAAAAATCATCACGCCGTTCGAGAGCTGCGGCTGCTTGCCGTTCTTCGCGACGACGCGCTGCGCAAAATTCGCTCGCATCGTTTTCGTCGTCTCGAGGAAGCTGTGCAGCTTCTCGATCGCTGCGGCGTTGGCGAGTGGGGCAGAAAGCAGACAGGCAACGAGGCTCGCGATCATGCCGAGGCGCGCTGCAACCCCTCCCGACCTCCCCTTGTCAGGGGAGGGGAAAACCGTCTGGCCGCGTCGCGCCACTCCCACTCCCCCCTGACAAGGGGGGCTGGGGGGGTTTAAAAGCGTCTCCGCCGATAAATACTTCATTTCTGCAAACCTCAATTTTCTTCGCGGCGGGCGATGACTTCGCGGCCGCCGCGGCCGTCCATGGCGCTGACGAGGCCGGCTTTTTCCATTGCCTCGATGAGCCGCGCCGAGCGGTTGTAGCCGATGCGCAGGTGGCGCTGCACGAGCGAAATCGACGCGCGACGATTCTTCAGCACGATTT
>CAZALA010000334.1:0-1816 GCA_964485725.1 uncultured Propionivibrio sp. | reverse complement strand
GACGCCGCGCGCGCGCCGCCTTTCGGCGACGAGGCCGGCAGTGAAGATGAGGAGCTTGTCTTTTTCGCGCGGGGTGAGTTCCATGGCTTTCCCTTTTATGTGGTCCAGATGCGCGGCGCCTGCGCCGGGCGGCCGATGAGCGTCGGACGCAGGAGCTGCCAGAGTTGCGTGAACCAGTGGCGCGCCGCTTCGCTGCTGTCGCCAAGATAACGCGCGACAAAGAGGCCCGGCAAGGCGGTGATGCCGTGCGCGGCGCCGTCGGGCGGGGCGATCGCGCGGCAGGCGGCGAGAAGCGCGGCGAGCTTGCCGCCGTCATTGACTGCATCGATTGTCGCGAGCAAGCTGCCGCTGACGCTGGCGCCGGCCCAGCCGGCGATGCTCGCGAGCAGGGCATCGCCGCCGGCAAGGCTGCCGCGCTCGAGCCACAGCGGCAGGCCGCAACGCGTGATTCGCGTCTTCAGGCCAAGCTCGCCCTTGCTGAAAGTCTCGCCCGAGGCGCGGCGGCCGAGGCAGAGCACTTCCCAGCCGATGTAGCGGCTTTTCGAAGAAAGATTCACGCGCGTTTCCATGCGCGCGCGGGCGCCATCGAAAACGATCGTCTCCTGTGGCAGCCATTCGAGGATCGCTTCGTCGGCGAGATCGAAGGCGAGTTCCTGCACGGCTTCCTGGCCGCCCGAGCGATACCATTTGCCGGCGCCCGGGGTGGTGAGCTGCGCGTGCGCCCGCGCGCCGACATTGACGGCAATGTGCAGCCGGTCACCGCCGGCAATTCCCGACGGCGGGTGCAGCACGATCGCCTGACAGACCTCCTGGCCTTCTGGATAAAGCGCCTTTTGCACGCGCAGCGGCCCGTGGTGGCGGCAGTCGGAAAGCACGCTGCGCGCGCCGACGCGCGTAAAGCCAAGTTCGATTTCGGCGAGCCACTCTTGTGCTCGCGGGGTTTGCGTGGACGGGCCGATGCGTTTTCCTCCGGGCAGGTTTTCATCAGACAGAGAGGGCCTCCCGCACCCCGTCCTTTTCCATGTCGCGCGCTTCACCCTGACGGATGATTTCGCCGCGCTCGATGACAAGGTACTGATCGGCGAGCGCGCGCGCGAAATCATAATACTGTTCGACGAGGACGATCGCCATCGTCCCTTCCTCGGCGAGCGTGCGGATGGCGCGCTCGATGTCCTTGATGATCGACGGCTGGATGCCTTCGGTCGGCTCGTCAAGGAGAAGCAGGCGCGGGCCGAAAGCGAGGGCGCGGCCGATCGCGAGCTGCTGCTGCTGGCCGCCCGAGAGATCGCCGCCGCGCCGGCCGAGCATCGAATTCAGCACCGGAAACAGCGAAAACACGTCGTCGGGAATATTGCGGTCGTCGCGCTTCAGCGGCCCAAAACCGGTCTTGAGATTCTCTTCCACCGTCAGCAGCGGGAAAATCTCGCGGCCCTGCGGCACGAAGCCGATGCCCTTGCGGGCGCGCTCGTAGGGCTTGAGCCCGGTGATGTCGTCACCGTTGAGGGTGATCGAACCCGAGGCGATCGGGTATTGCCCGACCATCGCGCGGAGCAGCGAGGTCTTGCCGACGCCATTGCGCCCGAGCACGCAGGTCACCTTGCCGGGTTCGGCCTTGATCGAGACGCCACGCAGCGCCTGGGCCGCGCCGTAATAGAGGCTGATGTTGTTGACGTTCAGCATGGATCACCGCCCCAGATACACTTCGACCACGCGGTCATTCTGCGAAACCTGATCGATGGTGCCCTCGGCCAGCACCGTGCCTTCATGCAGGCACGTCACCTTGACGCCGAGTTCACGCACGAAGGTCATGTCGTGC
>CAZALA010000333.1:0-1826 GCA_964485725.1 uncultured Propionivibrio sp. | reverse complement strand
TTTGCCGTGGATGACCGTTTTGGTCACGAAGGCACCGAGGCTGTGGTTGAAGAGCCCGGATGAGACCGCCGTCCTTGCCGGTCAATCCCACGGCCTTGCCGCCATTCTGGTTGATCAGATTGACGATTTCCTTGTTAACCTGGCCGCCCAGCACCATTTCGACCACTTCCATGGTTTCGGCGTCGGTGACGCGCATGCCCTGGACGAACTCGCCTTTCTTGCCGACGCGCGCGAGGAGATTCTCGATCTGCGGACCGCCGCCGTGCACGACGACGACGTTCAGGCCGACGAGCTTCAAGAGAACGACGTCGCGCGCAAAACAGCGCTTGAGGTTCTCGTCGGTCATCGCGTTGCCGCCGTATTTGACGACGATCGTGCGCCCGTGAAAACGCTGGATGTAGGGCAGGGCTTCGGCAAGAACCTGGGCTTCCTGCGCGGCGGTGATTTTGGCTAAGCTCATTGCACGCCTTCCTTGAAAAGATGCGGCGATTTTACGCGGCGTGCCGGCAAGAAGAAAGCGCGCCGCCGCTTGCCGCCTCGCGCGTCGGCGAATACAGTGGCGGCTTTGCTTGGCGGGGTGGCGATGGAACTGAAAGACGATGCCTGTCCGGGTTGTGGCGAGCCGGTCGGCTGCGCGATTGCCGCCGGCCAGGCGAGCTGCTGGTGCATGCAAGAGCCGCGCGGCTTGTCTTTGCCGCTGCCGACCTCCGCCGACGCGCGCTGCTACTGCGCCGCTTGCCTGGCACGCCTCAAGGCCGGCGCGCCAGACTTTCAGGCAGGCTGAGGATGGCCTCGCGGTTGGTCGCCGAAAAGCATTTTTCGGCGGCTTCCCGCCAAGGCAGCCAGCAGTAGGCGAGGTGCTCGTCGGGGGCGAGCGTCACCGGCATCGCGGCAGCGACCTCGAGCGAGAAGACGTGTTCGGTGTTTTCGATCACGCCGGGCGCGTAACGATGCCGCCACTCCGGGTAGATCTCGTAACGCGTGCTCGATTGCCAGTCGCAGAACGCTGCCGCCGGCGCGTCGATGCCGGTCTCTTCGCGTACTTCGCGGCGCGCCGTCGCGATGAGCGACTCGCCCGCTTCCTGGCTGCCGGTGACCGACTGCCAGTAGCCGCGATGTAGCGCGCGCTCGAGCAGCAGAATTTCGAGCGCCGGCGTGTGAATGACGACGAGGACCGAGACCGGGACCTTGTAGACCTTCATTGGTGTCCCGACGCGCAGTGCCCTTTCTTGCAGCCGATCTTCTCGGCCGTGACGTAGAAGACCGAGAACGGCACCTCGCGCCGCTGCCATTCCTCGACGACGAAGGAAAGGACTTCGTTAAGCGCGGCAAGGCTCGTCGGCGTATCGCGCAGCCGCTCGCTGCCCGAGAGCGTGATCACGTAGCCGGGCGCCGGATGCCAGGAGAAATCGGTCAGGCAATCGGAGAGCGCGTCGAGGTTGCCGCCAAAATAGTCCGGAAACTTCAGGTCGCGGGCGAGCGCTTTGATGAAGCCGGGAACGTTGCCGGCGCGCTTGAGATCGACGGCGAAGCAGGCATAGCCAAGCTTCTTCGCAGCTTCCCTGAGCGCCGGGACGTCGCGCTCGGCGATCCTGAAAATGCCGGTGGGTGTTTGCCCCGCCGGCGCGGCCTTGTCGGCAGTCTCGTCGTTCTCGTCGATCTCGTCGTTCACTTCGTGCTCCAGCTTCAGTTCTGCACGATCCGCCGCCAGCTCTGGTAGTGGTCGGTCGTGTAATAGTATTCGACGGGCGGGCCGCCGGCAGGTGCGCCGGCGACGATGCGCCGGGCGCCGCGGTCGCGACGCCCCGGCGTCGGCACGGTGTACT
>CAZALA010000332.1:0-1827 GCA_964485725.1 uncultured Propionivibrio sp. | reverse complement strand
GGGACACCACCGACGAAAACCTGCAGGCGCGCATCCGCGGCATGCTGCTGATGGCGCTCTCGAACAAGTCGGGCTCGCTCGTGCTGACGACCGGCAACAAGTCCGAGATGGCGGTCGGCTATTGCACGCTCTACGGCGACATGGCGGGCGGTTTCGCGGTGATCAAGGACATCGTCAAGACGCTCGTCTATCGCCTCGCGCGCTGGCGCAACACGGTCTCCTACGCGATCCCCGAGCGCATCATCACGCGGCCGCCGTCGGCGGAATTGAAGCCCGACCAGACCGACCAGGACAGCCTGCCGCCCTACGAGATTCTCGACGCGATCGTCGAAGCCTACATGGAGAACGACGAGAGCCCGCGCGAGATCATCGCCAAAGGTTACGTCGAGGCCGATGTCCGGCGCGTCGTGCGCCTGCTCAAGATCAGCGAGTACAAGCGCCGGCAGTCGCCGGTCGGCATCCGCGTCACCCAGCGCGGTTTTGGCAAGGACTGGCGCTACCCGATCACCAACCGCTATCTCGATCCCTACTAGCCTTTCGATCTGAACCAAACCTTCCGGAGTCACTGCAATGAAGAAAATTGAAGCCATCATCAAACCGTTCAAGCTCGACGAAGTCCGCGAAGCCTTGTCGGAAATCGGCGTTTCCGGATTGACGGTGACCGAGGTCAAGGGTTTCGGCCGGCAGAAAGGCCACACCGAGCTCTATCGCGGCGCCGAATACGTCGTCGATTTCCTGCCCAAGGTCAAGATCGAAATCGTCGTTGCCGACGACGCCGTCGAAGGCGCGATCGATTCGATCGTCAAGGCGGCCCGCACCGGCAAGATCGGCGACGGCAAGATTTTCGTCACCTCCGTCGAGCAGGTCGTCCGCATCCGCACCGGCGAGACCGGCGAAGCCGCGGTCTGAGCCTTCCGGCGCGGCGCCTACGGCTTACTCGCGGCGGGCCGTTCTAAGTTGTGGCGGTCGGCGCGAAGCGCTTGAGAACATGGCTCGCCATGCCTTTGGCGAGTTCCTCGTCGCTGCGGAAAAGCCTGCCGATGCCTGCGCAGCGACGGCACAACGCGTCGTCGGCGCCATCGCTGCGCAGCACGATCTCGACCTTGGCGTTGAGGCTGCGCGCGCTGCTTGCCATGCGCTGCGCGGCGAGCAGGTCGTCGGTGGCGACGACGAGCATCGCGGCGTCGGCGATGTGCGCCTGGATGAGGACCGCTGGATCGGCGGCGTCCCCCGAAACGGCGGCTTTTCCCTGCTTGCGCAGCGCTTCGACCAAATTCCGTTGCCTTTCGGCAACGACGTAGGGGACGCCCGCCTCGTCGAGGGCGTCCGCAATGCGCCGGCCGACGCGGCCGTAGCCGACGAGGACAACCTGGCCAGTGAGGTATTCGCGCTCAGTGTCCATCGGCAGCTCGGCGTAAGGGTCCTGCCGCTGTTCGAGACGACGGGCGAGCGCCGAGCGCTTGATCGCCCAGCGGCGCAAGGGTTCGATCGCCGCGAACAGGAAGGGGTTGAGCGCGATCGAAATGAGCGCGCCAGCGAGCACCAGGCTCATGCCCTCGCTCGGCAGCAGGCCGAGCGAACGACCGAGCCCGGCGAGGATGAACGAGAACTCGCCGATCTGCGCCAGGCTCGCGGCGACGACCAGCGCGGTATTGAGCGGGTAGCGCAGGACGATGACGAGCAGCGCCGCGGCGAGCGACTTGCCGACAATGATGATGGCGACGACGAGGAGAACGCGGAGCGGCTCTTCGAGCACGATCGAGGGCTCGAAGAGCATGCCGACCGAGACGAAGAACAGCACCGCGAAGGCGTCGCGCAGCGGCAGCG
>CAZALA010000331.1:0-1950 GCA_964485725.1 uncultured Propionivibrio sp. | reverse complement strand
TCGCAACGCCGGAGTTTCGCGCGCCGATCCGCAGCGCCTTTTCCTGCCGCCGATCATGGACGCGATCTACGGTTTCGAAGCGGTCAACGTCGAATCGCAGGAGCGCGATTCCTCCTCCTTGCTCAACTGGTCGCGACGCATGCTCGCGGTGCGCAAGAGCTACCCGGCTTTTGGCCGCGGTTCGCTGCTCTTCCTGCGTCCGGGCAATCGCAAGATCTTGGCTTACGTGCGCGAATACGAGGGGCAGACGCTGCTTTGCGTGGCCAATCTGGCGCGCAGCGCGCAGCCCGTCGAGCTCGACCTTGCGGCGTACAAGGGCCGCGTCCCGGTTGAACTGCTCGGCCGCACGCTCTTTCCGCCGGTCACCGAACTGCCTTACGTGGTGACGCTGCAGGGCCACGGCTTCTACTGGTTCCGGCTCGCCGGCGCCGAGGCTGCGACCTGGCACGACGGCTGGCAGGTGCGCGAGGAACCGCCGGTCCTCGTCTTCTTCGACGCCTGGAACAGCCTCTTTCGCGAGCGCGTTGTTCCCTGGCGCATCACGATGGCCGAAAAGCTCCGCCGCCAGCTCGAGGGCGAAGCGCTGCCGCGCTTCCTCGCGAGCCAGCGCTGGTACGCGGCAAGGGAGTTTGCGATCCGGCAGGCGGCGCTTGCCGATTCGGCCGAATGGACGACGCCCGGTGGCAGCTGGCTGCTGGCGATCTGCCGGGTCGATGCGAGCGATGCCACGACGACCGCGCCGAACCCCGCGCCCGCCTTGCCGCAAGCTGCGCCCGCGACGGAGGGCGCGGAACGCTACTTCGTTCCGCTCGCGCTCGCCTGGGAAGCCGAGGGACTTGCCAAGAGCGCCGGCGAAGAGCGCAGCGAGGAGCGCCTGCGCCTGCTGCTGCCGGCGACGGTGGCGCGCATCCGCCAGCAGGCGCGCGTGGGGCTCCTTGCCGACGCCGCCGCCGACGAGCACTTCATTCGCGCACTCGTCGGCGCCATCGGCGCCGGCGAGAATTTTCGCTGCGCCCGCGGCCTCATTCGCTGCTCGCCGACGAGCCATTTCGCGCGACTGCTCGCGGCTGCGACGCAGGACGTGCAGACGCTGCCGGTACGACCGTCGGCGACGGCGAGCAGCAACAGCACGGCCGCGCTCGGCGAATCGCTCTTCCTCAAGCTCTATCGCCGCTTGCAGAACGGCGTTGCCGCCGAAGTCGAGGTCGGCCGCTTCCTCAGCGAAGTCGCGCAGTTTTCCAACTGCGTCCCGATCGCCGGCACCGTCGATTATCTCGGCGACGACGGCAGCGTCAGCATCCTCGCCGTGCTGCAGGCCTACGTCGAAAACCAGGGCAGCGGCTGGGATTACACGATCAATTACCTCGACCGGTTTTTCGAAACGACCCGCGGCGCTGACAGCGTGCCGAGCGCTGCCGCCGACGCGCACGGCGCGTATCTCGCCCTGATCGCGACGCTCGGCCGCCGCACCGCCGAACTGCATCTCGCGCTCGCGCGCGCGACGGGCGATACGGCCTTTGACCCCGAGCCCTTCTCGGCCAGCGAGCTCGCCCTGCTGCGCCGCAAGATCGCCGAAGAGGCGAGCCTCGCCTTCGCTCAGCTCGAACGGCAACTGCCGGCATTGCCGGCGATCGGCAGGCAACTCGCTGAACGCGTCCTCGAGCGGCAGGCGCAAATCCTCGACCGCATCGAGAGCGCCGGTCCGCGCGAAATCGGGACGCTGAAGACGCGCATCCACGGCGACCTGCACCTCGGGCAGGTGCTCGTCGCGCAGAACGATTTCATCTTCATCGATTTCGAGGGCGAGCCGGCGCGCGAGCTTGCCGAACGGCGGCGCAAGAAGTCGCCGCTGCACGATGTCGCCGGCATGATTCGCTCCTTCGACTACGCCGCGCAGGTCGCTCTCGCCGAGGCCGGGCGCGAAGCGGCGGCCGGCGCCGAGGCGCTCGC
>CAZALA010000330.1:0-1972 GCA_964485725.1 uncultured Propionivibrio sp. | reverse complement strand
TCTTTCTTGGCGACTCAAGAAAGAAGGGGCCGCGCGTCAGGCGCGGAAACCAGCGCATCAAATTGAAAGCACGTGGACGTGAGCCGCGACGCAGCGCGTCCAGGCGCGGAACGGGCGCCCCGACTTTGCGCGTCAAAGCGCGCTACACCGCGGATCTGATCTAAACCGCATGGCAGGAGCGTGCTTGAAAATGCCATAATTCGCGCTGGCCGCGCACTGGCGCGGCCTGCTGCCCGGGGGTGATGATGGCCAAACTTCGCAAGCACGCTCAACCGTCTGCCGCGACGCCGACGCCTTTGCCGCAGGCCGACGTGCACAACGCCTTCCCGGTCGTCGGCATCGGCGCTTCGGCAGGCGGGCTCGAGGCGCTCGAGCAGTTCTTCAGCCATGTCAAGCCCGAGTGCGGGATGGCCTTCGTCGTGATCCAGCATCTTGACCCCGAGCGCAAGGGAATGATGCCTGAACTGCTGCAGCGCTCGACGCGGCTGCCGGTCGTCGAGGCCGGCGACCACATGCCGCTTGCCCCCAACAGGGTCCATGTCATCCCCTCGAACAAATTCCTCTCGATCGTCGACGGCACGCTCTTTCTCGTCGAGCCTTCCGAACCGCGCGGCCTGCGCCTGCCGATCGACTACTTCCTGCGCGCGCTCGCCGACGAGCGCCGCGACCGCGCGATCGGCGTCGTGCTCTCGGGAATGGGCTCGGACGGCACGCTCGGGCTGCGCGCGATCAAGGAAAGCGCGGGCTTTGTGCTCGTCCAGGACCCGGCGACGGCAAAATTCGACGGCATGCCGAGAAGCGCGATCGACGCCGGGCTCGCCGACATCATCGCGCCGGCCGACGAATTGCCGCAGCGCATCGCCGCCTACCTGCACCACGTGCCGGGAACGCCAGGCAAGCCCGCGAGCGCGGCCGGCGAGCCCGAGCCCTCGCCGAAAAGCGCGGTCGATCAGGTGCTCGCGCTCCTGCGCGTGCACACCGGCCACGACTTTTCGCTCTACAAGAAATCGACGCTCAATCGCCGCATCGAGCGCCGCGTCGGCATCCATCAGTTCGACGGCGTTGCCCGCTACGTCGACTATCTGAAGGAAAATCCGCAGGAAGTCGATCTCCTGTTCAGGGAACTCTTGATCGGCGTGACGAGCTTCTTTCGCGACGGCGAGGTGTAGACGCGCCTGCAGGAAGAGGCGCTGCTGCCGATGCTGAGCAATCTTAATTCGCGTCGCGTGCTGCGCGCCTGGGTGCCCGGCTGCTCGACCGGCGAGGAAGCGTATTCGCTCGCGATCGCTTTCCGCGAGGCCCTCGACCGCGTCAAGCCGCCGGTGCGCGGCGCGCTGCAGATCTTCGCGACCGACCTCGACGCCGACGCCGTGCAGCGCGCCAGGCAGGCGCTCTATCCTGCCAGCATCGCCGCCGATCTCACCCCGGAGCGGCTCTCGCGCTATTTCATCGAGGAGAACGGCAGCTACAGGGTCGCTAAGGAAATTCGCGAGATGGTCGTTTTCGCGCCGCAAAACCTGATCATGGACCCGCCGTTCACGAAACTCGACATCCTGTCGTGCCGCAACCTGCTCATTTATCTTGGCGCCGAACTGCAAAAAAGGCTCTTGCCGCTGTTCCATTACAGCCTCAATCCCGGCGGCGTTCTCTTTCTCGGCAGCGCCGAGACCGTCGGCCCCTTCTCCGAACTGTTCACGACGATCGACGGCAAGGCGCGCCTCTTCCGGCGCAGCGACACGCGGCTCACCAACGTCGATTTCCCGAGCCGCTTCTATCCGGGACCGGCGCGCTCGGCGAGGGCCGGCGAAGAAGCGCCCGAGGTCCTCAATCTGCAGGCGCTCGTCGAGCGCGTCCTGCTGCGTGACTTTGCGCCGGCCAGCGTCCTCGTCAACGCCGATGGCGACATCCTGTACGTGAGCGGCCGTACCGGTCACTACCTCGAGCCGGCGGCGGGCAAGGCGAACTGGAACAT
>CAZALA010000329.1:0-2007 GCA_964485725.1 uncultured Propionivibrio sp. | reverse complement strand
TCAGCCGCCCGGTACCGCTGGGCGAACTGCGGCCCGTGCTGAACGAAATCAACCGCTCGCTCGAGAGTCACGAACTCATCAAGATCCGCGTTTTCGAGGACGCGCGCGAAACGCGCGAAGCCTATCTTGCAACGATCTGCGAAAAACTCGGCGCCGCGCCGGTCCAGCACATCGGCAAGCTGCTCGTCATCTGGCGCCCGTCGGCCGAAGCCGGCAAGACCCTGCACCGCCGCCGCCGCGCCGAACCTCGCCGCACCAAGCGCAGCTTTCAGGGCGACAACAGCAACTAAGAAACAGCGAACCACCAAGGCGCCAAGGGCACCAAGAACCACCAAGGAAGGCAAAACCGAAATCCGTGTTTTTCTTGGTGTAACTTGGTGCCCTTGGTGTCTTGGTGGTGAATCTTTACTCGTAACGCACATCCAGCACTTCGTATTCGCGGATGCCGCCGGGCGCCTGCACTTGGGCGATATCGCCGGCGAATTTGCCGATCAGCGCGCGGGCGATCGGCGAGTTGACCGAGATCTTGCCGTCCCTGATTTCAGCTTCGTCCTCGCCGACGATCTGGTAAGTCACCTGGCTTCCCGAATCCTGATCCTCGAGGTCGAGCGTCGCGCCGAAAACGCAGCGCCCGTCGGCGTCGAGCAGCCGGGGATCGATGATCTGCGCGTTCGAAAGCTTGCCTTCGACCTCGGCGATGCGGCCTTCGACAAAAGCCTGGCGCTCCTTGGCCGCGTCGTATTCGGCGTTTTCCGACAGGTCACCGTGCGAGCGCGCCTCGGCGATCGCCGCGATGACGCGCGGACGTTCGACGCTCTTCAGTTGATGCAATTCTGCGCGCAGTCGTTCAGCGCCTTTGACGGTGAGCGGGACTTTACTCATCTCTTCTTTTCCAAATAAAAACCGCCGGCCGCAAAATGCGGGTGACCGGCGGCTTGACGTTCAGTTAATGAAGTTCTGCGTGCAGCGCCTGGATCGGATAGACAGCCAGTTCGCTGCGATTGGTGATTCCAACGACCGCAGCTTCAGCGCCCCAGATCGTCGTGTACATCGTCACGCGCGCGGCGAGTCCCGAAGTGCGGATCGAACGCGAATCGTCGACCGCCTGCGGCTTTTCGTCAACGGTATTGATGATCAGCGCAATTTCCTTGTTCTTGATCATGTCGACGATGTGGGGCCGCCCTTCGATCACCTTGTTGACGGCAGTCGCCGCAATCCCGGCGGCGGCCATCAACGCGGCAGTCCCCCGTGTCGCGACGATCGAAAAGCCGG
Organism: uncultured Propionivibrio sp.; assembly: GCA_964485725.1. Classification (GTDB taxonomy): domain Bacteria; phylum Pseudomonadota; class Gammaproteobacteria; order Burkholderiales; family Rhodocyclaceae; genus Propionivibrio. Next base: position 735 of record CAZALA010000329.1, on the reverse strand, counting down.
CAGTGGAAAGCTCGCGCGCGATGTCGACGATTTTGCCCTTGTCGTTGTCCTTGACGCTGATGAATACTTTTCCCGACGTCGGAAGTCTCACGTTTGCAGCCATCTGACTCTTGACGAAGGCTTCGGCGAAAGTGCGGCCGACTCCCATCACTTCACCGGTGGACTTCATCTCGGGACCGAGGATGGTATCGACACCGGGGAATTTGTTGAACGGGAAAACCGCTTCCTTGACGGAGAAATACGGCGGAACGATTTCCTTCGTCACGCCCTGGCTTTTCAGCGATTGTCCCGCCATGCAGCGCGCGGCGACCTTGGCAAGCTGCAGCCCGGTCGCTTTCGAAACAAAAGGCACCGTCCGCGAAGCGCGCGGATTCACTTCGAGCACGTAGACGACGTCCTTCTGGATCGCGAACTGCACGTTCATCAGCCCGCAGACCTTCAGGCTCCGCGCCATCAGCTTCGTCTGTCGCCTGAGTTCGTCCTGCAGATGCGCTGCGAGCGTGTAAGGCGGCAGCGAGCACGCCGAGTCGCCCGAATGCACGCCGGCCTGTTCGATGTGTTCCATGACGCCGCCGATGATCACTTCATCGCCGTCGGAGAGGGCATCGACGTCGACTTCGATGGCGTCGTTGAGGAAGCGGTCGAGCAGCACCGGCGAATCGTTCGAAACTTTTACCGCTTCGCGCATGTAGCGCTCGAGGTCGCGTTGCTCGTGCACGATTTCCATCGCGCGGC
>CAZALA010000328.1:0-2058 GCA_964485725.1 uncultured Propionivibrio sp. | reverse complement strand
CCGACGACAAGTCCGTAGCCGACGAGCTGGTTGTTGCGCACCCCTTGCACCGAAGCCAGATCCTTGATGCGCTCGGCCGAGGCCGGCGCGCTCGCAAAGAGCTGGCAAGCGCTGCAGAGGAGCGCGGCGCCACGCGCAAGTCTTGCGATTTGACGATTCATTCTTGTGACCCCTAGAAAGGCAGCACCGAAAGGAAGAAGCGCGCGAGCCATCCCATCACCTGCGCCTCGCTGATCACGCCGGCTTCCTTGTATTCGATGCGGGCGTCGGCGACGTTGCCCGAACTGATCGTGTTGGCGGCGTTGATGAAATACGGATTGACGACGCCGGAGAGCCGGATGTACTCGGTGCCGGCGCCGATCGAGACCTGCTTCTCGCCGGAAACGAGGAGGTTGCCGTTGGCGAGCACCTCGACGACGGTCACCGTGATCATGCCGCTGAAGACGTTGTTCGCCGCCGCCTCGCCCTTGCCGTCGAGCGAGGTCGAGCTCTGCCCGGCGAGCTGCATGCCCTGGAAGGATTTGCCGGGGAGCCCGACGATCGGCCCTGCGGAAGCGCTGATGCTGCCGTCGCGGCTGGCCTTGGTATTCGACTTGGTCGAGGCGGAGGTGGTCTCGGCGATGGCGATTGTCATCGTGTCGCCGACGTAGCGCGCGCGCCTGTCCTCGAACAGCGTGCGCGCCGCGCCGGCCGGGTAGATGCTGCCGGTCGCGGCAAGATTGTCCGGGCGCGGCGACGGCCTCGCGCTCATCGGCTGATGCACGTTGGTCGGCGGGATCGTCGTGCAGCCGGCAAGAACGAGCGCGGCGACGGAAGCAAGGGCGGCAAGCGCCCCGGAAAGACTCTTTTTCACTGCACCCTCCTTACAACTGCGTCAGTCGCGCCAGCATCTGGTCGGAAGTCGAGACGACTTTCGAGTTGAGCTCGTAGGCGCGCTGCGTCTGGATCATGGTCACGAGTTCTTCGGCGACGTTGACGTTCGAGGTTTCAACGTAGCGCTGGTTGAGGATGCCGGCGCCGTTGCTGCCCGGGGTTCCCGGGGTCGGCGTTCCGCTCGAGGCGGTCTCGAGGTAGAGGTTTTCGCCAACCGCCTGCAGACCGCCGTTGTTGATGAAGGTCGCCAGTTGCAGCGTGCCCACCTGCGTCGTCGCCGAGGTGCCCGGTTGCGTGATCGAAACGATGCCGTCGTTCGAAATCGTCACCGTCAGCGCGTTCGACGGAATCGTCACCGCCGGTTGCACGGGATAGCCGCTCGACGTCACGATCTGGCCCTGGTTGTCCTTCTGGAACGAGCCGTCGCGCGTATAGGCGGTCGTGCCGTCGGGCAGGAGGATCTGGAAGAAGCCAGCGCCGTTGATGGCAACGTCAAGGTCGTTGCCGGTCTGCTGCAGCGATCCCTGCGTAAAATTGCGCGCCGTCGACACCGGCTGCACGCCGGTGCCAAGCTGCAGCCCGCTCGGAATCTGCGTCGACTGCGAGGATTGCGCGCCGGGCTGGCGCAGCGTCTGGTAGAGGAGGTCCTCGAACACCGGCCGCGCGCGCTTGAAACCGTTGGTGCTCACATTCGCGAGGTTGTTGGCGATGACGTCGAGGCTGGTTTGCTGAGCGTCGAGGCCGGTGCGCGCGATCCACAGGGAACGAATCATTTTCTCTTATCCGCTTATTGGTTCATTGAAAGCAGCTGACTTGCCTTCGCCGCATTGGCGTCGGCCATCTGCAGCATCTTGATCTGCATTTCGAACTGCCTGGCGACGCTGATCATGTTGATCATCGCATCGACCGAATTGACGTTGCTGCCTTCGAGCGTCTCGGCGAAGAGCTTGACGTTCGCGTCGGCGGGGGGCAATTCGCCGGCCCTTGCAGGCAGCCACGTTCTTGGCTGGTGCGAGCGCCTCCCCCTCACCCTCACCCCGGCCCTCTCCCCCGAAGCGGGGGAGAGGGGGGAAGAAGTTTGCGCGTCATCGTTTCCCGAGTTTCCAGACGGTCCAAGTCGTTCTATGGACGCCCGCGCGGCAAAGTCCGCGCGTTCCTGCTACAATGCGGCGCGATCCCGCTCCG
>CAZALA010000327.1:0-2058 GCA_964485725.1 uncultured Propionivibrio sp. | reverse complement strand
CGACATGAACATGATGGAGCAGACGCACGCCTATGCGGGGCTCTATTACGTGCTCATGGGGCGGGTCTCGCCGCTGGAGGGCATCGGCCCGCGCGAGTTTCAGCTCGATCAGCTGCTCGTGCGCGCGAGCGACGGCCTCGTCAGGGAAGTCATCCTCGCGACCAATTTCACCAACGAGGGCGAAGTGACCGCGCATTACCTCGCCGAAATGCTCAAGAGCCGCGGCATCGGCGTTTCGCGCATCGCGCGCGGCGTGCCGGTCGGCGGCGAACTCGAATACGTCGATGCGGGGACGCTGGCGCAAGCCTTCCGCGAGCGAAAATCGCTTGCAGAATAGGGAGTTGGCCCGCTCCTCCCTTTAATCGGCAGGCAAATTAGCGTATAGTCTGCGGCTTTGGTTTTGACGATGGTGCAAAAACGATTGGCCGCCGCCTCGGCAGCGGGTACGGCGCAAGGTTTTGCCCGGGTGTTGCGTGATTTGGCCCGTCTGCCGCGTCGCCGCGGCTGGAAATTTCTTGGCAAAAAATAATGGCTGACATTGTTCCGGAGATGCGCACGATGGGCACAGAAGGCAAAGTGAATTGCGGCAGGCGGCAGCTGATCATCGCGACAGCGGCGATCGGTGGCGTCGGCGCGGTCACCGCGATCGTCCCCTTCGTTGCCAGCATGTTGCCGTCCGAGCGCGCCAAGGCCGCTGGCGCGCCGGTCGAAGTCGATGTCGCCAACCTCTTGCCCGGGCAACTCATCACCGTCGAATGGCGCGGCAAGCCCGTCTGGGTCTTGAATCGCAGCGAGGAGATGCTGGCGACGCTGCCGCAACTCGACGATGCCGTCGCCGATCCGAAGTCGGCGGTGAAGCAGCAGCCGCCCTCGTGCGTCAACCAGACGCGCTCGATCAAACCAAATTTGCTCGTCGTCATCGGCATCTGCACGCACCTTGGCTGCTCGCCGTCGGCGAAATTCAAGAAGGGCGCCGAAGACGGGATGCCGCCCGACTGGCGTGGCGGTTTCCTCTGTCCCTGCCACGGCTCGACTTTCGATTTTGCCGGTCGCGTGTTCAAGAACAAGCCGGCGCCGACCAACCTCGAAGTGCCGCCGCACACGTATCTTTCCGCCACGCGCATCCTGATTGGCGAAGAAAGGCAAGGGGCTTAAGCGATGGGGCCGAAAACAGATTTCGAGAAGTACAGGTCGAACGGCACGCTGCTCGGCAACGCGCTCGAGTGGTTCGATAGCCGCTTTCCGCTCACCTCGATGTGGCGGCAGCACCTGTCGGAATACTACGCGCCGAAGAACTTCAACTTCTGGTACGTCTTCGGCGTCCTGGCGATCGTCGTCCTCGTCATGCAGATCGCGAGCGGCATTTTCCTCGTCATGTTCTACAAGCCCGACGCATCGCTCAACGCCAACGGCGTTCCGGTCGCCTTCGCGAGCGTCGAATACATCATGCGCGACGTCAACTGGGGCTGGCTGATCCGCTATCTGCACTCGACCGGCGCTTCCGCTTTCTTCGTCGTCGTTTATCTGCACATGTTCCGCGGCATGCTCTACGGCTCGTATCGCAAGCCGCGCGAGCTCATCTGGGTTCTGGGAACGCTCATTTTCCTGATGCTGATGGGCGAAGCCTTCATGGGCTACTTGCTGCCGTGGGGGCAGATGTCGTATTGGGGTGCGCAGGTCATCGTCAATCTGTTCTCGGCGATCCCGCTCATCGGCGATCCGCTCTCGACCTGGATCCGCGGCGACTTCGTGATCAGCGACGCGACCCTGAACCGCTTTTTCGCTTTCCACGTGATCGCGATTCCGCTCGCGCTGCTCGGCCTTGTCGTCGCGCACGTCCTGGCGCTGCACGAAGTCGGATCGAACAATCCCGACGGCATCGAGATCAAGGACACGGTCGATGAAAAGGGCGTGCCGCTCGACGGCATTCCTTTCCATCCCTATTACACGGTCAAAGACCTTGTCGGCGTCGTCATTTTCCTGATCGTTTTCGCCGCGGTCGTTTTCTTCCTGCCTGAAGGCGGCGGCTATTTCCTCGAGTACAACAATTTCTTCCCG
>CAZALA010000326.1:0-2060 GCA_964485725.1 uncultured Propionivibrio sp. | reverse complement strand
ACCGATACCGAGCTCAGCGCCATCGCGGCGCCGGCGAAGATGGGCGATAAGAGCAGGCCAAAGGTGGGATAGAGGACGCCGGCCGCGAGCGGAATGCCGAGGGCGTTGTAGCCGAACGCGAAGGCGAGGTTCTGGCGGACGTTCACCATCGTCGCGCGCGAGAGCATCGCCGCCCGCGCAATCCCGCGCAGGTCGCCTTTTACCAGGGTCACGCCGGCGCTCTCCATCGCAACGTCGGTGCCGGTGCCCATGGCAATGCCGACGTCGGCTTGCGCAAGCGCCGGCGCGTCGTTGATGCCGTCTCCGGCCATCGCCACTTTGCGCCCCTCGCCTTGCAAGCGCTTCACGTGCCCCGCCTTGTCCTGCGGCAGGACTTCGGCGAGGACTTCGTCGATGCCAAGCTGCCGCGCGACGGCCTCGCCGGTGCTGCGCGAATCGCCGGTCAGCATGACGATGCGCACACCGGTTTCTCTGAGTGCGGCAATTGCCTCGGCCGTGCTCTCCTTGATCGGGTCGGCGACGGCGGCGATGCCGACCGCCGCGCCGTCGATCGCGAAAAACACCACCGTCCTGGCATCGGCGCGCCAGGCTTGTGCGCGCTCTTCCCAGCGGCCGCTGTCGATTTCGTGCTGCTGCAGGAAGCCGCGGCTGCCGACGAGCACGCGCCGGCCGTCGACGTCGGCAAGGACGCCAAGGCCGTTCGCTGCTTCGAAGCCGCTCGCAGTTCCCGGAATGATCCCGCGCGCTTTAGCCGCCGCAACGATCGCCTGCGCGATCGGGTGCTCGGAGAGCTGTTCCACCCCCGCGACCAGCGCGAGCGCTTCGTTTTCGGGCATGCCGTCCGCGGCGAAATCGGTGAGCGCCGGGCGGCCGAGGGTCAAGGTTCCCGTCTTGTCGACGACGAGCGTGTCGATCTCGCGCATGCGTTCGATCGCTTCGGCGTTGCGAAAGAGGATCCCCGACCGCGCGCCCTGGCCCATCGCCACGGTCATCGAGATCGGCGTCGCGAGACCGACCGCGCACGGGCAGGCGATGATCAGAACGGCAATGGCGTTGGCGAAGGCATAGGCGAATCGGGGTTCCGGCCCGAAAAACCACCAGACGATCGCCGTCACGAGGGCGATCGCGACGACGATCTGGACGAACCAGGCGGCGATGATATCGGCGAGCCGGTGAATCGGCGCGCGCGTCCGCTGCGCTTCGCCGACCATGTGCACAATGCGCGAGAGCAGCGTGTCGGCGCCGACGCGTTCGGCGCGAATCGTCAGTGCCCCGTTGCCGTTGACGGTCGCCGCGGTCACCTTGTCGCCCGCCGCCTTGGCGACCGGCATCGCCTCGCCCGTGATCATCGCTTCGTCGACGCGGCTGATGCCGTCGAGGACCGAGCCGTCGACTGGGATCTTTTCGCCGGGTTTGACGCGCAGGCGGTCACCGACCGCGACGCTCGCGAGCGCCACCTGTTCCTCGCTGCCGTCGTCGCGCAGGCGCCACGCCTGGTTGGGCGCAAGCTCAAGCAACTGCGAAATCGCCTGGCTCGTTCGGCCCATTGCGCGCAGCTGCAGGAAATCGCCGAGAATCACCAGCGTCACGATCACCGCCGCGGCCTCGAAATAGGTGCCGACCGCACCGTCGTGTTCGCGGAATTCGGCCGGGAAGAAAGCCGGGAAAAACACCGCAGCGATGCTGTAGGTGTACGCCAGACCGACGCCGAGGCCGATCAGCGTGTACATGTTGAGCGAGCGCTGGACGAGTGACGCCCAGAACTTGCTGAGAATCGGCCAGCCGACCCAGAGCACGACCGGCGTGCCAAGAACGAACTCGATCCAGCCCCGAGTTCGCGGCTGCAGACCGAACGGCACGGGCATGCCGAGCATCGGCGCCATCGCGATGTTGACGAGCGGGAGCGAGAGCGCGATGCCGATCCACAGGCGGCGGCGGAGGTCGCGCAACTCGCTGTCATCGGCTTCGCCGGCGCCGGCAACGGGCACCAGCGCCATGCCGCACTTCGGGCAGCTGCCGGGCGCGTCACGCACGATTTCCGGGTGCATCGGGCAAGTGTA
>CAZALA010000325.1:0-2071 GCA_964485725.1 uncultured Propionivibrio sp. | reverse complement strand
TGCGATCGGCACAGGTTTCGGCAACCACGGGGACGTCGTAACCACCCCGAGCCAGCGTGCTGGCGCTGCCAATATAGGTTGCAACCGTTCCAATTGCCGGAAGCCAAGGGGATTTTTTGCGGGCCATTGCGGTAAACAGGTCTGATTTAGCGTGGCGAACATAGTAGCAGCCCGCCGAAAATACTGCCATGAAAGCACTGCCATCAATAAATGCTTGGCCTTCAGCGTATATAATTTCACGTTTTCCGCCTATTACTTGGAACACCATGGAAGCCGAACAGCTCAATATCATCGCCAACCGACTCGTGGATATCGCCCAGCGTGCCACCGAGTTGCGGAGGTATCTTTGACTACGATCACAAGTTTGATCAGTTAAGCGCCGTCAATCGCGAACTCGAAGACCCGAAGGTTTGGGATAACGCCGAGCGCGCGCAGGAACTCAGCAAGGAAAAAAAATCGCTGGAGAACGTCGTGCTGACGCTCGACCGTGTCGGCGACGGCCTCAAGGATGCCGACGAGTTGTTCGCCATGGCCCGGGAAGAAGGCGACGACGATACGTTGAACGCTGTATCCACTGATGTCGACGGCATCGAAAAGGAAGTCGCCAACCTCGAATTCCGCCGCATGTTCAACAACCCGGCCGACCCGCTCAACTGCTTTGTCGACATCCAGGCCGGCGCCGGCGGCACCGAGGCGCAGGACTGGGCGGAGATGCTGCTGCGCATGTACCTCAAGTACGGCGAGCGCAAGGGCTACAGCGTCGACGTGCTCGAGGAATCGGAAGGCGAAGTGGCCGGCATCAAGACCGCGACGATCAAGCTCACCGGCGATTACTGCTTCGGCATGCTGCGCTCGGAGACCGGCATCCACCGCCTCGTGCGCAAATCGCCCTTCGATTCGAACGCACGCCGCCACACGAGCTTCTGCTCGATTTTCGTCTATCCGGAGATCGACGACTCGTTCGAAATCGAGATCAACCCGGCCGACCTGCGCATCGACACCTATCGCGCCTCGGGCGCCGGCGGCCAGCACATCAACAAGACCGATTCGGCCGTGCGCATCACGCACCTCCCCTCGGGCATCGTCGTGCAGTGCCAGAACGACCGCTCGCAGCACCGCAACCGCGCCGAGGCGATGGCGATGTTGAAATCACGCATGTACGAGGCCGAAATCAGGAAGCGTCAGGCCGAGCAGCAAAAGCTCGAGGACGCGAAAACCGACATCGGCTGGGGGCACCAGATCCGCTCCTACGTCCTCGACCAGTCGCGCATCAAGGATCTCAGGACCAACGTCGAAGTCGGCAACACGCAAAGCGTGCTCGACGGCGACCTCGACCAGTTCATCGAAGCGAGCCTCAAGCAAGGCGTCTGAGCCTGCGCCTCGCCGCCCATTTTTCTTTATCGATTGTGAAGCCCACCATGTCCGAAGCCAAGAGCGCGCCGACCGAGCCGACCGAACAAGACGAGAACCACATCATCGCGGAACGCCGCGCCAAGCTGGCCGAATGGCGCGCCAGCGGCAAAGCCTACCCGAACGACTTTTCGCGCGAAAACACCGCCGCGAAAATCGCCGAAGTCTATGCCGAGAAGAGCGGCGAGGAACTCGAAGCGGCGAGCGTTGAAGTGCGCGTCGCCGGTCGCGTCATGTTGAGGCGCGTCATGGGCAAGGCCTCTTTCGTCACGATCTCCGACCTCTCCGGCCGGCTGCAGCTTTACGTCGCGCGCGACAAGGTCGGCGATGAAACCTACGCCGAATTCAAGCGCTGGGACATTGGCGACATCGTCGGCGCCGTCGGCACGGTCTTTCGCACGCGCACCGGCGAGCTCACCGTGCAGTGTTCCGAGATCCGCCTGCTCTCCAAGTGCCTGCGGCCGCTGCCGGAAAAATTCCATGGCCTCACCGACCAGGAACAGAAGTACCGTATGCGCCACCTCGACCTCATCATGAGCGAGGAATCGCGCTTCACCTTCGTCGCGCGCAGCAGGATGGTGCAGTCGATCCGCAACTACATGAACGGCCACGGCTTCCTCGAAGTCGAGACGCCGATGATGCACCCGATTCCCGGCGGCGC
>CAZALA010000324.1:0-2111 GCA_964485725.1 uncultured Propionivibrio sp. | reverse complement strand
GTCTCCTACGGGCCCGATCGCCTGCGCTTCCTCGGACGCGGCCGCACGAGCGCCGGGCCGCAGGCGAGGCTCGCTGCCGGCCCGCTCTCGGGAAGCGCCGGCCCGGTGCTCGACCCGATCGTCGCCATCCGCCATCGCATCGGGCTCGACCCCGAACAGTCGGTGACCGTCGACATGGTCACGGGCATCGCCGATAAGCGCGAGGCGGCGCTCGCGCTCGTCACCAAGTTCCAGGACCAGCACCTTGCCGACCGCGTCTTCGATCTCGCCTGGACGCACAGCCAGGTCGTCCTGCGCCAGCTCAACGCCAGCGAAGCCGACGCGCAGCTGTACGCGCGGCTCGCCGGCGCGGTGCTCTACGCCAACGCGTCGTGGCGCCCGGATGCGGCACTCCTGATGAAGAACCGCCGCAGCCAGTCGGCGCTGTGGGCTTACGCGATTTCGGGCGACCTGCCGATCGTGCTGCTGCGCATCGGCGACGCGGCCAACATCGGGCTCGTGCGCCAGCTCGTCGAGGCGCACGCCTACTGGCGCATGAAGGGCCTGGCCGTCGACCTCGTGATCTGGAACGAGGACCCGGCGAGCTATCGCCAGCGCCTGCAGGACGAGATCGTCGGCCTCATCGCGTCGGGCATGGAGGCGAGCGTGATCGACCGGCCGGGCGGCATTTTCGTCCGCCTCGCCGAACTCATTTCGGGCGACGACCGCATCCTCTTCCAGTCGGTGGCGCGCGCGGTGATCAGCGACGGTCGCGGCACGCTCGCCGAGCAGCTCGCCGAACGCAAGCTGAGCGAAGCGCACCCGCCGCGCCTGCGCGCGCGGCGCTCGCTGCTGCCGTTTGCGGCGTCCGGCGAGAGTCCTGTCGCCGCCAGCGCGCGCGAAGCGCCGCCTGCCGTCTCGCGCCAAGAGGACAGGCCCGGGACGGCGCCGGGCAACGGCATCGGCGCGTTTTCCGCCGATGGCCGCGAATACGTCATCACGCTGCCCGCCGGCACGGTGACGCCGGCGCCCTGGGTCAACGTGATCGCCAACGCGCAGTTCGGGACCGTCGTCTCGGAAAGCGGCGGCGCCTACACCTTCAGCGAAAACGCGCACGAATTCCGCCTGACCCCCTGGCACAACGACCCGGTGAGCGACGCCTCGGGCGAAGCGATCTACCTGCGCGACGAGGAGAGCGGGGTCTTCTGGTCGCCGACGCCGCTGCCGGCGCCGGCGCCCGGCACCTGCACGATCCGCCACGGTTTTGGCTACAGCGTTTTCGAGCGGCGCGAGGGCGGCATCTTCAGCGAGCTGACGATCTATCTTGCGCTCGATGCGCCGATCAAGTTTTCGCGGCTCGTCGTGCGCAACGAATCGGGTCGTCCACGCCAGCTCTCGGCGACGAGCTACGTCGAGTGGGTCCTGGGCGACCTGCGCGCCAAGTCGGCGCTGCACGTCAGTTCGGAAATCGACAGCCAGAGCGGCGCGCTTTTCGCGCGCAACGCGTACAGCGCCGAGTTTCCCGATCGCGTCGCCTTCCTCGACGTCGACGACCCGGCGCGCAGCCTCACCGCCGACCGCGCCGAGTTCATCGGCCGCAACGGCTCGCTCGCGAGCCCGGCGGCGATGAAGCGCGTGCGGCTCTCCGGCCGGGTCGGCGCCGGCTTCGATCCCTGCGCGGCGATGCAGTTGCGTTTCGACCTCGCCGCCGGCGAGTCGCGCGAAATCGTCTTCCGTCTCGGCGCCGCAGCGAGCACCGATGCGGCGGTCAATCTGGCGCAGCGCTGGCGCAGCGCCTTTGCCGCGCGCGCCGTGCTGCAGGACGTGCGCGAGCATTGGCAGCGCCTCCTTGGCACGGTGCGCATCGAAACGCCGGACGCCACGCTCAACGCGCTCGCCAACGGCTGGCTCGTTTACCAGACGCTCGCCTGCCGGCTCTGGGCGCGCAGCGGCTACTACCAGTCGGGCGGAGCTTTCGGTTTTCGCGACCAGCTGCAGGACGCGATGGCGCTCACCCACGCCGCGCCGCAAATCCTGCGCGCCCAGTTGCTGCGCTGCGCGAGCCGCCAGTTCGTCGAGGGCGACGTCCAGCACTGGTGGCATCCGCCTGCCGGGCGCGGCGTGCGCACGCA
>CAZALA010000323.1:0-2111 GCA_964485725.1 uncultured Propionivibrio sp. | reverse complement strand
CTCGATGTTGATGCCGGTGAGCATGCCGTCGCGGCCGATGTCGGTGTAGATGATGCCTTCCACGCCGTAGTCCTCGCATTTCTTGGCAAGATCGATGACGTCGTGGCCGGTCAGCTTCGACCAGCCATCGACGGCGACCTTGCCGTCCTTGGCGTCGAGGCCGACGATGATCTGGCCCGGGAAAGCGCCGCAGGCGTCGTGCAGGAAACCGGGGTTCTTGACCGCGGCGGTGCCGATGATCACATAGCTGATGCCGTTATCAAGCACGCGCTCGATCGTGTCGAGGTCGCGAATGCCGCCGCCGAGCTGGATCGGGATTTCGTCGCCGATCGCTTCGACGATCTCGCGGATCGCCGCTTCGTTCTTCTGCTTGCCGGCAAAGGCGCCGTTGAGATCGACGATATGCAGGCGCCGTGCGCCCTGTTCCAGCCAGTGCGCAGCCTGTTCGTGCGGCGAGCTTGAAAAAACGGTAGCTTCGTCCATGAGGCCCTGCTTGAGACGGACGCAAGCGCCGTCCTTCAGGTCAATCGCGGGAATGATCAGCATTTTTTAGACGTACGGTTGGGAGGGTTTGCGGGGCGTGCAAAGGAAGAAACGTGGACCGGATCTTAAGGCTTCCAGGCGATGAAGTTGGACAACAGGGTAAGACCCGCTTGCGCACTTTTTTCCGGATGACACTGGATGGCAAAGATATTATCTTGCGCGACCGCGCTGGTAAAGGGTAAGCCGTAATTTGTCGTTGCCGCGACAGCGCCGCGGTCGATCGGATCCACGTAATAGCTATGCACGAAGTAAAAGCGAGAGGCGTCGGCGATGCCGGCAAAGAGCGGATGAGACCCGGTCTGCAGGACTTCGTTCCAGCCCATGTGCGGCACCTTGAGCTTCTCGCCGCTCGCCGAAAACATCGCTGGCGCGGGAAAGCGGCGAACCTCGCCGGCGAAGACGCCGAGGCCGGCGACGTCGCCCTCCTCGCTGTGCTCGAAAAGCATTTGCAGGCCGATGCAGATGCCGAGGAAAGGCTTCTCGCGCGCCGCGCTCAGCACGGCTTCGCGCAGCCCGCGCGCGTCGAGTTCGCGCATGCAGTCAGGCATCGCGCCCTGACCAGGGAAAACCACGCGCTCGGCCGCAGCGACGAGCGCAGGATCGGCGGTGACGACCACCTCTCGGCCGCCGGCGACGTGCGCGAGCGCCTGCCAGACCGAACGCAGATTGCCCATGCCGTAATCGATGACGACGATGCCGCCCGGGGCGACAGCGCTCGCAGCACTTGCAGCCATCAGAGCGAACCCTTGGTCGAGGGAATCGCGCCACTCGCGCGCGGATCGGCCGATATCGCCATGCGCAGCGCGCGACCGAAGGCCTTGAACACCGTTTCGGCCTGGTGGTGGGCGTTGTCGCCGCGCAGGTTATCGATGTGCAAGGTCAGCAGCGCGTGGTTGGCGAGGCCCTGGAAAAACTCGCGCGTGAGGTCGACGTCGAAAGCGCCGATCAGCGCCCGCTTGAAGTCAACGTTGAAGGCAAGACCCGGGCGACCGGAGAGATCGACGACCACGCGCGAGAGCGCTTCATCGAGCGGCACGTAGGCGTGGCCATAGCGAACCAGGCCGCGCTTGTCGCCCAGGGCCTGCGCGAGCGCCTGCCCGATGGCGATGCCGATGTCTTCAACGGTGTGGTGCGCGTCGATGTGCAGGTCGCCCTTGGCCTCGACCTCGAGGTCGATCAGGCCGTGCCGCGCGACCTGCTCGAGCATGTGGTCGAGGAAAGGCACGCCGCTGGCAAAGCGGCCCTGGCCGCTGCCGTCGAGGTTGAGGCGCACGGTGATCTGCGTTTCGAGCGTGTTGCGCGTAATTTCGGCTTGCCGCATCGCGACTCCGTTTATGAATTAAAACCCACCGCGTTAAAACCCACCGCAAAGGCGCAAAGAAAAACACAAGGCTACGCAAAGGAGATCGTTAATTCTTCTTTACGCTGTTCTTTGCGAGTCCTTCGCGCCTTTTGCCGTTCTTTGCGAGTCCTTTGCGCCCTCGCGCCTTTGCGGTGGACGTTCGGTTTCAAAACCCATCGCAAAGACGCAAAGAAAAAAACAAGGTCACGCAAAGCAAATCGTTGGA
>CAZALA010000322.1:0-2133 GCA_964485725.1 uncultured Propionivibrio sp. | reverse complement strand
GCGCAATGTGCCCCGAAGGAAATCCCCTTGGGGGACCCTTCGGTTATTGCGCCCTGTCTTTCGTGGGGCGCTTCGGAACCCGTTAAACGACGAGGCGCGCTTCGCTGGTAGCGCGGCCGGCGGCGTCGAAGCTGCGCTCGACGAGCAGGCCGGCGCCGCTGCGCTCGCGCAGGAACAGGGTCGAGGCGCGCGTGCCGTAAGCCTGCGAGCGCACGAAGACCGCCGAGAGCGTCCTTTCCCAGGCGAGCGCGACGCCCGTCGACGGCAAATCGGCGTCGGCGACGATCTCGTCATCGGCGAGCAGCGCGAAAAACTCGCTCTCGTCGGGAAGCGTCTTGAGTGCGCGCACGAAGCGTGAGCGGGCGCTCGCAAGCTTGGGCCACGGCGTGTCGAGCCGATGGTTGGAAAGCCCGTAGATTCCCGCCGGCAGGACGAGCGCGCCGCGCCCGCAATCCGGGTCGCGATTGGAGAAATAGCAGAGCGTTTCCGTGTCGGCCGCAAGGAGGTTGAAGCCGGAAAACTCGGCCGGATCGATCGCGGCGACAAAGGCCTGCGGGCTCATCGTGCCGGCGAGAAAGGCCTGCGGCAGCAGACCGCGCGATCGCCGTCCAGGCGCCGCGCCCGGTTCGCGCACATTGGTAATGGCGGCGAAGCGGCCGTCGCGCGTCGCGGCAAGCCAGGTGCCGCCGGCGACAAGATCGCGTCCGCCGACAATCCCGGGGGCGTCCGCCCACGGCGCGGCGACGGCGCTTCCCCGCGCGTGAAATTCGTCGCGGTTGGCGGCGACGACGAGCGGATAGTCGCGCTGCGAGCGCCAGGCGACGAGGATCAGGCACATGAGGTCGGCAGGACAGCGTTCATGACAAGGAGCCTAGCCGATAGGCGCGAAAGACACAATTTCGCGCGCTCGAGAGCGCTTTCCTTTTCGCCGCAGACGGGCGGCGCGGCGCAGACTCGGTATACTGTCGCCACCTTCAGCACGCCGAGACCATGCCGCCGCTCAATGCCATCGCGCCCTTTCTCTTTGTCTTCTTGTGGAGCACGGGCTTCATCGGCGCGAAGTTCGGCCTGCCTTACGCCGAGCCTTTGACTTTCCTGCTCTGGCGCTACGTCCTGATCATCTCGCTGCTGACCACACTGGCGCTGGCGACGCGCGCGCCGTGGCCGAGCGAACGCCGGCAAATCTTCCACATCGCTGTCTCGGGGACTTTCCTGCATGGCTTCTACCTCGGCGGCGTTTTCGTCGCGATCAGCCGCGGCCTGCCCGCCGGCGTCGCCGCGCTGATCGTCGGCCTGCAGCCCATTCTCACCGCGATCGGCGCCGGCGCGCTCCTCGGCGAGCGCGTCAGTTCGCGGCAATGGATCGGGCTCGCCCTCGGCTTTGCCGGCGTCGGGCTCGTCGTCGCCAACAAGCTTGGCAGCGCGCCGCTGCCCGCGATGATCGTGCCGGCGCTCGTCGCGCTCGTCGCCATCACCGCGGGAACGCTGTACCAGAAGCGCTTCTGCGCGCACTTCGACTGGCGCTCGGGGACGGTGATCCAGTTCCTGCCGAGCGCGATCTGCACGGCACTTATCGCGGGAGCGACCGAAACGATGCGCGTCGAATGGTCGGGCGAATTTCTCTTCGCGCTGCTCTGGCTCACCCTTGCGATTTCCTTTGGCGCGATCAGCCTGCTCAACCATCTGATCCGCTCGGGCAGCGCCGTTAACGTCGCGCGGCTTTTCTATCTCACGCCGGCGACGACGGCGCTCATCGCCTGGGCGCTCTTCGGCGAAAAGCTCGCGCTCCTTGCCCTCTTCGGCATGGCGCTCGCGCTCGCCGGCGTTTATCTTGCCCGGGGCGTGCGCGCGTGAGCGCCGCCCAGCGTCCGCTGCGCATCCTCGGCGTCGATCCCGGGCTGCGCATCACCGGCTTCGGCCTCGTCGAAAAAACCGGCAACAAGCTCAGCTACCTTGCCAGCGGGCGCATCAGGACCGACGCGACGGCGACCTTGCCGACGCGGCTCGGGACGATTTACAGCGGCCTCTCCGAACTCATCGCAAAGTACGCGCCCGATCAGGCGGTCGTCGAAATCGTCTTCGTCAACGTCAATCCGCAATCGACGCTGCTGCTCGGCCAGGCGCGCGGCGCGG
>CAZALA010000321.1:0-2163 GCA_964485725.1 uncultured Propionivibrio sp. | reverse complement strand
CCAACAACGAAGACCGCCTGGCGCACTGCTACTCGCGCGACGCGCTTCTGATGGTCGTCGCCGACGGCATGGGCGGCCATTACTACGGCGAGATCGCCGCGCAGATCGCCGTGCAGACCCTCGTCGAGCGCTTCCAGCGCGACGCCAACCCGGCGATCCGCGACCCCTTTCTCTTCCTGCAAAAAGCGATCACCAACGCGCACCGCGCGATCATCGACTTTGCCGAAGCGCATCATCTGAAGGACTCGCCGCGCACGACCTGCGTCGCCTGCATCGTCCAGGACAACGTCGCCTACTGGGCGCATTCGGGCGATTCGCGGCTCTACCTGATACGCGGCGGCAAGGTGATCACGCGCACGCGCGACCACTCGCGCGTGCAGCTTTTGATGGACCAGGGCATCATCAACGAGGCGCAGGCGGCGATGCACCCTGAACGCAACCGCATCTACAGCTGTCTTGGCGGCCCGCCGCTGCCCGAGATCGATTTTTCGCGCAAGACCCCGCTCGAAGCCGGCGACGTCCTCGCCCTGTGCACGGATGGCTTGTGGGGCGTCGTCTCGGAAGAAACGATGGCAACGACGCTGAAGGCCGACAACCTGATGCAGGCCGTGCCGCAACTCCTCACCGAGGCGGACCGGCGCAGCGGCGCCAACGCCGACAACCTCTCGGTCGTCGTCGTTCGCTGGGAAGACAGCTACGTCGATGCCGCCGGCAGCAGCTCGAGCTCGGTGTCGACGCAGACGATGTCCTCGGACACGATCACCACCAAGCTCGACGCTTTCGGCCGCAATCCGAATTACAAGAGCGAGCTCACCGAAGACGAGATCGAGCGGGCGATCGAGGAAATCCGCTCGACGATCCAGAAATATTCGAAATAGGTCTAGTGTCCTGGGTTGCCAGTTCGTTGGACGGTGACGGATGGAAAGATAAGGTTTGAGAAAACAGGCGAGACTGGTGCCAGGCAAGGCGCAAAGCGCAAGCCAGGTTAACACCTGGCGAGCATTTGCAACGCAGCATCGCGCCTGCCTCGCGTGTTTTCAGCAACGAATTGGTAACTTAGGACACTAGTTTATGCGACCGAGTTCACGTCAGGCGAGCCAAGCTCGCGAGGTGCGCATCACGCGCCATTTCACCCGCCACGCCGAAGGCTCGGTGCTGATCGAAATGGGCGACACGCAGGTGCTGTGCACCGCCAGCATCGAAGAATCCGTCCCCGGCTTCCTGCGCGGCAAGGGCCAGGGCTGGGTCACCGCCGAATACGGCATGCTGCCGCGCGCCACGCACACGCGCAGCTCGCGCGAGGCGGCCAAGGGCAAGCAGTCCGGGCGCACGCAGGAAATCCAGCGTCTGATCGGCCGCGCGCTGCGCGCCGTGGTCGACCTGAAGGCGCTCGGCGAGCGCCAGATCACGCTCGACTGCGACGTCCTGCAGGCCGACGGCGGCACGCGCTGCGCCTCGATCACCGGCGCCTGGATCGCGCTCTGGGACGCCTGCGAGCAGCTCGTGGCGAACGGCAAGCTGGCCGAGAACCCGGTGCGCGACCACATCGCCGCGGTCTCGGTCGGCATCTTCGCCGGCACGCCGGTGCTCGACCTCGACTACCCCGAGGACTCGGACTGCGACACCGACATGAATGTCGTCATGACGGGCAGCGGCGGCATCGTCGAAATCCAGGGCACCGCCGAGGGCGCGCCGTTCACGCGCGCGCAGATGACCGCACTGGTCGACCTCGCCGAAGCCGGCATCGGCCAGCTGATCGCCGCGCAGAAGGAGGCGCTCGCCGCATGAAGCTCGTCCTCGCCTCGAACAACGCGAAGAAACTGAAGGAACTGCGCGAGATCCTGACGCCGCTCGGCTGGGAACTCGTGCCGCAGGGCGAACTCGGCGTGCCGGAAGCCGAGGAGCCGCACTGCACCTTCGTCGAGAACGCGCTGGCCAAGGCCCGCCACGCGGCGGCGCTGACCGGCCTGCCGGCGCTCGCCGACGACTCCGGCGTCTGCATCGACGCGCTCGGCGGCGCGCCCGGCGTGCAGTCGGCGCGCTACGCCGGCGAACCGAAGTCCGACGCGCGCAACAACGACAAGCTGCTCGCCGAACTCGGAAAACTCGCCGGCAAGGACAGCCGGCGCGGCCACTACTACTGCGTGCTCGTCTTCGTGCGCG
>CAZALA010000320.1:0-2177 GCA_964485725.1 uncultured Propionivibrio sp. | reverse complement strand
TTTGGGGTGCGACCATCTGCCGGTAGAGCGGATACCCGGGGCGTTCGGAAAGCGGCGGCTCGCGCCAGGGCCCGCCCGAGGGGTCGGGGTTGAGGTTGAGGGCGACAAAGCCGTAGTCGCGCACGCAGCGCTCGATTTCAGGCAGACAGGTTCTCGGATCGACCCCGGGCGACTGCGGCAGCATCGCCGCGCCGATGAAGTGCTCGGGGAAAAGCGTCGCGACGCGATGGCAAAGCTCGTTGCAGATCGCAGCCCAGGTCGCGCTCGTGTTGAAGTCGCCGATGTGGTGCGCCATGAAGCTCGCGCGCGGCGAGAAGACCGTGAGGTCGCTGCCGCGCTCTCTCATCTTCGCGAGCTGATTGGCTTCTATGGTTTCGCGCAGCTCGTCGTCGCTGATCACGAGCTCGGCGGCGCGCGGTTTCTGGGAGGCATCCTTGAGGCCCGGGATCTGACGGTTGCGCCAATCCTCGAGCGCTTTTGGCGCGGTCGTGTAGTGGCCGTGTATGTCGATGATCATCGCTTCACTCCTCAGCCAGAACGAATTTAGAGCCGATGTCGCGGCAAGTCAAGGCGCGCGGCGGGATTGGATACAATCTCAGCCTGCACAGCCACAGGGGAGAAAAAGCGTGTTTTGCAAAGCAAGCGACAGCAACTACCGCACGGCGCTGCCGGGCATCGAAATGAAGACGCTCGTCTTCGGCGAGCAGACGCTGCTCACCGAGTTCAGGTTGCGCGCCGGCAGCCCGCTGCCGCTGCACTCGCACCCGCACGAGCAGACAGGTTACCTCGTCGCCGGCAGGATCCGTCTTGTCATCGGCGGCGAAGTCCACGAGGTTTCGCCCGGCGACGGCTGGTGCATCCCGGCAAACGTCGAGCACGGCGCGCAGGTCATCGAGGACGCGATCGCCATCGAAGTCTTCTCACCGGTTCGCGAAGATTACCTGCCCGCATAGCGTCTCACCGCTTTTCGGCGATGACGGCGCAATGTGCCCCGAAGGAAATCCCCTTGGGGGACCCTTCGGTTATTGCGCCCTATGGTCCGTTCATCGGAGACGGGATATAGGGTGCAATAGCGAATGCGTATTGCACCGTTTAGCGCATTGCACCGATCCGTGCATCGCGAAGCGCATTGCACCGATCCGTGCATGGCGAAGAGTGTTGCACCGTTTACCGCATTGCACCGAGACATCGGACGACTGACGCGGTCAGGCGCGCTTGCCGGCTGCTTTCGCGCTCGCGCGCTCGGCCGCTTCGCTCGCGCAGCGCAGGCGTTCGCGGCTGTTGGTCAAATGCATGCGCATGCCGGCGCTCGCCGCCTGCGGATCCTGGCGCGCGATCGCCTCGAGGATGTATTCGTGCTCGCGGTTCGTGCGCAATAGATAGCCCTGCCCGGGCTCGGGCGAAAACTGCGAGGTGTCGAGCCGCGTGCGCGGAATCGTCGTCGTTCCGAGGTGACGGTAGAAGTCCTCGAAATACTTGTTTTGCGTCGCCAGCGCGATCTGCAGGTGAAACTCGAAGTCGGCTTCGACCGAGCTTTGACCCTTCGCGACGCCCTTCTCGAAATCCGAGACGGCGCGCCGCATCAGCGTCAGTTGCGCGGCGCTGCGGCGCATCGCGGCAAGGCCCGCGGCCTCGGTCTCGAGGCTGATGCGAAGTTCGAGCATCGCGAGCACGTCGCGAATCGTCACCACCGTCGACAGGTCGAGCGTCGAGGCGGGCGCGAGCACGAAAGTGCCGATGCCGTGCCGCGTTTCGACGAGGCCCGCCGCCTGCAGCCGCGACATCGCTTCGCGCACGACCGTGCGACTGACGCCCTGCTCGGCCATCAGCGCGGGCTCAGTCGGCAATTTTTCGCCGGTCTTGTACTGCCCGCCGCGGATCCTGCCGGTGAGCTCGTTCATGACTTTCCCGACGAGGCTCAGCGAGCGCTTGCGCGGCGGCAGCGAGGGGTCGGCGGCGGTCTTCATCGCATTTGGAAAGGACGGCAAATTAGCGCTTGCAAAATTGATCGGGGTGATTATACTCGCCTCTAGTCGTACGACGACTGACGAATAAAAAAGAATCTCCCCCTCGAAGCGAGAACGAATGTGAGCTCAGAAAAAACGCATTGCAGCGGTGCGCCTGCGATCACCGAGATGCAGGTCATCCCGGTCGCCGGGCGGGACAGCATGCTGCTC
>CAZALA010000319.1:0-2193 GCA_964485725.1 uncultured Propionivibrio sp. | reverse complement strand
TTTTCCGGGGACGGTCAGGTGCGGAAGGAGGTTGAGGTGCTGGAAGACCATCCCCAGGCGGCCGCAGTGGCGCCGGATCTCGGGCTCGCTCACGTAATGCGCGTGCCCGCCGGCGTCGCTGTCGACGAGCGTCTCGCCCTCGATCTCGATGCGCCCGCGATTGACCGTTTCGAGATGGTTGAGGCAGCGCAGGAAGGTGCTCTTTCCCGAACCCGAGGGGCCGATGATCGCGACGACTTCGCCTTTGGCGACCGCGAGCGAGACGCCCTTCAAGACCTCGAGCGCGCCGAAACGCTTGTGGATGTTCTGCGCGCGCAGCATTTCAGTCGTCATAGGCCCGGTACTTCTTTTCGAGGCGCTGGAAAGCGAGCGTCAGCACGAGCGTCATGGCGAGGTAAAAAGCCGCAGCGACGACAAAAGGCGTCGTCGTGAAATCGCGCTGGACGATGCCGCGCGCCGCGCGCAGCAAGTCGTTCATCGCCAGCACGTAGATCAGCGAGGTGTCTTTCACGAGCGTGATCGTCTCGTTGCTCATCGGCGGCAGGATGCGCTTGACCATCTGCGGCAGGACGATGCGCCGCATCGTCTGCGCGTAGGTCATGCCGAGAACGCGCGCGCCCTCGTACTGGCCGCGGTCGACCGACTGGATGCCGGCGCGGAAGATCTCGGCGAAGTAGGCGGCGTAGTTCAAAACGAAAGCCAGGATCGCCGCCGGGAAATCGGGCAGCCGGATGCCGATCACCGGGACGAAAGGCAGCGCGAAATAAATGAAGAGCATCTGCAGCATCAGAGGCGTGCCGCGCATCAGCCAGATGTAGCCATTGACGAAGCCGCTCAAGACCTTGAAGCGCGAGATGCGCACCAGCGCCAGTGCCAGGCCGAGCGGCACCGCCAGCGCGAGCGTGATCGCGAACACCTGCAGCGTCACCCCGGCCCCCTCGACGAGCGGCCCGAGAATTCTTAAAACATAATCCATGCGTGCTTTTCAAGAAATGAAATGCGAACCACCAAGACACCAAGTGCACCAAGAGTCACCAAGAAATGCAAAAGCAAAACCAATGTTTTCTTGGTGTAACTTGGTGTCCTTGGTGTCTTGGTGGTTCGCTTTTTCCCCGCTCCTACTTCTTGATGATGTCCTTGCCGAACCACTTCGTCGAGATCGCGGCGGCGGAGCCGTCGGCCTTCATGTCGTCCATCGCTTTCTCGAGCTTGGCCATGAGGTCGGTGTCTTCCTTGCGCGTGCCGACGCCGTAGTCTTCGGTGCCGAAGTTCTCTTCGAGGACGCGGTACTCGCCCGGCTTCTTCGCCGTGTAGTAGCGACCGACGACTTCATCGACGACGAGCGCGTCGAGGCGGCCGGCCGAGAGGTCCATCAGCGCGGTGACGTTGTCGCCGAACTTCTTGAGTTCCTTGAGCGATTTTGCCGTCGCCGCGTCCTTCTGCACGGCGTCGATCGCGCTGCTGCCGTCCTGCACGCCGACGACCTTGCCCTTGAGGTTGGCCTTCGTCTTGATCGGCGATTTTTCGAGGACCACGACGATCTGGCGATTTTCAAGGTAGGGCTTCGTGAACAGGATCTTCGCCTTGCGCTCCTCGGTGATCGTCAGGCCGTTCCACAGCACGTCAACGCGCTTGCCGCCGAGTTCGGCTTCCTTGGCGTTCCAGTCGATCGGCTTGAAGCTGACGGCGACGCCGAGGCGCTTGCCGGCTTCGTTGGCCAGGTCGATGTCGAAGCCGACGAGGGCGTTCTTCTCGTCGCGGAAACCCATCGGCGGGAAGTTGTCGTCGAGGCCGACGACGATCGTCGGCGCCGGCGCCGGGGCCGGGGCTGCGGCAGCGACCGGCGCGGCTTTCGGTTCTTCTTTTTTGCCGCAGCCTGCGACGAGGACAGCGGCGAGCAAAGCGGCCGCCAAAAGCGAGAGCGTTTTTTTCATCATTTCATCTCCAACGATAAGCGAACTGGGCCATCATTCTGCTGCCGGTTCGTTCGGCAGGAGCAGGTTGAGGAGGACGGCGAGGACGCCACAAAGACCGATGCCTTCGAGCTTGAAGCCGTGGATGTCGAGGGCGAGGCCGCCGATGCCGGTGACGAGCGTCACCGAGACGATGCACAGGTTGCGCGCGCTCGACAGATTGACCTTGCCGTCGATGATCGTCTTCAACCCGATGCCGGCGATGGAGCCGAAGAGCAGG
>CAZALA010000318.1:0-2221 GCA_964485725.1 uncultured Propionivibrio sp. | reverse complement strand
CCCGCCTGCGCGCAAGGCTCTTTCGTCGCGCCGACGCTGATCGAGATCGCTGAGCTCGCCGAACTCGGGCGCGAAGTCTTCGGCCCCGTCCTGCACGTGCTGCGCTTTGCCGAAAACGCTTTGCCCGAACTCGTCGCCGCGATCAATGCGACGGGTTACGGGCTGACACTGGGGCTGCACAGCCGCATCGACGAGCGCTGGCAATACCTTGCCGCGCAGTCCCGCGTCGGCAATTTCTACGTCAACCGCAACATGATCGGCGCCGTCGTCGGCGCCCAGCCCTTCGGCGGCGAAGGCCTCTCGGGAACCGGGCCGAAAGCCGGCGGACCGCTTTACCTGCACCGCCTCGCCGCCAGCGGCGAGGTCGGGCGCGAACAGCTACAACCCGCCGGCCTCGAGGCGCCCCCGCACCCCGATCCGCGGCTCTCGCAGCTCATGATCTGGGCATTGGCGACGGGCCGGCGCCAACTTGCCAAAGCGTGCGCGGCCGACGCCGCGCGCTCCTTGTTCGGCAGCAAGCTCGAGCTGCCCGCGCCGACCGGCGAGCGCAATAGCTTAAGCTTTGCCGCGCGCGGCAGCATTCTGTGTCTCGCAAGCGACGAAGCCGGTCTTTTGCGTCAGTTCGCGGCCGTCATGGCGACCGGCAACCGCGTCCTCGTCGAGGACGATGCCACGAGCCGGGCAGTGCTCGCGTGCCTGCCAGCCGAGCTCGCCAGTCAGGTGCGGGTGGTTGCGCGCGATGGCGCGGGAGAAACTGCTGAGGGCAGCAGGCGGAGTGAGGATCTGAGCGGGGTGCTGTGCACGCGCGAAGCTCAGGCGGCGGTGCGCATGCGCTTCACGCAAGCCGAGTCGTCGACGATGCCGCTGCGGCCGCTGATCCCGGTGATCGTCGCGAGCGAGAATGGCACGTACGCGCTCGAACGCATGGTCGTCGAGCGCGTCGTCAGCCTCAACACCGCCGCCGTCGGCGGCGACGCCGCGCTGCTCGCTCGCGTCGGCTAAGCGCAACGGCCGCAAACCGCTTTCAACGCAGAGGTCGCAGAGGCGCAGAGATCGCAGAGAAAAACCACCCCAAGAAATATGGCTCTTCGGATAATTGTGTGTTTTGGGGTTGGCCGATAGCTTTTCGCAGCCAACGTCTTGCTGCGTGTTTTAGGTCGGATTTGCTTGTGGGTGCCCTCGGATGCTTCTGTGTTTTTTGTGTGCGCCAAGCCGTCGCCGAGTTCGTCGGCTACGAGCGTCTGCTTTCACCAAGGCTTAAAAGGGGAGAATCGACCCAAAGCGGTAGTTGATTAGTCGTGGAAGCGGACACGCAGCGATACCATAAACGCACCTGTCAGCTTTGCTTTCTACCGCGTTTGGCTTGCCCGATTTCTTCTGTGTTCACGAATCCGATCTGTCGCCTGGGCGGATCGGCCGGCGTCATCAGCTGACGGATCGCCTCGAACACCTGTTTCAACTGGGCGCGGGTATTGCCAGCGAAGGTTTCGTGCCGCAATGACAACAATTCGGTCTTCTCTTCCAAAGCGTCGAGTTTGGCCGCGAGTTCCCGGTCCGACGAGAGCGCCTCGCGTAAGCGCACGAACGCGCGCACCACGTAGATGGACACCTCGACCGCGCGTGGCGAATTGAGGACCGTCGCGGCCATGATCGCGCCGTGCTCGGTAAAGGCCAAAGGCAATTTGCGGCGGCCACCGCGTCCGCGCTTTGATGTCGCAAACTGCGATATCAAAGATGCATACTCGTCACGACTCAACTGAAACATAAAGTCGGCTGGGAAGCGCTCCGCATTACGTCGGACCTGCTCATTGAGCCGGCGCGTCTCCACCCCATAGAGGACAGCGAGGTGTTCGTCCAGCAGGACCTTTTGCCCGCGCAGTACGAAGATCGCCTGGACGATGCGTTCGACAGATAGAAGGGCCGCCTCGCTCATCTGAACGTCCACTTTCCGAATTGACATACGAACCACATCACTAAGGCTGAAACGCCAATATGACAAAAAGATTATCCCGTTAATCTCCACTTTTCAAGAATCATACGAGGCACCGACGTCCGCTTCAGGAACGGCCGCGCGAGCGACCGCTTCTGGCCGCAAACTGCTGATCGCAACTCTACTCCCCGTCATCGGCCGTTTTCAATCGTCATCGGCGTGCGTTAGAGAGCGTCTGAGTCGGACCTGGCCGGCTACGTCTCTACCCTAATATTCATTCCGCCCCCCCTT
>CAZALA010000317.1:0-2238 GCA_964485725.1 uncultured Propionivibrio sp. | reverse complement strand
ATTTCTGCCCGATTTATCAGGCAGCCAGCAGCGATGCTTCGCCCGTGTCGCAATTCGACAAGGACGATGTGGAAAGAGCGGGGCTGGTCAAGTTCGACTTTTTGGGCTTGCGCAACCTCACCATCATCCAGTTGGCGCTCGAATACGTTGAGCGCCTGACGGGCCAGAAGCTTGATCTGATGAGCCTGGGCTTCAATGACCCGGCGGCCTATCAGATTCTGAAAGAAGCCAATACCACGGCCATCTTCCAGGTCGAATCGGAAGGCATGAAAAAGCTGCTGAAGAAGCTGGCCCCCGATCGTTTCGAAGACATCATCGCCGTGCTGGCACTCTATCGCCCCGGCCCGCTCGGCTCGGGCATGGTCGACGACTTCATCCTGCGCAAGAAAGGCCAGCAGAAGATCGATTACTTCATCGACGATCTCAAGGCCTGCCTCGAACCGACCTACGGCGTCATCGTGTACCAGGAACAGGTGATGCAGATAGCTCAGATCATCGGCGGTTACACGCTCGGTGGCGCCGACCTGTTGCGGAGCGCGATGGGCAAGAAGAAGGCCGAGGAAATGGCCGTGCACCGCGACCTGATGCGCGAGGGCGCGAAGAAAAAGGGTTACGACGAAAAGCTCGCGATGCAGCTTTTCGACCTGATGGAGAAGTTTGCCGAATACGGTTTCAACAAGTCGCACACGGCGGCCTACGCCGTCGTCACTTACCAGACCGCGTGGCTGAAAGCCCACCACTGTTCGGCCTTCATCGCCGCGACGCTCTCGTCGGACATGGACAACACCGACTCGGTGAAGATCTTCTACGACGACGCGATCGCCAACAGGATGAAGGTCCTTGGCCCCGACGTCAATGCCTCCGAATACCGCTTTACGCCGGTCGATCGCACGACGATCCGTTATGGCCTCGGCGCCGTCAAGGGCACCGGCGAGCAGGCGGCGGTGGCGATCATCAAGGCACGCGAGCTTGGCGGTCCGTTCAAGGACCTCTTCGATTTCTGCCAGCGCGTCGACAAGCGCGCGGTCAATCGGCGCGCCGTCGAAGCGCTGATCCGCGCCGGCGCTTTCGATGCGATCGACGATCATCGCGCCCGCCTGATCGCGTCGGTCGGCGTTGCCATCGAAGCGGCCGAGCAGGCCGAGCGCCATGCGCTGCAGGTGAGCCTCTTCGATGCCGACATCGGCGGCGAGGAACACCGGCCGCAGTACCGCGAAGTGCCGCGCTGGAAGGAGCGCCAGAAGCTCAGCGAAGAGAAGCTCGCGCTCGGTTTCTTTTTTTCCGGCCACCCCTTCCACGCAGTCAAGGCCGAAGTCGTCCGCTTCGCTCCGCGGCCGCTTGCCGCACTTTCACCGAGAAAGGAGGCTCAGCTCATCGCCGGCCTCGTCGTCGGCGTGCGCAGCAAGTTTACGACGCGCGGCAAAATGGCTTTCGTCCAGCTCGACGACGGCACGAGTTCGCTCGAAGTTTCGGTGTTCAACGAGGTCTTCGAAGCTGAGCGCGCCAAGATCCGCGAAGACGAAGTGCTGATCGTCGAGGGCAAGGTGCAGAAAGACGATTTTGCCGGCGAAGGCAAGATTCGCGTCGTCGCCGAACGCCTGCTGACGCTTGCCGAGGCGCGCGGCCGCTTCGCGCGCCAGCTGCGCATCGCGGTCAATGGCCACGCCAGCGGCGGCGGCCCGAAGCAGGCGGTGAACGCTGCGCATCGGCTGCGCGCGCTGCTGCAGCCTTACACGCCGGGCAATTGCCCGGTGCGCGTTTCTTACCGCAACGCCGAAGCCGTTTGCGAACTCGCGCTCGGCGAGAACTGCCGCGTCCGCCTTGAAGACGAGCTCATCGCCGCGCTCGGCGACTGGCTCTCCGCCGAAAACGTCAGCGTCGATTACAAATAGAACGGGGCGTGCAGCGCGTCTGTAGGAGCGCAGCTTTGCTGCGCGATGCCGGGGTGGGGATGGAAGGAAAACGCCGCATCGCCCGATGAATCGGGCTCCTACAAAAGAACCGAGCGTGCAGCGCGTCTGTAGGAGCGCAGCTTTGCTGGGCGATGCGGGGGTGGCGATGGAAGGAAAACGCCGCATCGCCCGATGAATCGGGCTCCTGCAAAATGCGGCGCTGGCGCAGGCTTGTGAGGTTTACAACTCCTTGGCGTGTTGCGCGAGGTATTCGGCGACGCCGGCGGTCGAGGCCTTCATGCCGGCCTTGCCCTTGTTCCAGCCGGCCGGGCAGACTTCGCCGTGC
>CAZALA010000316.1:0-2303 GCA_964485725.1 uncultured Propionivibrio sp. | reverse complement strand
GCGGCGTGACCGTGTTCGACGCCTTCCATCGGGCGGGCGGCGTGCTCAAATACGGCATCCCGGACTTTCGCCTGCCGGTCACGGTGATCGACGCCGAAATCGAGAACTTAAGAAAGCTCGGCGTCAAGTTCGAATGCAACACGCTCGTCGGCCGCCTGTTCACGCTCGAGCAGATGCTCACCGAAATGGGTTTCGACGCGCTCTTCGTCGGCGTCGGCGCGGGCTATCCGACGATGCTCGGCATCCCCGGCGATTCGCTCAACGGCGTGCTCTCGGCCAACGAGATGCTGACGCGCTGCAACCTGATGCGCGCCAAGGAATTTCCGAACTTCGACACGCCGCAGCCAATGGGCAAACGCGTCGCGGTGATCGGCGCCGGCAACACCGCGATGGACGCGATGCGCGTCTCGGTTCGCCTCGGCGCAGAGAAGGTCTATTGCATGTACCGGCGCTCGCGCAAGGAAGCGCCGGCGCGCGTCGAGGAAGTGCATCACGCCGAAGAGGAAGGCGTCGAGTTCAACTGGCTGACGCACCCGGTGGCGATCCTCGACGACGGCCACGGCAACGTTCGCGGCATGCGCTGCGTGCGCATGGAGCTCGGCGAACCCGACGCTTCCGGTCGCCGCCGCCCGGTGCCGATCAAGGGCAGCGAGTTCGACTTCGAGGTCGATCTCATCATTTACGCGATCGGCACCAACGCCAATCCGATCATGGGCCAGACGTCGAACCTCAAGCTCAACAAGTACGGCTACATCGCGACCGATGAAAACCTCGCGACGTCGATGGCCGGCGTTTTTGCCGGCGGCGACATCGTCACCGGCGCTGCGACCGTGATCGAGGCGATGGGCGCAGGTCGCCGCGCGGCGGCGGCGATGAAAGCCTACCTCTGCATCCGCGACGACCACCCGCGCTACGACGAAGGCGAGGGAAAGCTCTTCGGCATCGCGCTTCCCGAACGCAATTTTGCCCGCGTCAGGGCCGTTTAAAGGGCACGAGCCTCTTTCAGATTCAGGAACCGCGCGGATCGTCACCTTGCAGCTAGCACCGCGACCATGGAAAAGCGAGAAATGACCTCATTGCAAACGTCGGTGAAGACCGTCACCCTCAAGGAACATATCGTCGAGATCATCAGCGATTCGGGCGAAGGCGCCCAGCGCTGCGGTCAGTCGCTCGGTTCGATCGCCGCGCGCATGGGCAACGGCATCTGGACGACCGAAATCATCCCGGCCGAAATCCGGCCGCCGGCGCGCAGCGTCGCCGGCGCCAGCGGCAACCGCATCCGCATGGGTTCGTCGTACATCACGAACGGCGGCGACGAGACCGATTTGGTCGTCGCCTTCAACGAACAGGTGCTGCTCGGCCGCGTGCGCGACCGCGAACTCAAGCCCGGCTGCATCATCCTGCTCGAGAGCATGTGGCGCACAAGCCGCGACCTCAACATCTCGATGGCTTACATCGAAACCTACAACCGGCTCGTCGCCGCCGGCTACAAGGTGGTCGAGATCCCGATGGAGGAACAGTGCCAGCTGATCGACGCGAATGCGCGGCGCGGCAAGAACATGTTCGCCCTCGGCATCCTCTGCTACATCTACAGCTTTGAACTCGACGCCGCACGCGAACAGATCGCACTGACTTTCGGCAAGAAGGACCAGAAGGTGATCGAGGCCAACGTCGTCCTGCTCGAAGCCGGTCATCAGTGGGCGCAGGACAACCTCGACTTCAGGTTCGAGATTCCGGCGACCGCCGTCCGCCACCCGCAGATCGTCACCAACGGCAATACCGCGCTCGCGCTCGGCGTCATGGCTTCGGGCATGGAAATCTGCGCCATGTACCCGATCACGCCGGCCACCTCGGCCTCGCACTACCTCTCCGACGTCTTTGAAAAAGTCGGCGGCATCGTGCACCAGGCCGAAGACGAGATCGCCGCCTGCGCTTTCGCGATCGGCGCTTCCTACGCGAGCAAATGCACGGTGACGATCACTTCGGGTCCCGGTTACTCGCTCAAGCAGGAAGCGATCGGGCTCGCCGTCATGGCCGAGATTCCGCTCGTCGTCGTCAATGTCCAGCGCGGCGGCCCCTCCACCGGCCAGCCGACGAAAGTCGAGCAGGGCGACCTCATGTGCGCGATCTTCGGCAGCCACGGCGACGCGCCCAAGGTCGTCATGGCGCCGGCGACGATCGAGGACTGCTTCCACTCGATGATCACCTCACGCAAGATCGCCGAATCCTTCAACATTGTCGTCGTCGTCCTTACCGACCCCAGCCTCTCGTCCTCGCAGCAGCCCTTCCCCCGCCCCGCGTTT
>CAZALA010000315.1:0-2324 GCA_964485725.1 uncultured Propionivibrio sp. | reverse complement strand
CGATGAGCCGATGAGCACTTTCTACAACCTGCCGGCGGCGGGCGAGAAGACGACGCTGCTCACGCATTTCGTCGTTCGCGAGGACGGCCAGTTTCTCTACGGCTTCGCAACCGCCGACGAGCGCTTCGCTTTTCGCCAGCTCGTGAAGATTTCGGGGATCGGCGCGCGCACGGCGCTCTCGGTGCTCTCGGGGCTTTCGGTCAATGAGCTCGCGCAGGCGATCGCCCGCCAGGAAGTCGGACGCCTCGTCAAGGTGCCGGGAATCGGCAAGAAAACGGCCGAGCGCCTGCTGCTCGAACTCAAGGGCAAGCTTGCCGACGCGCTGCCCGGCGCCACGCTTAGCACCAGCGACCACCATCATGACATCCTCAATGCCCTGATGGCGCTGGGTTACAATGACCGCGAAGCCGCCGCCGCGATGAAGCCGCTGCCAGCGGGAATCTCGGCTTCGGACGGCATCCGGCAGGCGCTCAAACTACTCTCGAAAGCATGACGCAACAGCTCTCCTCCGCGCAGAAGCAGATCATCCAGACGGCCATCGCCGCGCTGCTGCTGATCGGCTGCGTCGCCGTGCTGATGCCCTTTACCGGCACGCTGCTCCTGGCTGCGATCATCTGCGTGACGACCGCGCCGGTGCGTCGCAAGCTGCTCGCGCTCTGCCGCGGCCGCAGCAGCCTCGCCGCCGCGCTGATGGCGCTGACGCTCTTCCTCCTCCTCGTCGCGCCGATGGCGCTGCTCTCGGCTTCGCTCGCCGACGGCGTCGAAATGGCCATCGCCTACGTGCGGCCACTGCTCGAAAGCGGCTTGCCGAACGACGTGCCGAGCTGGCTCCAGGACGTTCCCTTCATCGGCTCCTACGTCGGCGATTACTGGCACAAGCTCGTCGCGAGCCGCGAGGAAATGAACGAACTCCTGCGCCAGTTCATCGCCCCGACGCGCAAGCTGGCGCTCGCCGCGGTGTCGCTGTTCGGCCAGGGCCTGCTGCAGCTCCTCCTCGTCATTTTTTTCATCTTCTTCATTTTCCGCGACGCCGAAACGTATGCCGAAGCGCTGCGCGTCGGCAGCCGCAAGCTCGCAGGCGACCTTGGCGAGCGCATGCTGAGGCTCGCCGACGGCACCGTCACCGGCGTCATGCTCGGCCTCGTCGGCACGGCGGCGGCGCAGTCGATGGTGGCGATGATCGGTTTTCTGATCGCCGGCGTTCCCGGCGTCGTCATCCTGACTTTCGCCACTTTCTTCTTCTCGATGGTGCCGGTCGTCGGCGCCACGCTGATCTGGCTCGGCGCCGCGGCCTGGCTCTACGAGGGCGGGCAGGCCGGCTGGGCGCTGTTCATGATCCTCTGGGGCATGTTCGGGATTTCGAGCGTCGACAACTTCGTCAAGCCGATCCTGATCTCGCGCACCTCGAGCCTGCCGCTCCTGCTCATCGTCGTCGGCGTTTTCGGCGGCGTTCTGGTGTTCGGCTTCATCGGCCTTTTCCTCGGACCGACCCTGCTCGCGCTCGGCCAGGTCCTGATTCGCGAATGGCTCTCGCGCGCCGACGACGACGACTATCCGTCGATATGACATGATCGAAACCGACGAGCTATCCGACGATGTCCCAGGCCGCCTGATCTCGGGCGAAGCCAAGTCGACGCAGGAAGAGGCGATCGAGCGCGCGCTGCGCCCGAAGCGCCTGGCCGAATACGTCGGCCAGGTGAAAATCCGCGAGCAGCTCTCGATCTTCATCGAAGCGGCAAAGCGCCGCGAAGACACGCTCGACCACGTCCTCCTCTTCGGCCCGCCCGGCCTGGGCAAGACCACGCTCGCGCACATCATCGCCGCCGAAATGGGCGTGAACCTGCGCTCGACCTCGGGCCCGGTGCTCGAGCGCGCCGGCGACCTTGCCGCCATCCTCACCAACCTCGAGCCGCGCGACGTCCTCTTCATCGACGAAATCCACCGCCTCTCGCCCGTCGTCGAGGAGATCCTCTACCCGGCGCTCGAAGACTTCCAGATCGACATCATGATCGGCGAAGGGCCGGCCGCGCGCTCGGTCAAGCTCGACCTGCCGCCGTTCACGCTGGTCGGCGCAACGACGCGCGCCGGCATGCTGACCAACCCGCTGCGCGATCGCTTCGGCATCGTCGCCCGCCTCGAGTTCTATACGCCCGAAGAACTCGCGCACATCGTCACGCGCTCCTCGCAGCTGCTCAAGGTCGCGACCGAAGGCGCCGGCGCGCTCGAGATCGCGCGCCGCTCGCGCGGCACGCCGCGCATCGCCAACCGGCTGCTGCGCCGCGTGCGCGACTACGCCGAGGTCAAGGGCACGGGCCGCATCACCG
>CAZALA010000314.1:0-2341 GCA_964485725.1 uncultured Propionivibrio sp. | reverse complement strand
TCGCCGGTGAGCATCGCTTCGTTGACGTTCGATTCGCCGGCGATGACTTCCCCGTCGACGGGGACGCTCTCGCCGGTACGGACGATGAAGACGTCGCCCGGAACGAGCAGGCCGGCGTCGATCTCGACGAGCACGCCGTCGCGCTCGACGCGAGCGGTTTTCGGTTGCAGGCGCACGAGCGCTTCGATCGCCGCCAGCGTTTTCGCCTTGGCACGCGCTTCGAGGAGTTTGCCGAGGACGACGAGGGTGATCACCGCCGCCGACGCCTCGAAGTAGACGGGCAGCTCGTGCAGGCCGGCGAGCGTGACGATGGCGCTGAAGAAATACGCCGCGCTGGTTCCGAGCGCGACGAGCACGTCCATGTTGGCGCCGAGCACGCCGCCGCCGCGGATCGACTTCCAGCCACCCTCGTAAAAGCGCGCGCCGATCCAGAACTGCACCGGCGTTGCCAGCGCGAGCTGCAAGGAGCGCGGCAAGAAGTCCATCGCGTGGCCGCCGGCCGGCGCAGCGCCGAACATCGTCGCCATCTGCGCGAGGAGCGGCGCGGTGAGCAGCGCCGCGATCAGGAAGGCGCGCAGCTCGCGACGGTAGGCCGCGAGCTTTCTTTCCTTGTCGGCCGCCCTCGCCTGATCGTCGGCGATGCGGCCCGTGTAGCCGGCGTTGGCGACCGCGGCGACGATTTGCTGCGGCGAGGCGAGGCCCGGCTGGTACCGGACGCGAGCGCTTTCCGCCGCGAGATTGACCGCCGCCTCGACGCCGGGCAGCCGGTTCAGGACTTTCTCGACGCGCGCGGCGCAGGCAGCGCAGGTCATCCCTTCGATGGCGATGGTCAGCGTCTGCGGCGGCACCGAGAAACCGGCCTTTTCGATCGCGGCGACGACTTGCGCAGGCGAAGTCGCTGCCGCCGAAAGGTCGACGCGCGCACGCTCGGCGGCGAGGTTGACGCTGGCAGCGACGCCGGGCAGACGGTTGAGGACTTTTTCGATGCGCGCGGCACAGGCCGCGCAAGTCATCCCGGCAAGCGGGAGGTCGAGGTGGGACACGGTTTCTTCGGACATGCGCCGATTATCCCACAGCCCGCAAGGAGCGCTGCTGCACCGCCACGGCGGCAGCCTACATCATCATCTTCGCGACACGGTAGAGCCCACGCAGGCCGAAAGCGAGGACGAGGAGCCCGGCGCCAATGCGCACGGCAGGCAGCGCCGCATAAGCGCGAAAGCGGCCGGCGACGAGGCCGGCAAGGAGGAGATTGGGCAGCGTCCCGGCGCCGAAAGCGAGCATCGCGGCAGCGCCGCCGGCCGCCGATCCGCTCGTCATTGCCGTGACGAGCGCGCTATAGACGAGGCCACAGGGCAGCCAGCCCCAGACAAGCCCCAGCGGGAAGGCCTGCGCGAGCGTGCGCGCCGGCAGGAAGCGACGGCTTAAGGGTTGGACGCGCAGCCAGAGTTTCTGGCCGAGGCGTTCGCTGAAGGCAAGCGCGCGCGTGACGCCCATCAGGTAAAGACCGAGCGCAATGAGCATCGCGTTGGCGGCGAGCGCGAGCAGCGTTCGCGCCGTGAGCTGGCCTTCGCCGGGCAGCGCGAAAGTGGCGGCGCCCGCGGCGCCGGCGATGGCGCCGGCGAGCGCATAGCTGACGATCCTGCCACCGTTGTAAGCCAGATGCAGCGCCGGGCGCGAGGCACCGACCGAGAGCGCGCCGACGATGCCGCCGCACATGCCGACGCAGTGCGTGCCGCCGAGCAGACCGACGAGGAAAAGCGCGAGAAAACCCGATTCGGCGATGGCGGCGTGGTGCAAGTGGGTATCCGGATGAAAGGGCGGCGCGACAGCCTGTATAGTTAAGACACGAAGCGGCAAGCGCCGATTGTAGCTTGCCGCGCCTCCTTCCGAAAACTTCCTGCCTCGATCGCCCGCCCGCGGCGAAAATTCCGCACGCCAGAATGCATGCTTTTGTCCTATGCCTGTGGCATACTTGACGGCACGACCACAGCCATCACCGGGAGATAAGTCATGCTGCGCTCTACGTCCAGCCTTACCGCGGCGATCGGAAAGTTTCTCGAGGCGCTCGAAAAATACCAGCGTGCCAGCGTCAACATCAATCAGGCGGCGCAAAAGATGTGCAGCCTTAATCTCGCGCTGTGCAGGGAGGTCGACGTCGTCGCTCGCGCCGCGGCGCCCGCCGTCATCTCGCGCCGCGATCGCTAAGAATAGCGTCGGCGGACCGATAAGTCAGATGACCCGCGAGTAGCGCTTGCGCTCGCGGTCGGCGCGCAGATAGGTATCGAAGACCATCGAAATCGCGCGCACGAGCATGCGCCCGGGCGGAAGGACGACGATGCCG
>CAZALA010000313.1:0-2363 GCA_964485725.1 uncultured Propionivibrio sp. | reverse complement strand
CATCGACGGCCTGCGCGTCGATGCGGTCGCCTCGATGCTCTACCGCGACTACAGCCGCGAACCCGGAGAGTGGATTCCCAACATCTACGGCGGCCGCGAGAACCTCGAGGCGGTGCATTTCCTGCGCCGCATGCACGAGGTGCTCGGCCAGGAATGCCCGCACGCCGAGACCTTCGCCGAGGAATCGACGGCCTGGCCGTCGGTGAGCCGGCCGCCGTCGATGGGCGGCCTCGGCTTCCACTACAAGTGGAACATGGGCTGGATGCACGACGTGCTCGAGTTCATGACGCACGACCCGGTGCATCGCCGCTATCACCATCATCAGCTGACCTTCGGCCTGCTCTACGCCTTCTCCGAAAATTTCGTGCTGCCGCTCTCGCACGACGAAGTCGTGCACGGCAAGGGCTCGCTGATCTCCAAGATGTCGGGCGACTACTGGCAGAAGTTCGCCAACCTGCGCGCGCTCTACGGTTTCATGTGGGCGCACCCGGGCAAGAAGCTGCTCTTCATGGGCGGCGAATTCGCGCAGTGGAACGAATGGAACGCCGACGCCTCGCTCGACTGGGGACTGCTTGATTTTCCGCAGCACGACGGCGTGCGCGCGCTGATCCGCGACTTGAACGGCTTTTATCGCGCGAGTCCGGCGCTTTACGAAATCGATTTCGAAGCGGCGGGTTTCGAGTGGATTTCGGCCAACGATTCGGACAATTCGGTTCTGGCTTTCCTGCGCCGCGGCCGCGGCGACGCCCGCGTCATTGTCTGCGTCTGCAACTTCACGCCGGTCGTGCGCCACGGCTACCGGCTCGGTGCGCCGGGGCCGGGCATTTATCGCGAGCGCATCAACACCGATTCTGAGTTTTACGGCGGCAGCAACGTCGGCAACCCGCTCGGCGCCGTCGACGCCGAAGCGATTCCCGCGCACGGCCGGCAGTGGTCGATCACGCTGACGCTGCCGCCGCTTGCCACCGTCCTGCTCGAATGGACGCCATAGGCCCGAGAGCGAAGCTTGCTACGGTGGCGGCCGCGACCAGCGGCCAGCGCCTCGCGCTCAGCCCCGGGCGGCCGTGGCCGCTCGGTTCGCACTGGGACGGCGAAGGCGTAAACTTCGCGCTGTTTTCGGCGCACGCAGAGGCGGTCACGCTCTGCCTGTTCGACGCCGGCGAGTCCGGCACGCTGCGCGAAGTCGAGCTGCCGTGCTGCACCGACGAGGTCTGGCACGGCTATCTTGCCGGTGCCGGCCCGGGCCAGCGTTACGCTTATCGCGTCCGCGGTCCCGATGCGCCCGGCCACCGTTTCGATGCGCGCCGCTTCCTGCTTGATCCTTACGCGCGCGCCATCGACGGCGTGTTTTCGTACGCCGAGGCGGGTGAGAGCCGGTCTCTGCGCGCCTGCGTCGTCGACGAGCGCGAGGAAACCTACGATTGGGGCGACGATGCGCCGCCCGAAGTCGCGCTCGCAGAATCGGTGCTCTACGAAATCCACGTCAAGGGCGCGACGCGCACGCATCCCGAGGTACCCGCCGAGCTTCGCGGCAGCTACGCAGGCCTTGCCAGCGCGCCTTTCATCGCGCACCTCAAACGCCTCGGCGTCACCGCCGTCAATCTCCTGCCGGTGCATGCCTTCCTCGACGAAGCGCGCCTGCTCGAGAGCGGCCGCGTCAATTACTGGGGCTATAACACGATCGCTTTCTTCGCTCCCGAGCCGCGCTATGCCGCGCGCATCGGCGGCGTATCGGCGATCAACGAGTTCCGCGGCATGGTCCGCGCCTTGCACGCCGCCGGCATCGAAGTCATCCTCGACGTCGTCTTCAACCACACCGCCGAGACCGATGAGTTGGGGCCGACGGTGTCGTTTCGCGGCATCGACAACGCGAGCTATTACAAGCTGCCCGAAGGCCACCGCAACGCCTATCTCAACTTCACGGGTTGCGGCAATACGCTCGAGCTCGCGCAGCCGCGGGTGCTGCAGCTCGTCATGGACGCGCTGCGTTACTGGGTGCGCGAGATGCACGTCGATGGCTTCCGCTTCGACCTCGCGGTTGCCCTGACGCGCGGCAGCGGTTTTCTTGCGGCGGTGCGCCAGGACCCGCTGCTGGCCCGCATCAAGATGATCGCCGAGCCCTGGGACCTCGGCCCCGACGGTTACCGGCTCGGGCGTTTCCCGCCCGGCTGGAGCGAGTGGAACGACCGCTACCGCGACGAGGTGCGCGCCTACTGGCTCACCGGCGGCGCCGGCCCTGGCGCGCTCGCGCATCGCCTCGCCGGTTCGAGCGAAGTCTTTCGCCAGCGCGGGCGCACGCCGCAGGCGAGCGTGAATTTCATCACCGCGCACGACGGCTTCACGCTGCGCGACCTCGTCAGTTA
>CAZALA010000312.1:0-2375 GCA_964485725.1 uncultured Propionivibrio sp. | reverse complement strand
GCTTCGAAGTGCGCGACGTGCACCCGACGCACTACGGCCGCGTCTGCCCGATCGAAACGCCGGAAGGCCCGAACATCGGCCTCATCAACTCGCTCGCGCTCTTTGCGCGCACGAACGAATACGGCTTCCTCGAAACGCCTTACCGCAAGGTCGAAGGCGGCGCCGTCACCGACCAGATCGAATACCTCTCGGCGATCGAGGAGGGCGGTTACATCGTCGCGCAGGCCAACGCCGCGCTCGGCGACAACAACGTCCTCACCGATGACCTCGTCACCTGTCGCGAAAAGGGAGAAACCATCCTCGCCGAGCCTTCGCGCGTCCAGTACATGGACGTTGCGCCGGGGCAGATCGTCTCGGTCGCCGCTTCGCTCATTCCCTTCCTCGAGCACGACGACGCCAACCGCGCGCTGATGGGCGCCAACATGCAGCGTCAGGCCGTTCCCTGCCTGCGTCCGGAAAAGCCCGTCGTCGGTACCGGCATCGAGCGCACCGTCGCGGTCGACTCGGGCACCGCGGTGCAGGCGCTGCGCGGCGGCAAGGTCGATTACGTCGACGCCTCGCGCATCGTCGTTCGCGTCAATGACGACGAGACGGTCCCCGGCGAAGTCGGCGTCGACATCTACAACCTCGTCAAGTACACGCGCTCGAACCAGAACACCAACATCAACCAGCGGCCGCTCGTTCGCGTCGGCGACATCATCGCGCAGGGCGACGTCGTCGCCGACGGCGCCTCGACCGACAAGGGCGAACTCGCGCTCGGCCAGAACATGCTGATCGCGTTCATGCCGTGGAACGGCTACAACTTCGAAGACTCGATCCTGATCTCCGAGCGCGTCGTCGCCGAAGACCGCTTTACCTCGATCCACATCGAGGAGCTGACGGTGGTCGCGCGCGACACCAAGCTCGGGCCGGAAGAAATCACGCGCGACATCGCCTCGCTCGGCGAATCGCAGCTCTCGCGCCTCGACGAATCGGGCATCGTCTACATCGGCGCCGAAGTCGAAGCCGGCGACGTCCTCGTCGGCAAGGTGACGCCGAAGGGCGAAACCCAGCTGACGCCGGAAGAGAAGCTGCTGCGCGCGATCTTCGGCGAGAAGGCCTCCGACGTGAAGGACACCTCGCTGCGCGTGCAGTCGGGGATCGCCGGCACCGTCATCGACGTCCAGGTGTTTACGCGTGAAGGCATCGAGCGCGACAAGCGGGCGCAGTCGATCATCGACGATCACCTGCGTGGCTACAAGCTCGATCTTGCCGACCAGATGCGCATCGTCGAACGCGACGCTTTCGCGCGGGTCGAGCGCCTCGTCACCGGCAAGCCGGCCAACGGCGGTCCGAAGCGCCTCGCCAAGGGAACACCGATCACCGCCGACTACCTCGCCGGCATCGACCAGCACCATTGGTTCGACATCCGCATGGCCGACGACGACGTCGCCGCCCAGCTCGAATCGCTGAAAGATGGCCTCGAGCAGACGCGCAAGGACTTCGACATCGCCTTCGAGGAAAAGCGCAAGAAGCTCACGCAAGGCGACGAACTGCCGCCGGGCGTGCAGAAGATGGTCAAGGTCTATGTCGCCGTCAAGCGCCGCCTGCAGTCGGGCGACAAGATGGCCGGCCGCCACGGCAACAAGGGCGTCGTTTCGCGCATCGTCCCGGTCGAGGACATGCCGCACATGGCCGACGGCCGCACCGTCGATATCGTCCTGAACCCGCTGGGCGTGCCCTCGCGGATGAACGTCGGCCAGGTGCTCGAAGTGCACCTGGGGCTTGCCGCCAAGGGCCTTGGCTTCAAGATCGCCGAAATGATGCGCCGGCAGGCGAACGCCAAGGAAGTGCGCGCCTTCCTCGAGCAGATTTACAACACCAACGGCAAGCCCGAGGACCTCGACCAGCTCAACGACGCCGAGATCCTCGAAATGGCCGGCAACCTCGAGAACGGCGTGCCTTTCGCCACGCCGGTTTTCGACGGCGCGCGCGAAGAGGAAATCAAGGCCATGCTGGCACTCGCCGGGATGCCCGAATCCGGGCAGATGACGCTCTACGACGGACGCACCGGCGAACAGTTCGAGCGCAAGGTGACGGTCGGCTACATGCACGTCTTGAAGCTCCACCACCTCGTCGACGACAAGATGCACGCGCGTTCGACCGGACCGTACTCGCTGGTGACGCAGCAGCCGCTCGGCGGCAAGGCGCAGTTCGGCGGCCAGCGCTTCGGCGAAATGGAAGTGTGGGCGCTCGAAGCCTACGGCGCCGCCTACGTGCTGCAGGAAATGCTGACGGTCAAGTCCGACGACGTCAATGGCCGCACCAAGGTCTACGAGAGCATCGTCAAGGGCGATCACAAGATCGACGCCGGCATGCCGGAGTCGTTCAACGTG
>CAZALA010000311.1:0-2392 GCA_964485725.1 uncultured Propionivibrio sp. | reverse complement strand
GGGGAGGGGCAGGGGGGGGCGGGCGAGAGCGTAGAGGGGAAGGGCAACGTGGAGGGGATAGGGCGGGATCGGGGCGCCGGGCGCCGCAGAAGGCAGGCCGGCGAGAATCGTCAGGGGATGGATGAAGCTGTCATAAAGAATGCCGAGGACGAGATAGACGACGAGGATGGCGACGGGAAGCAGGGGGCCGAGGCCTTGCAGCGAGGCCTGGAAAGCCTGCGCGGTCCCTTGCAGGCTGGTGTTGAGCGAAGCGGGCATGCGCATTTCGCGCTCGAGCGCCTTGATCTTGTCGACGGCTTCGCCGAGCGAGACGCCCGGCAGCAGGTTGAACGAGATCGTCACCGACGGCAGCTGCCCCTGGTGGTTGACGGTGAGCGCCTGCGTCTTGCGGCTGATGCGGGTGACCGTGTCGAGCGGGATGAGCTTGCCGCCCGATGCGCTCGAGGCGCGAACGTAGAGGCGCGAGAGCATCGCCGGATCGGCCTGGAATTCCGGGGCGACTTCGAGAATCACCTGGTACTGGTTGGCGGTGCCGTAGATCGTCGAAATCTGGCGCGACGAAAAAGCGCTTTGCAGCGCGTCTTCGACCTGGCCGAAGGAAAGGCCGAGCGTCGCGATCTTGTCGCGATCGACGTCGATCGTCAGCACCGGACTTAAGTTGTTGAGGTTGCTCGTGACATCGACGAAGCCCTGCAGCCCCCGGATGCGCCCGAGCAGCGTGTCGGTCCATTGGTAGAGTTCGGCAAGGTCGGTGCTTTGCAGCGTGTACTGGTATTGCCCCGAGGTGATCTGTCCGCCGATGCGGATCACCGGCGGGTTCTGCATATAGACCTTCATTCCCGGCACCGCGGCCAGCTTGGGACGCAGTTCCTGGATGATCTCGTCGGGCGTCGCCTGGCGCTCGTCGCGCGGCTTCAGGACGAGGAAAAGCGAACCCGAGTTCGAGGTCGGGCGCGAACCGACGGCGCCGACGCTCGACATGAACGAGCGTATGTTGGGATTCTGGCGGACGATTTCGGCAAGCTCGCGCTGATGCGCCATCATCGAAGCGAAGGAAGCGTCCTGCGCGCCCTCGGTGATGGCGACGATCTGGCCGCTGTCGCCGCTCGGCAGGAAATCCTTGGGCACCAGCGTGAAGAAGTAGGCGGTGAGGACAAAGGTTGCGAGAAAGACGCCGATGACAAAACGCGGGTGGCGCATCGCCTTCGCGAGCGAGCTCCTGTAGGCGTTGAGCAGCGCCGCGAAGAAGGATTCGAAGGCGCGGAAAGTGCGGCCGTGACCTTCGGGCGAGCTGTGCCGCAGATAGCGGCTGCAGAGCATCGGCGTGAGCGTCAGCGAGACGATGCCCGAGACCAGGATCGCCGCGCAGATCGTCACCGCGAACTCGTGCAGGAGGCGGCCGACGATGCCGCTCATGAAGAGCACCGGGATGAACACCGCGGTCAGCGAAATCGTCATCGAGATGATCGTGAAGCCGATCTCGCGCGAGCCCTTGATTGCCGCCTGCAGCGGGCTCTCGCCCAGCTCGATGTGGCGGACGATGTTCTCCAGCATGACGATAGCATCATCGACGACGAAGCCGACCGAGAGCGTGAGGGCGAGCAGCGAGAGGTTGTCGAGGCTGTAGTCGAGCGAATACATGACGGCGAAGGTGCCGATCACCGAAATCGGCAGGGCGAGCGCCGGAATCGCGGTCGCCGAGAGGTTGCGCAGGAAAAGCAGGATGACGAGGATGACGAGGAAGCCGGCGAGGACGAGCGTGAACTGCACGTCCTCGATCGCTTCGCTGATCGAGATGCTGCGATCGTAAAGCGTCGTCATGTTGATCGCCGCCGGCAGCTTCGCCTGGAAGCTCGGCAGGATGCGCTTGATCGAATTGACCGTCTCGATCGTGTTGGCGCCGGGCTGGCGCTGGATGGCGAGCACGATGGCGCGTTTGTCGACGTTCCACGCGGCGACGCGGATGTTCTCGACGCTGTCGATCGGCGTCGCGACGTCTTCGAGCCGCACCGGCGCGCCGTTGCGCCAGGCGACGATGAGCGGACGGTAGGCGGCCGCGCTCGTGAGCTGGCCGTTGTCCTTGATCGCGAAAGTCTGGCGTTCGCCGTCGATGATGCCGACCGGCTGGTTGACGTTGGCCTGCGCCACCGCCTGCTGCAGCTCGTCGATGCCCATGCCGCGCGCGGCGAGCTGGTCGGGGTTGCTGCGGATGCGCACGGCGAACTTCTGCGAACCGAAAACCTGCACCTGCGCAACGCCGCTGATCGTCGACAGGCGCTGCGCGAGCTGCGTCTCGGCGTATTCGTTGATCACCGGCAGCGGCAGCGTCGCCGAAGAGAGCGCGATGTAAAAGATCGGCGCGTCGGCGGGATTGACCTTGCGGAAAGAAGGC
>CAZALA010000310.1:0-2457 GCA_964485725.1 uncultured Propionivibrio sp. | reverse complement strand
GCGCCGATGATAGTGCATACTACGTGTGCGAAAGTAGGTCACCGCCAGGCTCCCCCTAAACACCAGCCCTCCCGCTTAACTGCGGCGAGGGCTGTGTGCTTTCTGCGGCCGGTTTCTTCATGCGGGGAATTGCCCGATGAATCGGGCTCCTGCAGGAGCTTTTCGGCGAATGGCCAGTCTGACCCGGTTCATCTACGAGGAGAACGCCATGTCGCAAGCGCATGATTACGCCATTCTCGGCGGGGGTTGTTTCTGGTGTCTGGAAGCTGTCTTCACCGAGCTGACCGGGGTCGAATCGGTCGTCTCCGGCTATTGCGGCGGCACCATCGATCATCCGACCTACGAGGCGGTTTGCGAGGGCAGCACGGGGCACGCCGAGGTCGTTCGCGTCGTCTTCGATCCGCAAGTCGTGAGCTACGTCGAACTCCTGGAAATCTTCTTCGCGATCCACGATCCGACGACGAAAAACCGGCAGGGCAACGATGTCGGCACGCAATATCGCTCGGTGATCTTCTATCACTCGGACGGACAGAAGAGCGAAGCGACGCGCGTCATGCAGGCGCTCGCAGCCGAGAACCTGTGGGGCGCGCCGATCGTCACCGAACTCGTTCCGGAAGCTGCCTTTTACGCCGCCGAGGATTATCATCAGCGCTATTTTGCGCAGCACCCCGGTCAAGGCTACTGCCAGGCCGTCGTCGCGCCGAAAGTCGCCAAGTTCCGCAAGAAATTCGCGTCGCGGCTCAAGGCGCGCGTATGAGGGATTGTTAACGCATGAAGTTTGCAACAGCCTACGGCGAGGGCATCTTTGCCATCGATTCGGATTACCTGCGGCCCAGGCTCGCGGCGATTCATCTCATCGTTGAAGACGGCAGAGCGGCTTTTGTCGATACCGGTGTCAATGCGTCAATGCCGGCGTTGCTCGGCGCGCTGGGCGAACTGTCGATGGCGGTCACGCAGGTCGATTACGTGATCCTCACGCATGTCCATCTCGACCATGCGGGCGGCGCCGGCGCGATGATGCGCGCCTTCCCGAATGCGCAGCTTATCGTCCATCCGCGCGGCGCGCGCCACATGATCGACCCGTCGCGGCTCATCGCCGGAACGCTCGCGGTCTATGGTCCCGAAGCGACCGAACGCCTGTACGGCGAAATCGTCCCCGTCGCCGCCGACCGGGTCGTCGAGGCCGGCGACGGGTTTTGCGTCAAGCTCGGCGGGCGCGAGCTCGTCTGCCTCGATACGCCAGGCCATGCTCGCCACCACAACGCCATCGTCG
The DNA here is from genome assembly GCA_964485725.1 of uncultured Propionivibrio sp. GTDB lineage: Bacteria > Pseudomonadota > Gammaproteobacteria > Burkholderiales > Rhodocyclaceae > Propionivibrio. The sequence goes on along the minus strand of CAZALA010000310.1, from coordinate 1,184 downwards.
ACACTCGCAGCGGCCACATCTTTGCCGGCGACAACTTCGGCGTCTCCTATCCCGAACTCGACGTCGGCGAGCGCCAGTTCATTTTCCCGACGACGACGCCGGTGCAGTTCGAGCCTGAAAAAATGCACGTCACCATCGACCGGCTGACGAGCTACGCGCCCGGCGCGATCTACCTCACGCATTTCGGGCAGCTGCGCGACCCCGTGCCAAAAGCGGCCATCCTGCACCGCCAGGTCGACGCTTTTGTCGCTCTGGCGCAAGCGGAACAATCCGGGCTCGGCGCGGGCGCTGATCGAGATCTGAGGCACCAGCGCATCCGTGAGCGCATGGCCGAATTTCTGCTCGCCGAAGCGCGGCGCTTCGGCAGCCCGCTCGCCAACCAGAACATTCTCGAGGTTTTTGCCAACGACCTCGAACTCAATGCGCAGGGCGTCGGCGTCTGGCTCGACAATCAGTAGAGCGGATTCTTTGCCGCGGCCAGTTCGCGCAGGCACTCGGACGCCGCGAAGAAACCGAACGATGCCGTGACACAGACCGAAGAGCCGTAGCCCGCGCAATTAAGCCCGGTCATTGCGGTCGTTGCAGCGGGCGCGGTGTCGGCATTGGCATCCGAACCCGGATCGCAGACGGCTTCAGGATAGCGCAGCGGCTCGCTCGAGAACACCGCACGCACGCCGAATTTCTTTTTCGCTTCGCGCGTAAAACCGTATTGTTTGCGCAGCACGTTGCGCACCCTGGCGAGCAGCGGATCCTGGATGGTCAGCGCCAGGTCGGCGACTTCGATGCGCGCCGGATCGCTCTTGCCGCCCGCCCCGCCGGCGCTGATCAGGGAAATGCCCTGCGCCTTGCACCAGGCGATCATCGCCGCTTTCGTGCGCACTTCGTCGATCGCGTCGATCACGTAATCGAAACCCCGATCGAGGAGCGATGAGACGTTCTCGGGCGAAACGAAATCCTCGATTTCAGCGACGCGGCAGAGCGGGTTGATCGCGACGATGCGCTCAGCCATCGCGCTCGTCTTGGCTTTCCCGAACTCGTGATCGAGCGCATGCACCTGACGATTGACGTTCGATTCGGCGACCATGTCGAGGTCGATCAGGGTCAGCCGCCCGAGCGCCGAGCGCGCGAGTGCCTCGGCCGCCCACGAGCCGACGCCGCCGATGCCGACGACGCAGACGTGCGCG
>CAZALA010000309.1:0-2458 GCA_964485725.1 uncultured Propionivibrio sp. | reverse complement strand
CCCGCGCAACCCCACCCTGGCTACCGCGGCCGGGCAGGGCGACGGCAAGGAGGGCGGCCTCAACCATCTGGGTTACGAAGGGCTCGTCGGCAAGGTCATCGGCGGCCACTGGGGCCTCGCGCCCAAGCTGCAGAAGCTTGCCGTCACCGACAAGATCGAAGCCTACAACCTGCCGCAAGGCATCATTGCCCATCTCTTCCGTGACATCGGCGCCGGCAAGCCCGGCGTGATCTCGCGCGTCGGCCTCGGCACCTTCGTCGATCCGCGCCACGGCGGCGGCAAGATCAACAGCATTACCAAGGAAGACATCGTCGAGCTGATGATGATCGGCGGCGAGGAATACCTCTTCTACAAGACCTTCCCGATCAACGTCGGCATCATCCGCGGCACGACCGCCGACGCCGACGGCAATATCACGATGGAAAAAGAGGCATTGACGCTCGAGGCCTTCTCGATCGCCACGGCGGCGCACAACTCCGGCGGCATCGTCATCGTCCAGGTCGAGCGCATCGCCGAGTGCGGCACCTTGAGTTCGCGCGAAGTCAAGATTCCGGGAATCCTCGTCGACTACGTCGTCGTCGCCGAGAAACCCGAATACCACATGCAGACGTTTGCCGAGCAGTACAGCGCCGCTTACGCCGGCAAGATCCGCGTGCCGATGTCGTCGATTCCCTCGATGGACCTTTCCGAACGCAAGATCATTGCGCGACGCGCGGCGATGGAACTGACCCCGAACAGCATCGTGAACCTTGGCATCGGCATGCCCGAGGGCGTCGCCGCGGTGGCGGCCGAAGAGAAGATCAACGACCTCATGACGCTGACCGCTGAACCCGGTGTCGTCGGCGGCATCCCCGCGGGTGGCCTTTCCTTCGGCGCCGCGTCGAACGCTGCGGCGATCATCGATCAGCCCTACCAGTTCGACTTCTACGACGGCGGCGGCCTCGACCTGACCTTCCTCGGCCTCGCTCAGGCCGACGCGCAGGGCAACCTCAACGTCAGCAAGTTCGGTCCGCGTCTTGCCGGCGCCGGCGGCTTCATCAACATCAGCCAGACCGCGAAGAAAGTCGTTTTCGTCGGCACCTTCACCGCCGGCAGCCTGCAAGTGGGCGTCAGCAACGGCGCGCTGAAGATCGTCAAGGAAGGCGAAACGAAGAAATTCGTCGCCGAAGTCGAACACCGCACTTTCAGCGGCGAAGTCGCTTTCAAGAGCAGACAGCCCGTTCTTTATATCACCGAGCGCTGTGTCTTCCGGCTCATCGAAGGCGGGCTCGAACTCATCGAAATCGCGCCGGGCGTCGATCTTGACCGCGACATCCTGGCCCTCATGGACTTCCGTCCCGCGATCAGCCCGACGCTGAAGATCATGGACTTGCGGATTTTCCGCGACGAGCCGATGGGGATGCGCGCTGACATCCTCGGCTGAAGAAAGGGCCCGGAACGTGCTCAACGCTTGCGCACTTTCCGGGCTCGCCGCGGTCATCGCCCATTCCGCCGTCGATCGCAAGAATCGGCTTCCCCTTTCCAAGCTTTGCCACCTATTGCTCAATCGAGGTAATCAATATGTCAAATGCAAGCATCATCGGTGCCTATAACACCGAGTTCGGCGCCTTCATCAAGAAGGACAAAGCCACGGGCCTCATTACCGACACCAAGAGCTATTACGATCTTTTGATCGAAGCCGGTCGCGGCGCGATCGCCGACTCGGGCCTCGAGGCCCGCGACATCGATGCCGTCTATGTCGGCTCGTGCTCGCCCGGCACCTTTATCAACCAGGAACACGTCGGCCCGCTCGCCGCCGAAATCGACCCGGCGCTGCGCTTCAAGCCGATGACGCGCTGCGAATGCGCCTGCGCCTCCTCGTCGGTCGCGCTGTACGACGCGCTCTACGCGGTCGAAGCCGGCCGCGCCAAGAACGTTCTCGTCATCGGCGTCGAGAAGATGAATCTCTTGCCGACGCCGCAAATGACGCACGTCCTTGCCGGGTCGTCGCACTGGCCGAGCGAAGGCTCCAAGGGCTGGTCCTTCCCGATGCTCTTTGCCGCCTACGCGAAGGGCTATCAGAAGCAATACGGCATCTCCAACGAAGACCTCGAGAAGATGCTGTGGACGGCAGGCGCGCTCTGCTACAAGAACGGCAGCGAAAACCCGCTTGCGCACGTCAAGAACGGCCCGCAGACCGTCGCCGACATCATGAAGCTCAACGAGCTCGACGCCAAGGGCAAGTGCAAGAACATGATGATCGCCCCGCCGCTGCGCCTGCATGACTGCTCGCTCGTCACCGACGGCGCCGCCGGCCTCGTCGTCACGCTCAATTCCAACGTCAGCAACAAGAAGCGCGCCGTCAGCATCGCCGGCATCGGCCACTCGGCCGAGCGCCTGCCCGAGAACGTGCGCCCGAACATGTACGAGCTGATGGCCGGCAAGGATGCCGCCGCCAAGGCCTACAAGGAAGCCGGCA
>CAZALA010000308.1:0-2469 GCA_964485725.1 uncultured Propionivibrio sp. | reverse complement strand
CGAGCTCACCGAGCTTGCCTGCCTGAAGTTCCAGGCGCCGATGTTCATGCAGTCTTTCTGCCATACGGCCGCTTACCCGAAGGCCGCCGACATCAAGACGCACAAGAGCCTGCCGGTCTTCGTCGCCGAGCGCGGCGGCGTTGCCTTGAAGCCCGGCGACGGCGTCGTGCACTCCTGGCTCAACCGCCTGCTCCTGCCCGACACGGTCGGTACCGGCGGCGACTCGCACACGCGCTTTCCGATCGGCATTTCCTTCCCGGCAGGCTCAGGCCTCGTCGCTTTCGCCGGCGCCATGGGCTTCATGCCGCTCGACATGCCCGAATCGGTCCTCGTGCGCTTCAAAGGCAAGTTCAATCCGGGCATCACGCTGCGCGACGCGGTCAATGCGATCCCGTATTTCGCGATAGAGCGCGGCCTCCTCACCGTGCCGAAGAAGAACAAGGTCAACGTCTTCAACGGTCGCATCCTCGAAATCGAAGGCTTGCCGGAGCTCACCGTCGAGCAGGCTTTCGAGCTCACCGACGCCTCCGCCGAGCGCTCGGCGGCGGCAAGCTGCATCGCGCTCTCGAAGGAAAGCGTCGCCACCTATCTGCGCTCGAACGCGGCGCTCATGAAGAGCATGATCGAAGACGGTTACGCCGACGCTGACGCCTTGCGCGCGCGCATCGCCGCGGTCGAAGCGTGGCTCGCAAAGCCGGAGCTGCTCGTCGCCGACAAGGACGCGCAGTACGCGCAAGTCGTCGAGATCGACCTTGCTGAAATCACCGAGCCCATCCTCGCCTGCCCGAACGACCCCGACGACGTCAAGCTCCTCTCGCAAGTGGCCGGCGACAGAATCGACGACGTCTTCATCGGCTCGTGCATGACCAACATCGGGCATTACCGCGCCGCCGGCGAAATCATGCGCGGCCGCAAGTTCGACCCGAAAGTGCGCACCTGGGTCTGCCCGCCGACGCGGATGGACCAGCAAAAGCTCAAGGACGAAGCGTATTTCTCGGTCTTCGGCGCTTTCGGCGCGCGCATCGAAATGGCCGGTTGCTCGCTGTGCATGGGCAACCAGCTGCGCGTTCCCGACGGCGGCACCGTGTATTCGACTTCGACGCGCAACTTCGACGAGCGCATGGGCAACCGGACGCGCGTCTATCTCGGCTCGGCCGAGCTCGGCGCGGTCGTCGCGGTGCTTGGCCGTCTGCCGGAACCGGCCGAATACTTCGCGATATACGCTGAAAAAGTCGAGCCGAAAAAGGCCAAGGTCTACGAGTATCTGCAACTTGACGTCGTTTCCTGATCGCGCCCTGCGCGCCTTCTTCCCCTTTTGCAAACCTTGAGAGAAGAAAATGACCACCGCGAAAATCTACTGGACCCAAATTGACGAAGCGCCGGCGCTCGCGAGCTACTCGCTGCTGCCGATCGTGCGCGCGTTCACCAAAGACACCGGTGTCGAGATCGAAACGGCCGACATCTCGCTCGCCGGCCGCATCATCGCGAGCTTCCCCGAGCGCCTGACCGAAGCGCAGCGCAAACAGCAAGGTGCCGACGCGCTTGCCGAACTCGGCGCGCTGACGCTCAAGCCCGAGGCGAACATCATCAAGCTGCCGAACATCAGCGCTTCGGTGCCGCAGCTCAAGGAAGCGATCAGGGAGCTGCAGGGCCAGGGCTACGACCTGCCCGAATATCCCGAGCGGCCGAAGGACGAGGCCGAAAAAGCGATCTTCGCGCGCTACGCGAAGGTGCTGGGTTCAGCGGTGAACCCCGTGCTGCGCGAAGGCAACTCCGACCGCCGCGCGCCGCTCTCGGTCAAGAACTTCGCGAAAAAACATCCGCACAAGCTCGGCGCCTGGAAGCCGGACGCGAAAGCGCAGGTCGCGCACATGACGGGCGGCGATTTTTACGGCAACGAAAAATCGCTCGTCATGGCCGCCGACAACGAACTCAAAATCGAATTCGTCGGCGCCGACGGCACGGCGAAAGTCCTCAAGGACAAAGTGAAGGTCCTCGCCGGCGAAATCGTCGATGCGACTTTCATGCAAAAGTCGGCGCTGCGCGCTTTCTACGCGAGCGAAATCGACGACGCCAAGAAGCAGGGCCTGCTGCTCTCGCTGCACCTCAAGGCGACGATGATGAAGGTCTCGGACCCGGTCATCTTCGGCCACGCCGTCACCGTCTTCTACAAGGACGTCTTCGACAAGTACGCGGCGACTTTCAAAACGCTCGGCGTCAATCCGAACATGGGCGTCGGCGATCTGCTCGCCAAAATCAAGGCGCTGCCGGCTGCCGAGCAGGCGCAGGCCATCGCCGACATCGACGCCCTCTATTCCGAGCGCCCGGCGCCCGCGATGGTCGATTCGGCCCAAGGCATCCCCAACCTGCACGTGCCGAACGACCACAACGCCACATCCCCCACGCCCAAACTCCCTCCCGACCCCCGCCCCCACGGGGAACCGCCAGGGGGAATGCTCCCAAACACAA
>CAZALA010000307.1:0-2471 GCA_964485725.1 uncultured Propionivibrio sp. | reverse complement strand
TCCGGATACCTACCGACTGACACACGACCACAGGCACGTGCGAAATTGGGCAAGGGTGAAATATGAGTTTTGACTCGGTGGTGCAAGTATTTTTTTGCCCGCGAGGCAAGTTTCCCCAGCGCGTGATCGAAATGTCGCGCGGGCATTAACGAACGGCGAGGAAAGATGAACGCGCGTTAAGTTTTCAACGCCCGTACAGCCTCAGATCTTGCGGGTAAACGGCTCGACGCGCTGAGCGCCGCGCACGAACGCAACCATGATGGCGACGCCGATCAGGAAGAGCACGATCTGGACGATGTGAGCGCCGGTGTCGCTGAGGCCGAACAGGATCGCGAGCGCCCAGCCGCCGGCGAAGGCCGCGCCGAACACCTCGGCGCCGATCAGGATGGCGGCGCTGATGACGGTGATGACGCTGGGCCACGCGATTTCGCGGGCGTTGGCTTCGAGCTTCTTGGCGTTCATGACTTTGTGATCCCGTTTCGGGCCGCAATCTCTGCGAAATCGGCGCGTCAATCAAGCGGCAAGGGCGCAAAAAAGCCCCACCGGATGCTATAGAGAATGCCTTGGAAATCGCTGGAAATAAGGCCTCACCATGTCAGAAGCGTCCTCAACGGCTGTCGACTCCCATACCAACCCGCTGCTGGCGGCCTGGCAGACACCGTTCCAGACGCCGCCCTTCGCCGACATCCGTCCCGAGCACTTCCTGCCGGCCTTCGACAAGGCTTTTGCCGATCACTCCGCCGAGATCGAGGCGATCAAGGCGAACCCGGCCGAGCCGACGTTCGAAAATACCGTCACCGCGCTGGAGCGCGCCGGCAAGCTGCTCTCCAAGGTGTCGGCGGTGTTCTATGACCTCGTGGGGGCCCACTCCAATCCCGAGCTTCTCAAGATCGAGTCCGAAGTGGCGCTGAAGCAGGCGCGGCACTGGAATCCGATCTCCATGGATGCCGCGCTGTTTGGCCGCGTCTCGAAGCTGCGCGACAAGGCGGCGTCGCTCAATCTGACGGGTGAGCAGGCGCGGCTGCTGGAGCGGACCTGGACCAGCTTCCATCGCTCCGGCGCGGGCCTCAGTGAGGCCGCCAAGGCCCGGACCGCGGAGATCAACGAGCGGCTGGCGCATCTGGCGACATCTTTCAGCCACCATCTGCTCGGCGACGAGCAGGAGTGGACCATGGAGCTCGGCGCGAACGATCTGGCAGGCCTGCCGGACAGCTTCGTCGCCGCCACGAAGGCTGCGGCGGACGAGCGCGGGATGCCGGGCAAGATGGTGGTGACGCTGTCGCGCTCCTTCGTCGAGCCGTTCCTGAAGGATTCCGCCCGCCGCGATCTGCGCGAAAAGGTCTACAAGGCCTTCATCGCGCGCGGCGATAACGGCAATGCCAACGACAACAATGCCGTCATCTTGGAAGTGCTCAAGCTGCGCGAGGAGCGGGCGAAAATCCTCGGCTATCCGAGCTTCGCCGCCTACCGGCTGGAGGATTCCATGGCCAAGACGCCGGAGGCCGTGCGTGACCTCTTGGAGCGGGTCTGGAAGCCGGCCCGTGCCCGCGCCATGGCCGATCGCGACGCGCTCCAGGCGCTGATCGCCGAGGAGGGCGGGAACTTCAAACTCGCCGCCTGGGACTGGCGCTACTACGCCGAGAAGCTGCGCCAGCGCCGCGCCAATTTCGATGATGCCGCGATCAAGCCCTATCTCGCGCTCGACAATATGATCGACGCCGCCTTTGACGTCGCGGCCCGGCTGTTCGGGGTGACCTTCGTTGAGCGCAAGGACATCCCGGTCTGGCATCCGGACGTGCGGGTGTGGGAGGTCAAGGACGCCATGGGCAACCACAAGGCGCTGTTCTATGGCGACTACTTCGCGCGGCCCTCCAAGCGTTCCGGCGCGTGGATGACCTCGCTGCGCGACCAGCAGAAGCTCGACGGCGACGTCGCGCCGCTGATCATCAACGTCTGCAATTTTTCCAAGGGCACGGATGGCCAGCCGTCGCTGCTGTCGCCTGATGACGCTCGCACGCTGTTCCACGAGTTCGGCCACGGCCTGCACGGCATGCTGTCGAACGTCGTGTACCCGTCGCTGTCCGGCACCAGCGTATTCACCGATTTCGTCGAACTGCCGTCGCAGCTCTATGAACACTGGCAGGAACAGCCGCAGGTGTTGCAGAAGTTCGCGCGGCATTACCAGACCGGCGAGCCGCTGCCCGAGGACCTGCTCAAGCGCTTCATCGCCGCGCGCAAGTTCAATCAGGGCTTTGCCACGGTGGAGTTCGTGTCGTCGGCCCTGATGGATCTCGAATTCCACACCCAACCGGCCGCGTCGATCACCGACGTACGCGCGTTCGAGAAGCAGGAACTTGAGAAAATCGGCATGCCGGCGGAAATCGCTCTGCGCCACCGGCCGACCCAGTTCGGTCATATCTTCTCCGGCGATCACTATGCGTCGGGCTACTACAGCTACATGTGGTCCGAGG
>CAZALA010000306.1:0-2507 GCA_964485725.1 uncultured Propionivibrio sp. | reverse complement strand
CGCTGCGGGCGCGGCTGCTGGCGCTGCCGGTGCGGGCGCCGCCGCCGGTGCGGGCGCTGCCGCTACCGGCGCTGCCGCTGCCGGGGCGGGGGCTTCACCGCCGATCGTCTCGCGATATTCCCACTTGCCGTCCTTCACCTGGTAGAGCGAGATCGCACCGCCCTTCAAGTCGCCTTTTTCGTCGAACTGGATCTTGGCGGTAACGCCGGGGTAATCGGTCTTGCCGATTTCCGGCAGGAATTTCGCAGCTTCCACCGAGTCGGCGCGCTTCATCGCGTCGACCATCACCATCGTCGCGTCATAGACGTAAGGCGCGTAGAGCTGGATCTGGCCGTACTTGGCCGTGAAGGCGTCGCCGAAAGCCTTGCCACCCGGCATCTGCACGAGCGGGACGCCCGGCAGCGAGCAGTACTGGCCTTCGCTCGCCGCTCCGGCGAGCTTGATGAATTCGGGCGTGCAGCCGCCGTCGCCAGTGAGGAACTTGGCCTTGACGCCGAGCGACTTCATCTGCTTGACCATCGGGCCGCCTTGCGCGTCCATGCCGCCATAGACGATGACGTCGGGCCTCTTCGCCTTGATCCGGGTCAGGATGGCGGCAAAATCGGTCGCCTTGTCGTTCGTGAACTCGCGCATCACGACCTTGCCGCCGGCCGCGGTGACGCCTTTTTCGACTTCGTCAGCGAGGCCCTGGCCGTAAGCCGTGCGGTCGTCGATGATGGCGATCGTCTTGCCCGCCATCTGCTGCGCGGCGTAGCTGCCGAGCACCTTGCCCTGCTGGACGTCGTTGGCCATGACGCGGAAGGTCGTCTTGAAGCCCTGCTGCGTGTATTTCGGATTCGTCGCCGAGCCCGAGATCTGCGGGATGCCGGCGTCCGAATAAATCTTCGAGGCGGGAATCGTCGTCCCCGAGTTGAGGTGGCCGATGACGCCGCTGACCTTCGCGTCGACGAGTTTCTGCGCGACGATTGTTCACTGTTTCGGGTCGGCCTGATCGTCTTCGGCGACGAGGGCAAACTTCACCTTGGCGCCGCCGATCTCGAGGTTCTTGCCGTTCAGTTCATCGACGGCCATGCGCGCGCCGTTTTCGTTGTCCTTGCCGAGGTGGGCTTGCGGGCCGGTGAGCGGCGCGACGTGGCCGAGCTGGACGGTGATTTCCGGCTTCGGCGGCGGCGTCGGCGCGGCGGTGGGTGCGGGAGCTGGCGCTGGCGCCGGCTTGGGTTCTTCTTTCTGACCGCAACCATAAGTGGCAAGGGCTGCAGCGATCACGAGCATCATGCCGGGAATACGCGAGGATTGCATGGATGACCTCCGGTGGCGACACGTTGATGGGACGAAGCGGCAGTTGCAGGCGATTCTGGCGGGATCAAGCGCAAACAGTCCATACCAGCGGTCGAGCTGCCATGCCGCAATTAAAATAAGGAACGAAGCCGTTTTAGCACGACCCGTGCCAGACTCGAATGCCGCCTTGAAGTTCAATGTTTTCTTGGCCTTGAAGGCCGTAAGCTGAGCGCGCCGCGTCGCCATCGGCCGCGGCGCGGCCCGCACTGGTGCGCAATCGCGTGCCGGCGCACCAGTTCGGTGTGGGTAAGAGCGGTTCAGGGCAGGAGGGGCTGCGCGAGGATCCACTTCGCGACTTCGCCCGCCACGCCATCGCGCCAGAGGCCCGCAGTCACCCCTCGCGAGCGTTTGCCCAGGCTTGATTATCAGGCAAAGGCGCTTATATTTACCCCATAAAACGCTTCTTTATGGGGTAACAATGGCCTCTCCCTTTTACCGCGCCCTCGCTCTCAACTTCCGCACGCACTATGCAGCGCCGATCTTTACCGAGGTTTTCGTCGCCGTCCCCTGCGTCCGCTTTGGCCGAACTCGCGAAAAGCCGCTCCGATGCGACGCAAACGCCGGTGTGCCCGCTACTTCTGGCTCAGAATCCACAGCGCAAGCGTCTGCGCTTCGTCTGGGCGAACCGTCGAATTGGGCGACATGAAAGGCAGCGCCGCCTTGCCTTCCTTCTGCCAGCCGGCGCCCTTGGGGACCGGCGTGCCCTTGACGATGCTGCTCGCGATCTTCGCTGCGGCGTCGCTCTGGCCGGCGTAGCGGCGCGCCACGTCCTGATACGTCGGGCCGACGGCCTTCTTGTCGAGCTGATGGCAGGCGAGGCAGCCCTTGGCCTTGGCCAGCGCTTCGTTGGACAAGGCTGCGGTCGGCAGCAGCAGGGCGGCGACGAGGGCGAGCGCGGGGAGCGCAGAAAGGCTTGCGGCCGCGGCTGCTTCCTTCATTCCGCGCAGCGCTTGCGCTTAACGGCGCTTCAACTGCCCGAGATCACGAACGGCGCCGGTCGCCGCCGAGGTCGCCATCAGCGCGTAGGCCTGCAGCGCGGTCGACACGGCGCGCGTTCGCGGCGCCGCAGGTTGCCAGCCGGCCTCGCCCCTGGCGTCCATCGCGGCGCGGCGCTCGCTCAGCACCGCGTCGCTGACGGCGAGGTTGATTTTCCGGTTCGGAATGTCGAT
>CAZALA010000305.1:0-2508 GCA_964485725.1 uncultured Propionivibrio sp. | reverse complement strand
CGGCCTTGAGCTGGATCAGGTAACCGGACGCGAAACGCGCCGCCAGGCCGATTTGGCGCAGCGCCTGCACGAGCAGCCAGGCCGAATCGCGGCAGGAGCCGCGGGCGAGTTCGAGCGTCTCTTCGGGGCTCTGCACGCCGGCTTCGAGGCGAACGATATAAGCGACGGCCTTTTGCACGCGCTGGTTGATCGCCACCAGCGTGTCGATCGTCGGCTGCGGCGCCGAGAGCAGTTCTTGCCTCAAGGCAGCGAGCCAGTCGTCAAAGCGCGGGCCGCGCGCTTCGCTCTCGAGGTAGGGCGCAAGTTCGCGTTGGAGCGTCGCCGGATACTGGAAGGGATAGTTTTCGGCAAACTCGTCGATGAAGAAGTCGAAGGGGTTGATCACCGTCATTTCGGCGACGAGACCGACGGTGATCGAGAGCGTCTCGGTTTTTTCCGGGAAGACGAGGCGCGCCACCCAGTTGCCGTAAGGATCCTGCTGCCAGTTGATGAAGTGCTCGGCGGGATCGACCTTCAGCGAGTAGGCGAGGATGGGCGTACGGCTGTGCGCCGCCGGGCGCAGCCGCACTTCGTGCGGCCACAGGCTGACAGCGCGATCGAAGCGGTAAGTGGTCTCGTGTTTTAACGCAACGCGGATCGACATCGGCGCCCTTTCGGCGGGGCAAAAACGAAAATGAGCGAAGGGGAGCGAAGGAAGAGACGGCCCCGCCTAGCGCGGCAGGCTCGGCAGCTGCGCGAAAGCGCGAACGACGCCTTCGCTCCAGCTCGTGCGCAGGCTCTGGATGTAAGGGTCGCCTTCGTGAAAACGACGGACGTGGGCAAGGCGCAACGAATCGCGATCGTAACAGGCAAGGTCGATCGGCATGCCGACCGAAAGATTCGAGCGCATCGTCGAATCGAAAGAGACGAGGACGCACTTGATCGCTTCGTCGAGCGAAGTGCCGTTGCGGATGACGCGGTCGATGATCGGCTTGCCGTACTTCGTTTCGCCGATCTGGAAGTAGAAAGCGTCGCTCGTCGCCTCGATGAAGTTGCCTTCCGAGTAAATCATGAACAGGCGTTGGCGCTCGCCGGCGATCTGGCCGCCGACGATGAAGTTGGCGCTGCTGTCGACGTTGGCTTCCATCAGGAAAGGGCCGTCGCGATGCCGCACTTCGCGCAGCGCCGCGCCGATCAGTTCGGCGACGCCGTACATCGACGCGACGTTGAGAAGATGGGTGCCGCTATTTTGCGCGATCGCCTGCTTGAGGTAGGCGATCGTCGCCTGCGTCACCGCGAGGTTGCCCGAATTGACGATGACGATGGTGCGCTCGCCAGGCTGCTCGAAGCTCGTCATCTTGCTGAAAGTATAGATGTTGTCGACGCCGGCGTTGGTCCGGGAGTCGGACGCGAAAACCATTCCGGCATCGATCATCGCTGCGAGGCAGTAGCTCATCTTGATTCTTCTCTCATCGGGCCGGTGAAGGAGGCCATCTTGGGGCATGCCTCGTGCCCGGGCAAGCGTGGCTCATTCGTCGGTTGACCAGAAATAGGTCGTGTTGATCAGCTCGCCGAGCTCGTAAGTCTGCGCCAGGAATTCGGACAGGTACTCGTGCAAGCCGTTCGCGAAGATGTCATCGACACGGCCGTAGCGCAACTGCCCGTGCAGCATGCCGCAGCGGCGCAGCAGCTCGCCGCTGCGCGAACCGTTGATTTCCTGCAGCAGGCGGTTGACGCGTTCGAGGCAGGCCATCAGCGAGCGCGGCATGTCGGGGCGCAGGACGAGCAGTTCGGCGACGCGCTTGGGCGTGATCTGGTCGCGATAAGTCTTGCGGTAGGCCTCGAAGGCCGAGACCGAGCGCAGGATCGCGCCCCACTGGTAATAATCGGCGGCGCCGCCGACGTCGCTCGGGCTCGGCAGCAGGATGTGGTATTTGACGTCGAGGATGCGCGCCGTGTTGTCGGCGCGTTCGAGGAAGGTGCCGAGCGAGAGGAAGCGCAGCGTGTCGTCGCGCAGCAGCGTGCCGTGCGCGATCCCGCGCGAGGCGTGCGAACGCTCCTTGACCCAGTCGAAAAACGGTGAGGCGCGATGCTCGTCGATCGCCGCCAGATTCTTGCTGCGCAGGTCGAGCCAGGTGTGGTTCACCGCTTCCCACAGTTCCGAGCTGATCGATCCACGCACCGCTCGGGCGTTTTCGCGGGCGTTGAAAATGCTGTTCCAGATGCTGCCCGGATTCTTGCCGTCGAGCGTCATGAAGTGGATGACGTTGGCGGCGCTGTACGCCGGATAGCGCGCGTCGAAGTCTTCGTGCAGGCCACTGATCGAGAGCATCGCGCGCCACTCCTGGTGTGGCTCGCCGGCCGCCTGCGTCAGCAGCGACATGCGGTAGGTCACATCGAGCATGCGCGCGGTGTTCTCGGCGCGCTCCATGCTGCGCCCCATCCAGTACAAATGATCTGCGGTTGTCGAAAGCATCGTTTATCCTCAGTTTTCGAGCACCCAGGTGTCCTTGGTGCCGCCGCCCTGCG
>CAZALA010000304.1:0-2524 GCA_964485725.1 uncultured Propionivibrio sp. | reverse complement strand
CTTCCCACTCGGGCTCGAAGGGCGTGACGTTGACGATGATGCCGCAGCGCGCGTAAGTGCTTTTCCCGAGGCACACGGTCAGCACCTTGCGCGGAATGCGAAAGTACTCGACGGTGCGCGCGAGCGCGAACGAGTTCGGCGGGATGATGCAAAAATCGCTCGTCACATCGACGAAGGAATTCGGGTCGAAGTTCTTGGGATCGACGATGGTCGAGTTGATGTTGGTGAAGAGCTTGAATTCGTTCGAGCAGCGGATATCGTAGCCGTAGCTCGAGGTGCCGTACGAGACGATTCTCTGGCCGTTGAGCGAGCGCACCTGATCGGGCTCGAAAGGCTCGATCATGCCGTGCTCTGCCGCCATGCGGCGAATCCATTTGTCGCACTTGATCGACATCGCGCTTGTAAAACCGTTGAATGAAGGCGGCTATTTTACGGCCTGCGCGCCCTCGTTGGGGAAACCGGATGCGCGGGCGGCGCCCGGGCGGTTCACAGCGGCGTGATCACCTCGTCGCAGCTGACCGAGACGGAAAGGCCGCGCGCGCGCATTGCGGCGACGAAGCGGCCGGTCGCGCCGCGTTTCCAGGCGTCGCGGTGATCACGACTGACGTAAAGGATGAGGCTCTCGCCGCCGTCGAGCGTGCCGATCACGACATGCGAACGGTCGGGCCGCAGTTCGGGCGCCATCGGCGCTGCAAGCGACTGCGTCTGCAACCAGACGCACTCATAGCGGCGACACGAGTCCGGCCGCGCCTCGTAGATGCCGCAGCCCTGGCTGATCCGGCAGTGCTCGCACCAGCGGTTGGCCGGCTTGTCGAGCTCGGCGACCTTCATGATCTTGCAGCAGGCGGTACAGCCGTCGCACCCGTGCATGCGCGCCTCCTCACAGGACGCCGGGCCGGGCCCGGCGGATGACTCGTTGTCCGGCGGTCAGCTGTCCTGGACGACGATGTTCGGGAACTTCGCGCTCATGTCCTTGGCGCGCTCGGCGACCTTGACCGCGATGCGCCGCGCGACACCGCGGTAGATTTCGGCGGCACGTGAATCCGGCGCGCCGACGACGGTGGGGCGGCCGGCGTCTGCCATCTCGCGAATGGCAAGCTCGAGCGGCAGCGCGCCAAGAAACTCGGTGTCGTAATCCTTGCACATCTGTTCGCCGCCGCCGTGGCCGAAAATGTGCTCCTCGTTGCCGCACTTCGAGCAGATGTGCACGCTCATGTTCTCGACCAGACCGAGGATCGGGATGCCGACCTTGTCGAACATCTTGAGCCCCTTCCTGGCGTCGATCAGCGCGATATCCTGCGGCGTCGTGACGATCACCGCCCCGGTCACCGGCACTTTCTGCGCCAGCGTCAGCTGCGTGTCGCCGGTTCCCGGCGGCATGTCGACGATCAGGTAATCGACGTCGGTCCAGTTCGTCTGGTTGAGGAGTTGCTCGAGCGCCTGCGTCACCATCGGCCCGCGCCAGACCATCGGCGAATCGACGTCGATCATGTAGCCGATCGACATCGTCTGCACGCCGTAGGCCTTGAGCGGCTCCATCGACTTGCCGTCCGCGGATTCGGGCTGGCGACCGGCGAGCCCCATCATCTGCGGGATCGACGGCCCGTAAATGTCGGCGTCGAGCAGGCCCACCGTCGCGCCTTCCTGCGCCAGCGCGAGCGCGATGTTGGCCGCGGTCGTGCTTTTTCCGACGCCGCCCTTGCCGGAAGCGACGGCGACGATGTTCTTCACCCCCTTGAGCGGCTTCAGGTTGCGCTGCACCGCGTGCGCGACGATCTTGAAGCCGACCTTCGCTTCGACCGCGGTGACGCCCGCTACCGTCCGGATCGCGCTCTCGACGGCGTCCTTGATCAGCGCGAGCTGCGTTTTTGCCGGGTAGCCGAGTTCGATGTCGAGCGTGACGACGCCGGCGTCGATCCTGATGTTCTTTGCAACGCGGCTTGAAAGAAAATCCTTGTGCGTGTTCGGATCGATCGCACTGCCGAGCGCGGCCTGGACGGCCTCGATGGAAACTGCCATTGACAACTCCTTTTCCCGATACCCGAGTAAATTTGTACAGTTTACCGCAAAAGGGCGAGTGAGGAGAGAGGAGTGAAGAGTAAGGAGTAAAACCGATCGGTTTGCTCCTCACTCCTCACTCATCACTCCTTACTCCTCACCGCCTTTGCTAGAATGGGCGTTTTTGCGTGAAACGCCGCGCAAAGCCAACCGAACCGCCCGCCATGACCCGCAAAATTCTCGTCACTTCAGCGCTGCCCTACGCCAACGGCGCGATCCACCTCGGCCATCTTGTCGAATACATCCAGACCGACATCTGGGTGCGCTTCCAGAAGATGCAGGGCAAGGACAAGGTCGCCGAGTGCTGGTACGTCTGCGCCGACGACACGCACGGCACGCCGATCATGCTGCGCGCCGAGAAGGACGGGATCACGCCGGAAGCGCTGATCGCCCGCGTCCATGGCGAGCACGCGCGCGATTTTGCCGGTTTCCACGTCGCTTTCGACAATTTCTACACGACGCACTC
>CAZALA010000303.1:0-2554 GCA_964485725.1 uncultured Propionivibrio sp. | reverse complement strand
TTTAGGGATCGTACTTTTCGGGTTCGCCGACGATCGGCCGCGCGTCATGCACCGGGTTGGCGTCGGGGTCGGGCGGCGCCAGGTCGACGATATGCAGGAGCACGCGGGTGCGCGCCAGGTGCTTGAGAAAGCGGATGCCGAGCCCGGCGCCGTCGGCGGCGCCTTCGATCAGGCCGGGAACGTCGGCGATGACGAAGCTCTTGTTTTCGCTCGTGCGCACGACGCCGAGGTTGGGATGCATCGTCGTAAATGGGTAATCGGCAACTTTCGGCCGCGCCGCCGAAACCGCGCGGATGAAGGTGCTCTTGCCCGCGTTCGGCAAGCCGAGCAGGCCGACGTCGGCGAGCACGCGCAGCTCCATCCTGAGGTCGCGTTCTTCGCCCGGCTCGCCCTTGGTCGTCTGGCGCGGCGCGCGATTGACGCTCGACTTGAAGTGCAGGTTGCCGAGGCCGCCGCGGCCGCCCTTGGCGAGCAGCGCTTTCTTGCCGTCGACGTCGAGGTCGGCGACGATCGCGTTGCTGTTGATGTCGGTGATCACGGTGCCGACCGGAACGTGCAGCGTGATGTCCTTGCCGCCCTTGCCGTAGCAGTCGCTCGAGGCGCCGTTTTCGCCGCGCTCGCCGAGGAACTTGCGGGTGTAGCGAAACTCGATGAGCGTGTTGAGGTTGCGATCGGCGACGACGTAAATGCTGCCGCCACGTCCGCCGTCGCCGCCGTCGGGGCCACCTTCGGGTTCGTATTTCTCGCGCCGGAACGACGCGGCGCCGTTGCCGCCGTCGCCGGCAGCGACGTAGATTTTCGCCTCGTCGATGAATTTCATTGCTTATCTCCGATCGCCGCCGCTCGCGAGTTCGCCGCCGCGGCTTTGCAAATTAAAAAGCCCTACCGCAAGGGTAAGGCTTTTGGGCCGCAGGGCGCATCAACCCTGCTGCGTTGGCTTCAGCTTGCCGGGACGATGTTGACCGTGCGCCGGCGCTTTTCGCCCTTGAGCGTAAATTGCACGTGCCCTTCGATCAGCGCGAACAGCGTGTGGTCCTTGCCGATGCCGACGTTGAGGCCGGGATGGAATTCGGTGCCGCGCTGGCGCACGATGATGTTGCCGGCAGCGACCAGTTGACCGCCGTAGCGCTTGACGCCGAGGCGTTGCGATTCGGAGTCGCGGCCGTTGCGGGAACTGCCGCCTGCTTTTTTGTGTGCCATGAGTCAGTTTCCTTTCGCTTAGGCCGAGATACCGTCGATGCGGATTTCGGTGTAGTTTTGACGGTGTCCCTGATGCTTCTGGTAATGCTTGCGCCTGCGCATCTTGAAGATCATGACTTTGTCGTGACGGCCTTGCGAGAGCACAGTTGCCTTGACTGAAGCGCCGGTGACGAGGGGAGCGCCGATGCTGACGGACTCGCCTTCGCCGACCATGAGAATCTGGTCAATGATGATTTCTGTGCCAACGTCTGCCGGTATCTGTTCTATTTTCAATTTTTCGCCGGCGACAACGCGATACTGCTTGCCTCCGGTTTTTATGACCGCATACATTGTTGGACTCCAAAGAGTAAAGTGAAACGAAGAACCGCGCATTATACGTATTTTTCCCGAATCGTCAAAGGCTTCGGAGCGATCTGGCGTTTGCGGTGAGCAGCAAGATCCACCGCAACGACGCGGCAAAGGGGTCGCAGAGCAAGAGACCAATATTGAAAGCGTTTCCCTTTGCGTAAACTTCGCGTCCTTTGCGCCTTTGCGGTGGACGTTGAACTTGTCGGTGCTTGACCTCGTAGTAGGCAGCCCATAAGATTCACAGGTTTTTCTTTAAGGCGGCGCCGACTTGAAACTCGAGCAACTCTACCAGCTGATCGGCCCCGACATGCAGGGCGTGGACTCGGTCATCCGTTCGCGGCTGCACTCCGAGGTGGTGCTCGTTCAGCAGGTCGCCGAATACATCATCCAGAGCGGCGGCAAGCGCCTGCGGCCGGCGCTCGTCCTGCTCTGCGCCGGCGCCCTCGGCTATCGCGGCACGCGCCACCAGGAGCTCGCCGCCGTCATCGAGTTCATCCACACGGCAACGCTCCTGCACGACGACGTCGTCGACGAATCGGAGTTGCGGCGCGGGCGCGAGACCGCCAATGCCCTCTTCGGCAACGCCGCGAGCGTCCTCGTCGGCGATTTCCTCTATTCGCGCGCTTTCCAGATGATGGTCGAAGTCGGCGACATGCCGATCATGCGCGTGCTTTCCGACGCGACCAACATCATCGCCGAGGGCGAGGTCCTGCAGCTCATGAACTGCCACGACGCCGACCTTGACGAGGCGAGCTATCTGCAGGTGATCCGCTACAAGACGGCGAAGCTCTTCGAGGCCGCGGCGCAGATCGGTGCGATCCTGGGCGGCGCCGCCCCCGAACTCGAAAGCGCTTTTGCCCGCTACGGCATGCACCTTGGCACCGCCTTTCAGCTCATCGACGACGTCCTCGATTACTCGGGCGCCGAAGTCGAGACCGGCAAGCACCTCGGTGACGACCTTGCCGAAGGCAAGCCGACGTTGCCGCTGATCCACGTCATGCAAACC
>CAZALA010000302.1:0-2564 GCA_964485725.1 uncultured Propionivibrio sp. | reverse complement strand
TCGATCCCGATCATGTCCATTTCGGCCCGTTGCGCGTCATCAACGAGGACCGCGTCGCGCCGGGCAAGGGCTTCCCGACGCACAGCCATCGCGACATGGAAATCATCACCTACGTCATCGCAGGCGCGCTCGAGCACCGCGACAGCCTTGGCAACGGCGAAGTCATCGGCCCCGGCGAAGTGCAGCGCATGAGCGCCGGCAGCGGCATTCGGCACAGCGAGTTCAACCCCTCGCCGGACACCCCGACGCATCTTCTGCAGATCTGGATCGAACCCGCCGAGATCGGCATCACGCCGAGCTACGAGCAGCAGCCGCTCGCCGCCGGCGACAACCACTGGCGCCTGATCGCCTCGCCCGACGGCCGCGACGGCAGCACGCTGATCCATCAGGACGCGCTCGTGCATGCGGCGCGCCTTGCGCCCGAGGCCCACCTTGAATACATGATGGGCCTCGGGCGCAAGGCCTACCTGCATCTCGTGCACGGCGAGGGCGAATTGAACGGCCGGGCGATGCACGGCGGCGACGGCGCCAGGATCGCCGCCGAGTCGCGGCTCATCTTCAGCGCCAGCGAGGCGTGCGAACTACTCTTTTTCGACCTGCCGCATTGAGCGCGCAGCTCGCGCGCCAAAAATCTCAACGCCGAGGGTCGCGATCGTAACGCTCGTGGCGGTCGTGGCGGTTGTAGCGATCGTGGCGATCGTAGCGGCGATCGTGGTGCCGCCATTCGCCCCGGCCGTAGCCGCCGTTGACGTAATAGACCGTCGCCGGCCGCGTATAGACGTAGGCGGGCGGCGCGCTGTAACGAACCGGCGGCGCGTAGGTGTATGCGACGGGCGCGCCGTAGTAGTGCACCGGCTGCGCGCTGTAATGCGCTGCCGGCGGTCCGTAGTGTCCATGGTTGCCGGCGATGGCTGCGCCGGCGGCGGCGCCGATCGCGGCACCGACGACCGCACCGTCGCGTCCGCCGAGCGACTGGCCGACGATGACGCCGGCGCCGCCGCCGAAGAGCGCGCCGACGATCGCGTCGCCAGCGAGCGCGACGTTGGCACTCAGGAGCCCGATCGAAACGAGGGTGGCGATTTGCAGTGGCTTTTTCATGATCTTTCCTTCGGTTGATGATGCGAAGCCAGAATAATCCGGATCGCCGTGGCGTCTGTTGCGATCGGGTAGCACAGATGTAAGCGGTGGTTTCGCCGGCGCCGGCTTTGTAAATGAATGTTGAAAACGGATCTGCACAGCGCCGCGGCGCGGCCATGCCGGGCAAAGCCGTGCCTTGGCCGCTGGCGCATCAGGGTAAAATGCCGTCATGTCCGATCCCCGTTTTGTCCATCTGCGCCTGCACAGCGAGTTTTCAGTCACCGACGGCATCGTCCGCATCGACGACGCGGTGGCGCGCGCAGTCGAGGACGGCATGCCGGCGCTCGCGCTCACCGACCTCGCGAACTTCTTCGGCCTCGTCAAGTTCTATTCGGCGGCGCGCGGCAAGGGCTTAAAACCGATCGCCGGCTGCGACGTCTTCTTCGCCAACAAGGCCGACCCCGAGCGGCCGTTCCGGCTGCTCCTTCTCTGCCGTTCGCGCAAGGGCTATCTGCAGCTGTGCGAGCTTTTGACGCGCGCCTATCTTGCGCCGCGCGTTCGCGGTCGCGCCGAATTCACTCGCCAGATGCTGCGCGAAGTCGGCGTCGATGGCCTGATCGCCCTGTCCGGCGCCGGCTGCGGCGATGTCGGCGAAGCCCTGCGCCAGGGCAACCGCGAACAGGCGGAAAATCGTGCGCGCTACTGGTCGAATCTCTTTCACGGCGCTTTCTATCTCGAGGTGCAGCGCGTGCATGCGCGCGGGAGCGCTCACTTCGCCGCCGAGGAGGCGCTCGTCGCAGCCACCGCGAGGCTGGCCGCCGAGCTCGAGCTGCCGCTCGTGGCGACGCATCCGATCCAGTTTCTCGACCGCGACGACTTCAAGGCGCACGAAGCGCGCGTCTGCATTGCCGAAGGCCAGATGCTCGGCGACAAGCGGCGCGCGCGCCTCTATACCGAGGAGCAGTATTTCAAGTCGGCCGACGAAATGGCCGGGCTTTTTTCCGACCTGCCCGAGGCGCTTGCGAACTCGGTCGAAATCGCCAAGCGCTGCAACCTCTTGATTACGCTTGGCAAGAATTACCTGCCCGACTTTCCGACCCCGGACGGCATCACGCTCGACGACTTCCTCTGCCGCGAGGCGGCGCGCGGACTCGAAGCGCGGCTCGCGCAGCTCTTCCCCGATGCTGCCGAACGCGAGGCGCGCCGCGCCGTGTACGACACGCGCCTTGCGATCGAGACGCAGACGATTGTGCAGATGGGTTTCCCCGGCTACTTCCTGATCGTCGCCGACTTCATCAACTGGGCGAAGAACAACGACGTCCCGGTCGGGCCGGGTCGCGGTTCGGGCGCAGGCTCGCTCGTCGCTTTCTCGCTCGGCATCACCGACCTTGACCCCTTGCGCTACGCGCTCCTTTTCGAACGCTTCCTCAATCCCGAACGCGTGTCGATGCCCGACTTCGACATCGACTTCTGCCAGGACAAGCGCG
>CAZALA010000301.1:0-2588 GCA_964485725.1 uncultured Propionivibrio sp. | reverse complement strand
ACGCCAACAACGCCAATCAGGCGATCGACCGCATCATCAACTTCTTCCCCGAGGAGCGCCGCCATCAGCTCCTCATGGACTTGTCGCTGAACCTGCGCGCGCTCGTTTCGCAGCGCCTGCTCGCGCGGAAGAACGACAAGGGCCGCATCGCCGCGATCGAAGTCATGCTCAATTCGCCGCTCATCGCCGACCTGATCTTCAAGGGCGAGGTGCATGAGATCAAGGAAATCATGAAGAAGTCGCGCGAACTCGGGATGCAGACTTTTGACCAGGCGCTCTTCGATCATTACGAAGCCGGGCGCATCACTTACGAGGACGCTTTGCGCAACGCCGACTCGGTCAACGACCTGCGCCTGCACATCAAGCTGCACAGCAAGGAAGCCAAGGACCGCGATCTCAACTCCGGCATCGGCCACCTCGAAGTCGTCTGAAGAATCGCCCGCGCCCGCGGGCGCATTCCCCAGGCATTCGCCAATGCCATGTGGCGCGCGCGAAAAGCGTGCAAAGACAAGCCCCTGCGCGCTTAGTTCATTTTTTCTGAAACAGGATTTCATTCTCCGCAATGAGTTGGTAGAATAGTTAGTTCCGGGAGGACAGTCTTCTGTTCCGCCAGATCACCAACCATGGCGTACGGGGGTCTCTTCTGCCGTCCTCACACACGGGGAGCAATGGTTTGAACATAAAGAACGTCTGCCGCCGTGGCGGCCCAACGGGGGTCTTCGTCGATGCTGGCGAGAGCTCGTCTTAGAAGCAAGTTAACAACAACAAGCCTTCCCGCGTTTTCTTCGAGAGCGAACCGGCGCAAGAGCGGTCGTGTATTTCCACATCCCTTTTCGGACAGGTCAACATGAAAGTCAAGCAAGCGAAATTTCCCGGCATCCCCAGCGTGATTCACGGCAATGGCGCGGTGGCCCACGTCATGAGCAATGTCTGCGGCGGCGTCATCGGCTACCCGATCACCCCGTCAACCGAGATCGCCGAGATCTACGAAGCTTTCCGTGCCGAAGGCGGCATGAACGTCTGGGGCAAGCACCCCTTCTTCTTCGAACCCGAAGGCGAGCACTCGGCGCAAAGCGGCGCGCTCGGCGCGCAGCTGACCGGCGGCCAGTTCATCTCGAACGCCTCGTCCTCGCAGGGCATCCTCTACGCGCTTGAATCGCACTACGTCACCGTCGGCAAGAAGGTTGGCGGCTTCGTCCTGCAAGTGGCGGCGCGCGTCGTCTCGAAGCACTCGCTGAATGTGATGGCCGGCCACGACGACGTCTATGCGCTGCTCTCGTCGGGCTATACGATCCTCTTCGGCGCCAATCCGCAGGAAGCCGCCGATCTCGCGGCGATCGCCTATCGGGTCTCCTCGCTCTCGCTGATTCCGGTCGCCAACGCGATGGACGGCTTCTCGACGAGCCACATGCTCTCCGAAGCGCTGATGCCCGAGCCCGAGCTGCTCAAGACTTACCTCGGCGACCCTGCCGGTCGCATCAAGGCACCGACTCTGGCACAGGAAATGTTGTTTGGTTCCAAAGGCCGCGTCGCTCAGTTGAACCAGTACCTGGCACGCCATGCCGCCGAACTCGAACCCGCGAACCTCGCGGCGCTCAAGAAATTCCTCGAGAGCAACGCCGCCAAGGTCGAGAAGGACAGCGCCGGCGCCCTCGTCGCCAAGACGCTCGCCTTCCTGCCGAGCGAACTGCACGGCCAATGGCAGCGGCAGTGGACGAACGCCTTCGAAAAAGGCACGCGCCAGCTCGTTCCGGCGCAGGTCGATGTGAACAACCCGGGTCTTACCGGCGCCGTGCAGAACCAGCCCGACTTCCAGGCCGGCTCCGCCGACCACCGCACGCACTTCGTCGCCGCCGTTCCCGCGCTCGTGCGCCAGGCGATGGACGAATACTCGGAACTGACCGGTCGCAAATACTCGCCGGTGCATACCTTCATGTGCGAGGACGCCGAGACCGTGATGGTCGGCCTGGGTTCGGTCACCGATGACGTCGAAGCCGTGGTGACCTATTTGCGCAGCAAGGGCCAGAAAGTCGGCCTCGTCGCCGTCAAGCTGCTGCAGCCCTTCCCCGAAGCCGAGCTCGTCGCCGCGCTGAAAGGCAAGAAAGCGGCCACCGTGCTCGAGCGTTCGGACCAGACTGCGCTCACCAGCCTGGTCACGCAGGCGCTCTTCAAGGCGCGTGAAAACGGCGACGCCGCGACGATTCGCCACGAAGGCATCCCGGCGATCAAGACCTCGCCGCGCCTGACCACCGCGATCTTCGGCCTCGGCGGCCACGACCTGCAGCCGCGCCACCTGATCGCCGCTTTCAAGAACATGCAGATCGGCAACGGCGCGCCGCTCATTTACCTCGGTTCGCAGTTCTTCTCGGACAAGGCCACCGGCCGCGTCGCCGAGATGCAAAAGCAGTTGAAGCTCGCCTACCCGGAAACGATCCGCATGGCGCTCGAGACCGGAGAGAATCCGCGCCTCCTGCCCGACTCGGCTTTCCGCGTGCGCTTCCACTCGGTCGGCGGCTACGGCACGATCGCCTCGGGCAAGCTCTTGACCGACATCCTCGCCGGCGTTCTCGAGATGCACTCGAAGTCGG
>CAZALA010000300.1:0-2597 GCA_964485725.1 uncultured Propionivibrio sp. | reverse complement strand
CAAGCGGCATAGCCCCGTCCAGCTCGTGATGCCGAGAATGAAGCAGAGCGCCAGGAGCCGCATGTCGGCACGATCGGCGGCGGTCGCGAACCATTGCGGATGCGTATCGATGATCACCTGCATCATGAGCACCGCGGCGGCGATCAAAAGAACGCCGGGGATCGAACTCAAGGTCGTGTACAGGTACTGGATGAGGTCGTCGATCCAGCCGCGAAAATAGCCGGCGAGAATGCCGAGGAAGACCGCGAGCGGGAGCACGACGAGCGTCGTCACGAGGCCGATGACGAGCGCCGTGCGCACGCTTTTGAGGATCTGGTAAAGGACGTCCTGCCCGACCTTGTCGGTGCCGAAGACGTGATAGGCGGTCGCCAGCGTGGCGATCGCCGCGACGAGCAGGATCAGCGCGCCGACGGTGACGAGGATCGCGTCCCAGGCAAATTGCGTTTCGCCGCGCCAGATCGCACGCCACGCCTTGCCCGGCGGCACTTGGCCGCGCCGTGCCAGTGCCCGCGTCACGAGCGCGGCAAGCCCGCCCCAGGCCGCGAGGCTGAGCGCCACGGCGGCCAAAAGGCGCCGCGCCAGGTCGGCGTCGCGCGCGTCCTCGCGTTCGCCGAGCTGCGCGCCGCCGTATTTGAGGCGAGGATAGTCGCGTACCTGCCGCACCGTGCCGTCGGCGCTGCGGACTTCGCTCGCTTCCATCGCGTAGGCGCGCGTCGCGAGCGGTTCGGAATAGGTCTTCTCGCTGCGCGTGCGCAGGCCGGTTACCGCTGCGTCGAGCGC
Source organism: uncultured Propionivibrio sp. (assembly GCA_964485725.1). Taxonomy (GTDB): domain Bacteria; phylum Pseudomonadota; class Gammaproteobacteria; order Burkholderiales; family Rhodocyclaceae; genus Propionivibrio. Next base: position 1,817 of record CAZALA010000300.1, on the reverse strand, counting down.
GGAGAGCACTTCGATCGAATAGACCTCGGGCGTGCCCTCGCCGCGACCCGCGAGGCGCGGCCGGTAATGCAGCGAGTCGATAAGGCCGACGACGACGAAGGCAAGCAAGACTGTCGCCGCCGCCATCGCCGTGCGGCTGCGTCCGACGCGCTGCCAGGCGTTGCGCAGGAGCGGATTGCGCAAGGAAAGCGCAAACAGCACCGCGCCGCCGGCAAAGAGCAGCCAGATCAGCACGTCGGACCAGAGCAGGACGGGAAGAAAGTTCATTTTGCGAAAATCCACCGCAAAGGCGCGAAGGGGTAAAGCAAGATGACGCAAAGAACAGCAAATCCCGACAGGATCGCTTTGCCTTTCTTTGCGAGTCCTTTGCGTCTTTGCGCCTTTGCGGTGGATGTTGAAAACCGCACCGCCCAAAAACCCACCGCAAAGGCGCGAAGAAAAGATGCAAGCTTACGCAAAGAATTACACACGCTCGCCTTGCCTTTCTTTGCGATTCCTTTGCGCTTTTGCGCCTTTGCGGTGGATGTCATAGTCATTCAAAGCGGATCCGCGGGTCGACGAAGGTGTAGGAAATGTCGGTGAGGATGAGGCCTGCGATGTAGAGCACCGAGCCGATGAAGACCATCGCTCGGACGACGGCAAAATCCTGCGCGTTGATCGCATCGATCGTGTAACTGCCGAGCCCAGGAATGCCGAAGAAGGATGCGGTCAGGAGCGAGCCCATGAAGAGTAGCGGAATGACGACGACGACGCCGGTCAGGATCGGGATCATCGCGTTCCTGAGCACGTGGCCAAAGAGCACGCTGAGCTCGGAGAGACCTTTGGCGCGCGCCGTGCGCACGTAGTCCTTGCCGATCTCCTCGAGAAAGATCGTCCGGTACCAGCGCGCCGACGAGCCGATTCCCGACACGACGCCGATGACGACCGGAAGGATGAGGAATTTCCAGGCGTCTATTCCCGCCGCAAAGCCCGAGATCGGGACGAGCCGCCACAGCTTGCTGATCAGATACTGGCCGCCGATGATGTAGAACAGCGTCGAAATCGACATCATCGCGACGCAGGCGACGACGCCCCAGAAATCGAGGTAGCTGGCGCGAAAATAGGTCAGCAGCAAGGCCAGGCTCACCGTCACGGACAGCCCGAGGATGAAGGTCGGCAGCGCGATGGCGAGCGACGGCCCCATGCGCGTGCGGATTTCGCGGGCAATGTCGCGACCGTCCTCGGCGCGGCCAAAGTCGCCGACGAACATGCGCGCCGATTTCGTAAAGAGGATCGTGTCGGTGAGCACGGCCAGGCCCTGCGCCTGCGGGTTGACGAAGAGCGGCCGGTCGTAGCCACGCTCGGCTTTCCACTGCTGTATCGCCTCGGGCGTGACGCGCTTGACGCCAAGCTGCATGCGCGCCATGTCGTCGGGCGTATTGACGACGAAGAAGAGCGCGAAGGTAATGAGATTGACGCCGATCAGGATCGGGATCGCGTAGAGCAGGCGGCGGACGAGGTAGGCGAGCATGGGTGTTTATGCGCTGCAATTCAAGGGCGAACCACCAAGGCACCAAGACACAAAGATTCACCAAGAAAGACAAAACCAGTCGTTCGCTTTTCTTGGTGCCACTTGGTGCCCTTGGTGCCTTGGTGGTGGATCTTTTTCATGCCTTTGACCTCGCCGTGCCGCGTTCGCGGCGCCGATAGCTGATCCACGCCGGCAACACGAGGGCGGCGACAAGGACCGCCCCGGCTGCGAGTGGCCAGAGCACGGGTTCGTTCCATTCGCGCCGGGCTTTTTCGCGCGCGGCAACGTCGATGCGCTGGTATTTGAG
>CAZALA010000299.1:0-2598 GCA_964485725.1 uncultured Propionivibrio sp. | reverse complement strand
GAAGGGCACGTTGAGCATGCGCGCGAGCGTCTGGGCGAGCAGCGTCTTGCCAGACCCGGTCGGACCGATGAGCAGGATATTGCTCTTCGCGAGCTCGACTTCGTCGCCGTCCTTGCCGATGTCCTTGCCAAGATGGCGCAGGCGCTTGTAGTGGTTGTACACGGCGACGGCGAGAATGCGCTTGGCGACGTCCTGCCCGATCACGTACTGGTCGAGCAGCGCCGAGATCTCCTTGGGCGTCGGCAGGTCGCTCTTCGCGGCCTTCGGACCCTGCTCGGGGAAAAGCTCGTCGCGCACGATGTCATTGCAAAGCTCGATGCACTCATCGCAAATGAACACCGACGGACCGGCAATGAGCTTCTTCACTTCGTGCTGACTCTTGCCGCAGAACGAGCAGTAAAGGAGTTTTTCGGTGCCGCCTTTTTTTTCAGCCATTTAATCTACCTCTTTACCGTAACGCCAAAGCAGCGAGTCAAGCCGTGAGCGCCGCACGACTGACGAGGACCTTGTCGATCAGTCCGTATTCTGCCGCTTCCGTCGCCGAAAGGAAATTGTCCCGGTCGGTGTCGCGTTCGATGCGCTCGATCGGCTGCCCCGTATGATGCGCCATGATTTCGTTGAGCTTGGCGCGCAAGGAAAGGATTTCCTTGGCGTGAATCGCGATGTCTGACGCCTGCCCCTGGAATCCGCCCATCGGCTGGTGAATCATGACACGGGAATTCGGCAATGCAAAGCGCTTGCCCTTGGCGCCCGCCGAGAGCAGGAAAGCGCCCATCGACGCCGCCTGTCCCATGCACAGCGTCGAGACGTCCGGCTTGACGAACTGCATCGTGTCATACACCGACATCCCGGCCGAAACCGAACCGCCCGGCGAATTGATGTAGAAGTGGATGTCCTTGTCGGGGTTCTCGGCTTCAAGAAAAAGCAGCTGCGCGACGACGAGGTTGGCGGTGATGTCGTTCACCGGCCCGATCAGGAAAATCACGCGCTCCTTCAGGAGCCGCGAATAGATGTCGTATGCGCGCTCGCCGCGACCGCTCTGCTCGATGACCATCGGCACCATGCCGAGCGCCTGCGGTTCCCATATATTTGTGGGTTCAAAACGGCTCATGCTGACTCCTTCTGTGCGATGACGGATAAACGATGAGGAAAAAAACGATGAAGGGCAGGCGATGGGCGACAGGGCCGGTGTTGTGGCGCGTTCAGGATTTTTGTCCCATCAGTTCGTCGAAGGCCACTTTTTTATCGACAACCCTGGCTGCCGATAGTGCCCAGGTGACGACGTTGTCTTCGATCGCGAGGCTCTCGATCTCGGCGAGGCGTTGCGGCTGCGCGTAATACCAGCGCACGACTTCCTCGGGATGCTCGTAGCTCTGCGCCGCTTCATCGACAATCGCCTTGACCTGGTCCGACTTCGGATGCAGACCGTTGACCTTGACGATTTCCGAGAGCAGCAGCCCGAGGCCGACGCGACGCCGGGCTTCCGGCTCGAACCATTCGCGCTGCATCGGGAAATCCTTCATCTTGCCGCCGGCGCGTTGTTCCATGTCCTGACGCGCGTTCTGCATGAGGCGCTGGATTTCCATATCGACGAGCGAGTTCGGCACGTCGACGGGGCTGGTCTTGAGGAGCGCGTTCATCACCTCTTTCTTGACGAGGCTCTGCAGGCGCTTCTTGACTTCACGCTTGAGATTGGTCTCGATCTCGGCCTTCATCTTTTCAAGGTCGCCGTCGGCAACGCCGAGCGATTTGGCAAAGTCGGCGTCGACCTCGGGCAGAATCGCTTCACGAACTTCCTTGAGCTTGAGTTCGAAGCTCACCGCCTGCCCGGCGAGATCCTTCGAAAAATAATCGGCCGGGAAAGTCATGTCGAAGGTTTTCGTTTCGCCGGCCTTCATGCCGACAATCGCGTTTTCAAAGTCCGGCAGCATCGCCGCTTCGCCGAGAACGAAGGGGTAGTCGCGCGCCTCTCCGCCCTGGAAGACTTCGCCGCCCTTCTTGCCGTTGAAGTCGATGGTCACGCGGTCGCCGTTCGCGGCGGCGCGATCGACGGGCTCGTAGCGGACGCGCTGCTTGCGCAGGACGGCAATCGTGTTCTCGAGTTCGGCGGCGCCGACTTCAAGCGTCGCGCGCTCGATTTCAACGTCCTTGAGCTCGTTGATCTTGACCTCGGGATAGACCTCGAAGACCGCCTCGAACTCGACCTGGGAAGCGTCAGCGCTCGTCTTGGGTTCGATGTGCGGCTGCCCCGCGACGCGCATCTGCTGGCTCTTCACGGCTTCGCCGAAAGCCTTCTCAAGCGCGTCGCTCAAGACTTCATGGCGGGCCTGGTCGCCGTATTGCTGCTGCACGATCTTGGCCGGCACCTTGCCCGGTCGGAAACCCGGCATCTTGACGCTCTTGCCGATCTTGCGCAGCCGCTGCTCGATTTCGCGCTCGAGGTCCTCGGACGAGATCGCCAGGCTTACGCGACGCTCGAGCGGACTTGGAGCGGTGGCGGGGGCTGCGGTCGCGGCCGGGACGGCGGTGGCTTCAGCTGTTGTCGTGTTTTCGTTCGTTTCCATTTAGGTTACTTGATGTCTGATACAGCCGGGTGAA
>CAZALA010000298.1:0-2610 GCA_964485725.1 uncultured Propionivibrio sp. | reverse complement strand
GACGCGATGGGGGGTCGGCACGGCGGCCACGGCGGGCTCGGGACGGGGCGCCGCCCGCGCCACCAGCGGGGCGCTCGGCTTGCGCGTGCGCGTGCCGGAGGCCTTCGCCAGCCCCATGTTCAGGTACGTGCGCATGGCCGCATTGCGCGTCGCGGCGGTGGCGCCGCCGAACACCACGCCGATCACGTGCTTGCCCCCGCGCCGCACGGACGCGACCAGGTTGAACCCGGAGGCGCAGATGAAGCCGGTCTTGAAGCCGTCGGCGCCCGTGTAGTGGAAGAGCAGCGTGTTGTGGTTGCGGAAGGTCTCGTCCTTGTAGGTGAACGAGCGCGTGCCGAACAGCGTGTAGTGGTTGGGGAAATCGTCCTGCAGCCTGAGCGCCAGGGTCAGCATGTCGCGGGCGGTCGTCACCTGCTGCTCGTCGGGGAGGCCCGAGGCGTTGCGGAAGACGGTGGCGGCCATGCCGAGCTGGCGCGCCTTGCGCGTCATCAGCTTGGCGAACGCCTCCTCGCTGCCGGCGATGTGCTCGGCCACCGCCACGGCAATGTCGTTGGCGCTCTTGGTGATGAGAACCTTGATGGCGTCGATCAGGGCGATCTCCTCGCCCGCGTCCAGGTCCAGCTTGGAGGGGGCGGCCGCCGCGGCGTTGGCCGACATCTTGATCTTGGTCTGGTAGCTCAGACGGCCCTGCTCGATCAGCTCGAAGGCGAGGTAGAGCGTCATCATCTTGGCGAGCGACGCCGGATGCCGCGGCTCGTCGGCGGCGCTCTCGTGCAGGACGCGGCCGGAGTTGGCGTCGAGCACCAGCACGGCGCTCTTGCTCTGCGCCTGCGCGAGGCCGGAGCCCACGCTGAGCGCCAGCATTGCCAGCACCGCCGCCAGCGCCGCCGCGCTACGGCGTCGCCCCGGCTTTCGCCATTGAGCTAGAACGGCCATTCCCTCTCGTCCAACGCCGTCTCGCCCGGCGCCCTCGGGGCGATGCCCCGGTCGTCATGGGCATCACCGTTTTGGGGCGTCTTTGAGGCGCCGCAGCGCCTGCCGGGCCATTTCTCCCGCTTGCAGGCCGAGCGTAGGGCAGGGCGATGAGAGGTCGCTTAACGACCTTGGTTAGCGCCTGGTTAGCAGGCGGGCCGTTGCCGGCGAAAGTGTCGCATTGCTGCATCGCAACATAAAACTTGACTGATTTTGTGCAGTGCATATATCGTGGACATCGCAGATTCGCGTGCCCCCATCCCGAAACCCGCAGCCACAGGACGCTAGCAACATGAAAAACATCGAGGACTTCCAGAAGCTCGGCCAGACCAACGTCGACACCGCCATGAAGATGTTCGGCGAGTGGAGCAAGGGCTGGCAGGCCATCGCCACCGAGATGACCGACTACACCAAGCGCTCCTTCGAGGAGAGCACCGCCACCTTCGAGAAGCTGCTGTCGGCCAAGTCGCTGGAGCAGGCCGTGGAGATCCAGTCCGGCTTTGCCAAGCGCGCCTACGACGGCTACATGCACCAGATGTCGAAGATCGGCGGTCTCTATGCCGATCTCGCCAAGGAAGCCTACAAGCCGGTCGAGAAGGCGATGCAGAGCGCACGCTGAAGACGGCGGCTCGCAGGCGCGCAGCTGGGCTCCAGCGGCGCGCGGCGAACGGAATGGCTCGGGCGCCAGGCGCGCCCGGGCCTTTTTTCGTCGCATTTGACCGCTTGAAACGAACGCCGCGAGCGCCGATCTTAAGCCCTCACGGGCGTTTGCGCTGTGCCCGGCTGCCGCTAGAATGCGAATTGATTTGCGACGGGGGCGCGGCGAGCGCGTAACCTGCCGTGGCGCAGATCTTGCGATGTAATGCGACGTGGCATGCGTTGACGATCGCAGATCCTGCGAGATGCGCGAACGATCATAGGGACCCAGCGGCATGGCCGGCAGGAACGGCTCACGAGGCGACGACGAGGGCAAGACCGGTCTCATCACCAAGACCAAGCCCAAGACCAAGAAGCCCAGCCTCTACAAGGTGCTGCTCTTGAACGACGACTACACGCCGATGGAGTTCGTCGTGCACGTGCTGGAGCGCTTTTTCAACAAGGGTCGCGAGGAAGCGACCCGCATCATGCTGCATGTGCACCACAAGGGAGTTGGCATCTGCGGCCTCTACACCTACGAGGTTGCTGAAACCAAGGTCGCCCAGGTCATGGACTTCGCCCGGCAGCACCAGCATCCTCTGCAATGCACTCTCGAGAAGGAGTAACGCACACCCGTGCCCGCATTCTCCCAAAGCCTCGAAACCGCCCTGCACCGCGCGCTCGAATATGCCAACGATCGGCATCACGAGTACGCGACGCTTGAGCACCTGCTGCTGTCGCTGATCGACGACCGGGACGCCTCGGCCGTGATGAAGGCCTGCACGGTCGATGTCGACGAGCTCAGGACGCGCGTCACCGAATATCTGGACAACGAGCTCTCCTCGCTGCTGGTCAAGGGCTCGACCGAGGCGCAGCCGACCACCGGCTTCCAGCGCGTCATCCAGCGCGCCGTCATCCATGTGCAGTCCTCGGGCCGCGAGGAGGTGACCGGCGCCAACGTGCTGGTCGCCATCTTCGCCGAGCGCGAGAGCCACGCCGCCT
>CAZALA010000297.1:0-2636 GCA_964485725.1 uncultured Propionivibrio sp. | reverse complement strand
TCGTGATCGACGAGGATCGCTTCGACCGCGCCGGCTGACGCGCCCTCGTCGTCGCTTGCGCGTGCCCTGCCGGCGCGCCGCCGCGGCGCTTCGCCCGCGTCCGGCGCGGGCGGCGGGGGCAGTCCGCCGGCGACGAAGGCCTTGATTTCCTGCAGTTTGCCGGTACCGAGATAAGCCGTCGCATCGAAGGCCGAACGCTTCTGCACGAAAGTCTCGACGACTTCGAAGCCGAGCGTCTTGGCAAGATCGCTCAGCTCGGAGAGCGAAGCTGCGAACTCGGCGTCGCTCACCTTGGGCAACTGCACCGCGGCGATCGCCGCGCGCCTTAAGGCTTCCTTGATTTCTTTGGGCATTCGGGACGGCGGCTCGCTAAAAGGGGAAGGCGAATCTTACCCGCTTATCGCCGCGAAGGGCGGCGGCTCGGGCAGGCAGGCCCGAGCCGAAGGGGTGGGGCGCAATGCGGTTCCAGTGCAATGCGCCGGGGATGCGGGAGGCCACACGCGATTTTTCGCAGGTCGCGCGGGGAAAATGGCGTGGGCTATAATCGCCGCTTTCGCAAACGGGGCAATCGAATGGCACGCTTGGGACTCGAACGCACGGTCGTCGACAAGGCCGTCTATCAGAATACGGTCGCCCGCTTCCGCGAAGCCGGCATCCTGTTGCCGACGCTCGGCGAACTCAGAGATCCTTCGAAGATCCCGGCGGCGATCCGCGCCGCGCTCGCCCAGGTCGATCCCGACAGCCCGCATCCGCTCAACCTCTTCCGCGTCCATTGGTTCAACGACGAAAAGCGCACGGGGCTTGCCGACGTGCCCGGTTACGTCGGGCTGCCGAGCGAGCTGACGGGCGTCAAGGCGCGCATCGCACTCGCGCTTGGCAACCGCTTCCCGATGATCAACGCGCACAAGGTGCTCGCCGCTTACGGCTGCCTCGTGCCGCGCCTCGTCACCGGCCAGTTCGACCCGACGCGGCATCGCGCCGTCTGGCCGTCGACGGGCAACTACTGCCGCGGCGGCGTCGCCATTTCGCGCATCCTGGGCTGCCACGGCACCGCCGTGCTGCCCGAGAACATGAGCCGCGAACGCTTCGACTGGCTCGACCAATGGGTGATCGACCCGGCCGACATCGTGCGCACGCCGGGGTCGGAGAGCAACGTCAAGGAAATCTACGACACCTGCGCCGAACTCGACCGCGATCCTGCGAACATCATCTTCAACCAGTTCTGCGAATTCGGTAACTACCTCGTGCATCGCAACTGCACCGGGTCGGCGCTGGAACAATTGTTTCACGCGCTCGCCAAGGACAGCCCGGGCGCCAGGCTTGCGGCCTACGTTTCCGCGTCGGGCTCGGGCGGGACGCTCGCCGCCGGCGACCACCTCAAGGCGAAACTCGGCGCGCGCATCGTCGCCGTCGAGGCGGCCGAATGCCCGACGCTCCTCTGCAACGGTTTTGGCGAGCACAACATCCAGGGCATCGGCGACAAGCATCTGCCTTACATCCACAACGTCATGAATACCGACATGGTCGCCGCGGTCAGCGACCGGCATACCGACGCGCTCCTCGTCCTCTTCAACTCCGAGGTCGGCCGCAAATACCTGGTCGAACGGCGCGGCATCGCCGCCGACCTCGTCGCGCGTCTTTCCAACCTCGGCCTCTCGTCGCTGTGCAACCTGCTCGCGGCGATCAAGACCGCGCGCTACTACGACCTCGGCGCCGACGACGTCATCATCAGCGTCGCCACCGACGGCGCGGCGATGTACGGCAGCGAAATGGAGAAGGCGCTCGCCGGGCAGTTCGGCGGCCGCTTCGACGAAGTCTCTGCCGGCGAAACCTGGGGTCGCGCGCTTGCCGCGACGACGACCGATCATTTGCTTGAACTCACGCACTTCGAACGCCAGCGCATTTTCAACCTCGGCTACTTCACCTGGGTTGAACAGCAGGGCGTCTCGGTCGAGGAGTTCTCGGCGCGCAAGGCGCAATCGTTCTGGGACGGCCTGCAGGCGCTCGTGCCGGCGTGGGACGCGATGATCGAAGAATTCAACGCGACGACCGGCGTCGCGAAGACGCTCGCGGCGTGAACGCGGCGTGAACGCCAGCGCAATCGAATTTCTCTGTCACGGGTGCGGGGCGCGCGTCGATGCCGCGCTCTCGCCGCCGTTTCGTTGCCCGCGGGCAGACGACGCAGCGGACGATGACATCGATCACCTGCTGCTGCCACCACCTTTCACCGGGGAATATGCGCGCCGCGACGAGGCCAACCCCTTCCTGCGCTACCGCGCCCTGCTCTCGCCGTATCGCCTGGCGCGTCGCGCCGGCCTCTCCGATGCCGCCTGGGAAGAGATCGTCGGCACGCTCGACGCAGCGCTCGTCGTCGTCGACGGGAGCGGCTTTCGCGTCACGCCGATGGCGCAGCAGCCCGCGCTCGCCGCTGCCGCCGGCCTGCCCGGGACGCTATGGGTGAAGGACGAGACGCGCAACGTCGGCGGCTCGCACAAGGCGCGGCACCTGATGGGCCTGATGCTCTACCTGCGCGTGCTGGCGGCGGCGCGGCTGCCGGCGGGCGCCGGCCTCGGCGGGCGGCGCCTCGCGATCGCGTCCTGCGGCAACGCCGCGCTCGCGGCAGCGGTGATCGCGCG
>CAZALA010000296.1:0-2667 GCA_964485725.1 uncultured Propionivibrio sp. | reverse complement strand
GTTCGCCAATCCCGATAACCCGCTCGCGCATTACACCGGAACCGGCCCGGAAATCTGGGCGCAGAGCGAAGGGCGCGTCACGCACTTCGTGAGCAGCATGGGGACGACCGGAACAATCATGGGCGTCTCGCGATTCCTGAAAGAGAAGGACAGCCGCATCTGCATCGTCGGCTGCCAGCCCGAGGAGGGCTCGCAGATCGCCGGCATCCGCAAGTGGCCCGAAGCCTACCTGCCGAAAATTTTCGAGCGCTCGCGCGTCGATCGCACCGAGTCGGTCTCGCAGATCGACGCCGAAGTCATGACCCGCCGCCTTGCCAGCGAAGAAGGCATCTTCGCCGGCGTCTCCTCGGGCGGCGCCGTCGCCGTCGCGCTGCGCCTCGCTCAGGAAGTCGAGAACGCGACGATCGTCACCATCGTCTGCGACCGCGGCGACCGCTATCTCTCTACCGGCGTCTTTCCAGCGTGATCTGCGATGCGCAGGCCAAGAATCGACACCCACCGCAAAGGCGCAAAGGAGCAAAGGATTCGCAAAGAAGAGCTTTGTTTTTTGACTTGGATTTCCTTTGCGTTGTCTTTGCCCCTTTGCGTCTTTGCGGTGGACTTTGAATTTCGGAGTTTGAACGACCATGAACCCCGTCCTCGTTTTCGATATTGAGACGATCCCCGACGTGCCGGGGCTGCGGCGCCTGCACGATCTCGACGCGACGCTGTCGGACGCCGAGGTCGCCGAAATGGCGTTCGCGCAGCGCCGCGCGCAAAGCGGCAACGACTTTCTGCCGCATCACCTGCAGCGCGTCGCCGTCATCTCGTGCGCGCTGCGCGTGGGCAACGACCTGCGCGTCTGGTCGCTCGCCGAACCGGCCTTGTCCGAAGCCGAAATCATCCAGCGGTTTTTCGACGGCATCGAAAAATTCAGCCCGCAACTCGTCTCCTGGAACGGCGGCGGTTTCGATCTGCCGGTGCTGCATTATCGCGGCCTCATCCACGGCATCGTCGCGCCGCGCTACTGGGACCTCGGCGACGGCGACTACGGCGACAGCCGCGACTTCAAATGGAACAACTACATCAGCCGTTACCACACGCGCCACCTCGACCTCATGGACCTCCTGGCGATGTACCAGCCGCGCGCCAGCGCGCCGCTCGACGCGCTCGCCAAGCTGATCGGCTTCCCCGGCAAGCTCGGCATGGACGGCAGCAAGGTCTGGGAAGCGTGGCAGGCAGGCGAGGGCGCGGCGATCCGCGATTACTGCGAGACCGACGTGATGAACACCTACCTCGTGTCGCTGCGCTTCCGGCTGATGCGCGGCGAGATCTCGCGCGCCGAGTACGAGAGCGAAATCGGCTTCGTGAAGGGCGAGCTCAAACGGCTCGACAAGCCGCACTGGCATGAGTTTCTTGCCGCGTGGGTCGTTTGAGGTTTCACAAAGGAAGTCCCCCGCAAAGCCGCAAAGAACGCGAAGGAACCGCAAAGCAGGACCTTATCTTTGCGCAAGGTTTGCGCCTTTGCGTCTTCGCGGTGGGTTTTTGCTTTTTAAGCTTCGGCCGACCCCCAAGCGATCGTTTATAGTTACGCCTATGCCGCTCAAAATTGCCATAGCCCAACTCAACGCGACGGTCGGTGACCTCTCGGGGAACGCGTCGCGCATCGCAGGCTTCGCCGAGCGCGCCACCGCGCTCGGCGCCGACCTTCTGCTCACCCCCGAGCTTGCGCTCTGCGGCTATCCGCCCGAAGACCTGCTCCTGCGCGAAGACTTCTACGCCGCCTGCGAGAAGGAACTCGATCTTCTCGCCAGCCGCGTGCGCGGCATCGCCGTTCTCGTCGGCCATCCGCTGACGCGCGACGGCGCGAGCTTCAACGCCGCGACGCTGATCAGGGACGGCGTGCGCGTCGCCACGTACTGCAAGCAGCGCCTGCCGAACTATGAAGTCTTCGACGAAGAGCGTTACTTCGACTCGGGCGACGTCCCTTGCGTCGTCACCGTCAAAGGCGTGCGCTGCGGCATCAATATCTGCGCCGACGTCTGGGAAGCCGGCACCGCCGACCAGGCGCGCGAAGCGGGCGCCGAACTGCTGCTCGTCCTCAACGCCTCGCCCTACCACGTCGGCAAGCAGGCGACGCGCACTGACGTCTTGCGCGCACGCATTGCCGCGACCGGGCTGCCGGTCGTCTATGCCAACCTCGTCGGCGGGCAGGACGAACTCGTTTTCGACGGCGGCTCTTTCGCGCTCGATTCGAAAGGCGAGATCCGCTGCCAGTTGCCGCGTTTCGAAGAGGCGCTGGGCCTTGTCGAGATCGCAGACGGCGAGCCTTTGCCGGGCCTCATCGACGCGCCCAAACCGGTCGAAGCCGAGGTCTATCAGGCGCTCGTCGTCGGCGTTCGCGACTACCTCGGCAAGAACGGTTTTCCGGGCGCGATCATCGGGCTTTCGGGCGGCATCGATTCGGCGCTGACGCTGTGCATCGCCGTCGATGCGCTCGGCGCCGACAAGGTGCGCGCGGTGATGATGCCCTCGCCCTACACCGCCGAGATCAGCCTTGCCGATTCGCGCGAAATGATTCGCCTGCTTGGCGTGCGCTACGACGAAATTCCGATCGCGCCGGCGATGCAGACCTTCGCCGGCATGCTCGAAAAGGAATTCGCGGGACTGCCCGCGGACACCACCGAG
>CAZALA010000295.1:0-2689 GCA_964485725.1 uncultured Propionivibrio sp. | reverse complement strand
GTCACTTTCGACATCGACGCCAACGGCATCCTGCACGTCTCGGCCAAGGACAAGGCGACCGGCAAGGAGAACAAGATCAAGATCCAGGCTTCGTCGGGACTCACCGAGGAAGAAGTGCAACGCATGGTCCACGACGCCGAGCTGCACGCCGAGGAAGACAAGAGAGCACACGAGCTTGCCGAAGCGCGCAACCAGTGCGACGGCATGATCCACACGGTGAAGAAGTCGCTTGCCGAATACGGCAAGGAATTGTCGGACACGGAAAAGGCAGCGATCGAGAGCGCGATGAAGGAAGCCGAGGAGGCAATTCGCGGCAACGAAGTCGACGTGATCAAGGCCAAGAGCGAAGCGCTCGGGACCGCCGCGCAGAAGCTCGGTGAAAAGATGTACGCCAAGCAGCAGGCCGAGTCGGCGGCGGCCGGTGGCGGCGCGCACGCGGGCGCTGCCGGTGAAGGCGGTGGCGAGGGCGCCGGTGGCGCTGCTGGCACGGGCGGCGGCAAGAAGGCAGACGACGATGTCGTCGACGCCGAGTACACCGAGGTCAAAGACAAGAAGTAGCTGGGAGAGAGTGAGGCGTCAAGGGGGAGGAGTGAGGAGTGAAAGCCTTCGCACTCCTCATTCCGTGTAGACTCCTGCCTCGATCTCCTTACTCCTCACTCCTTACTCCTCACGGGTTTTAAATGGCAAAACGCGATTTTTACAACATTCTGGGCCTCAACCGTGACGCTTCCGAAGACGACATCAAGAAGGCCTACCGCAAGCTCGCCATGAAGTACCATCCGGATCGCAATCCGGATAACCCGAAGTCGGAAGACCATTTCAAGGAGGCCAAGGAGGCCTACGAAGTTCTCTCCGACGACCACAAGCGCGCGGCCTACGACCAGTATGGCCACGCCGGGATCGATCCGCAGGCCGGGATGGGCGGCTTCGGCGCCGGCGCCGGCGGTTTCTCCGACGCTTTTGGCGGCATCTTCGACGAGATTTTTGGCGGCGGCGCCAGGGGTGGCCGCTCGAACGTCTATCGCGGCGCCGACTTGCGCTACAACATCGAAGTGACGCTCGAACAGGCGGCCTTTGGCACCGAGACCAAGATCCGCATTCCGACGATGGAAGTCTGCGAGCCGTGCAAAGGCACGGGCGCCAAACCCGGCACGCAACCGAAGACCTGTCCGACCTGCCAGGGCAGCGGCCAGGTGCGACTGCAGCAGGGCTTCTTCTCGATTCAGCAGGCCTGCCCGAAGTGCCACGGCAGCGGCCGCTTCATCGCCGAACCGTGCGGCACATGCCAGGGCGCCGGCCGCACCAAGCAGCACAAGACGCTCGCCGTCAAGATCCCGGCCGGCGTCGACGAGGGCGATCGCATCCGCTTGTCGGGCGAAGGCGAGCACGGCGTCAACGGCGGCCCGTCGGGCGACCTCTACGTGCAGATCCATCTCAAGCCGCACGCGGTTTTCCAGCGCGAGCAGAACGACCTGCACTGCGAAATGCCGATCAGTTTCGCAACCGCGGCGCTCGGCGGCGAAATCGAGATCCCGACCCTCGACACCGTCGCCAAGATCAGGATTCCGCCCGAGACGCAATCGGGAAAGACCTTCCGGCTGCGCGGCAAGGGGATCAAGGGCGTACGCAGCCACACGCACGGCGACCTCCTCTGCCACGTCGTCGTCGAAACGCCGGTCAACCTCACCGAGCGTCAGAAGGAGCTCCTGCGCGAGCTCGAAGAGACGAACCGCGGCGACGACGGCGTGCACAACCCGCGCGCCAAATCGTGGATGGACAAGGTCAAGGAGTTTTTCGCGACGAACTGAGGAGCGTAAGAAAGCCCGCGGATCAGCAAGCTTTTCTTATCGCCCAATAAATTGGGCTCCTACAAGAAACCGACGCGGCGTGCGGAGAAAATTGTAGGAGCCCAATTTATTGGGCGATGCGGCGCTCGAACGACTACACGACTAAGCGCGGCGCCAGGTCGTCCCTTGCGCCGAGTCCTCGAGCACGATTCCCGCCGCAGCAAGTTCTTTGCGGATCGCGTCAGCGCGGGCGAAATCCTTCGCTTTCTTGGCGCTCGCACGCTCGGCGATCAGGGTTTCGATCGCGTCCGGCGTCAGGGCCGCGTTGGCGCCCTCGCCGGCGTCGCCGGCAGGCACGGCCTGCAGGAAGACCTGCGGATCGCGTTGCAGGAGCCCCATCAGCGACGCGAGCGCGCGTAGTTGCGCGGCAAGCGCCAGCGACCGGCTGCGATTGATTTCGCCGGCGAGATCGAACAGGACGGCGCAGGCTTCGGGTGTGTTGAAGTCGTCGTCCATCGCCGCGCGAAAGCGCTGCGCGTGCGCCTCGTCCCAGTCGACTTCGCTGGCGGCCGCGGCGGGAACGGCTTTCAATGCCGTGTACAGGCGCCCGAGCGCCTGGCGCGCGTCGTCAAGATGCACGTCCGAATAATTGAGCGGGCTGCGGTAATGCGCGCGCAGAATGAAGAAGCGCACGACCTCGGCGTCGTACTTCTTCAGGACCTCGCGGACGGTGAAGAAGTTGCCGAGCGATTTCGACATCTTCTCGTTGTCCACGCGGATGAAGCCGTTGTGCATCCAGTAGTTGACGAAGGGGTGACGGTTCCCGCCTTCGGACTGCGCGATCACGTTTTCATGGTGCGGGAACTGCAGGTCCTGGCCGCCCCCGGGGATTGCGAAAGCCC
>CAZALA010000294.1:0-2689 GCA_964485725.1 uncultured Propionivibrio sp. | reverse complement strand
GGCAAGGGCAACTACGGCTACAACGCTGCCACCGGCGAGTACGGTGACATGGTCGAAATGGGCGTGCTCGACCCGACCAAGGTGACGCGTACCGCGCTGCAGAACGCCGCGTCGATCGCCGGCCTGATGCTGACGACCGATTGCATGGTCGCCGAGCTCGTCGAAGACAAGCCGGCCGGTGGCGGCATGGGCGGCGGCATGGGCGGCATGGGTGGCATGGGCGGCATGGGCGACATGGGCATGTAAGCCTGCACCCGCCCGGCCGGCATGCGCCGGTCTGAGCGCTGCACGAAAACCCCGCCAGGCGATGCCTCGCGGGGTTTTTTTCGGGCGCAGCGCGCGCAATTGGTGGCACAATTACCCGCACCACCTCGGCGCCACTACCACTTTAGCCAGAGTCTGACGACCTTAAACACACGCCCCCATGCGGATCCTGCTCGCTGAAGACGACCGCTTCATTGCCGACGGGCTCGGGCGATCGCTGCGCCAAGGCGGTTACGCCGTCGACTGGGTGGCGAACGGCAGCGACGCCGATCACGCGCTCGCCACCGGCAGCTACGACCTCGTCATCCTCGACCTCGGCCTGCCCAGAATGTCGGGTTTCGAAGTGCTGCGGCAGTTGCGGACGCGCCAGTCGGGCAACGCGCAGAACGTCAAGGTGCCGGTGCTGATCCTGACCGCGCTCGATGGCACCCACGATCGCGTCAAGGGCCTCGACCTTGGCGCCGACGACTACATGGCCAAGCCTTTCGAGCTTGCCGAACTCGAAGCGCGCGTGCGCGCGCTCACCCGCCGCGCCACGGGAACGGCGCCGCTCATCCAGTTTGGCGCGCTCGCTTTCGACCAGACCGACCGCTGCGCGCTGCTCGACGGCGAGCCGCTCGAGCTCTCGGCGCGCGAACTCGGCCTCCTGGAAATCCTGATGCTGCGCGCCGGCCGCCTGGTCAGCAAGGACCAGCTCGTCGAACACCTTTGCGGCTGGGGCGAGGAAGTGAGCCACAACGCCATCGAAGTCTATGTCCATCGCCTGCGCAAGAAGCTCGAAGCCAGCGGCGCGACGATCACCACTGTGCGCGGGCTCGGGTACTGCTTTGAAAAGACCGCGCACCGATCCTGACACCCAGCGCTCGCTCTTTGGCGAAATCCTCGACTGGATGCTCGCGCCGCTGCTCTTCGTCTGGCCGCTCAGCATCGCGGTGACGCATTTCTTCTCGGTCGGCGTCGCCAACTTCCCCTACGACCAGGCGCTGCGCGAGCAGGTCAGGGTGATTTCACGGCAGCTCGAATTTACCAATGGCGAAGCGCCGCATTTTACGCTCGGCGCGACGCAGAGCTTCCTGCGCCGCGACGAAATCGACAACGTCTACTTTCACGTGCTCGCGCCCGATGGCAAGCTCTTCGCGGGCGACAGCGAACTGCCCCGGCTCGAGCAAGCGCCGGAGGAAGTCGATCCGGGTGAAGTGTATTTTCGTGACGCCGAGTACAAGGGGCAGGACCTGCGCGTCGCCTACAGCTACGTCGGCCCGCCCGAAATGCCGCGCGAGCGCTGGTTCCTGGTCGAGGTCGGGGAAACGCTCGAGAAGCGCTCGCAACTCGCCAACAAAATCATCGCGAGCGTGATCTTTCCGCAGTTCGTGATCATTCCGCTCGCCGTCGTCCTCGTCTGGTTCGGCCTCTCGCGCGGCCTGCGCCCGCTCACCAACCTGCGCGAACGCATCGAGAAGCGGCGCGAAGCCGACCTCTCGCCGATCGCCGCCGGCCGCGTTCCCGAGGAGCTGCAGCCGCTCACCGAAGCCTTCAACTCGATGCTCGTGCGCATGCAGCACAACATCGACGTGCAGCGACGCTTCATCTCGGACGCCGCACACCAGATGCGCACGCCGCTCACCGGTCTCAAGATGCAGGCGACGCTCGCCATGCGCGAAAAGGATCCCAAGCAGCTGCGCTACGCGCTGCAGGACATCACGCGCAACGTCGACCGCGCCTCGCACATGGTGAACCAGCTCCTCGCGCTAGCGCGCGCCGAAGCAAGCGAGCATTCGGACCAGGCGCCCGTCGTCGTCGAGCTCGACCGATTGCTGCACGAGGTCATCGAGACCTGGGTCGTTCGCGCGCGCGGGCGGCTCATCGACATCGGCTTCGAGACGGCCGGCGAAACCTACATCCTCGGCATCCCCTTCCTGCTGCGCGAGCTCATCAACAACCTGATCGACAACGCCTTGCGCTACACGCCCGAGGAAGGGCAGGTGACGGCGAGGATCGTCACTGAAGGCGATCGCGTCGCCCTGGAAATCGAAGACAGCGGCATCGGCATCTCCGACGAGGACGCGCCGCGCGTCTTCGACCGCTTCTATCGCGTCGAAGGCACCAACGTCGAAGGCAGTGGCCTTGGCCTTGCCATCGTCCGAGAAATCGCCGAGCTGCATCACGCGACGGCAACGCTCAGCGCCCGTCCCGCCGGCAGCAACGGCCAGCGCCCGCCCGGCGCGATCGCGCGCGTGCTCTTTCCCGCACACCGGCGCAGCGACGCAGGCACCAGGCGACATGCCAGTGCGCCGTGACGCCGCCCGCGCCGGCGCCACAGGCATTTTTGACGCGGCCCGGACGACTCGTTATAATGCCGCCTTTCGCAGTTTGGCCAGTTAGCTCAGTTGGTAGAGCAGCGGATTGAAAATCCGCGTGTCCGTGG
>CAZALA010000293.1:0-2693 GCA_964485725.1 uncultured Propionivibrio sp. | reverse complement strand
ACGAGCGGGCAGGTCGCGTCGAAGACCTTCAGGCCGCGCGTCGCCGCCTCCTCGCGGATCGCCTGCGAAACGCCGTGCGCGCTGAAGACGACGGTATTGCCGGCGGGCACGTCGGCGAGGTCGTCGACAAAAATAGCGCCCTTGGCGCGCAGGTCGTCGCAAACGAACTTGTTATGCACGACTTCGTGGCGCACGTAAATCGGCGCGCCGAACTTCTCGATCGCGCGCTCGACGATCGCAATCGCGCGCTCGACGCCGGCGCAGAAACCGCGGGGATTGGCAAGAATGATTTGCACGAGCTATCCAATTAAAAAATACACACCGCATTCAACACAGAGTACACAGAGGGGACGGAGAGCACAGAGAAAAAGCAAAGAAAATCACAAGAGACTGGACGGGGCACTCGTATTCTCGAATTTCTCTGTGTTCTCTGTGTCTCCGTGCTCTCTGTGTTGAAAGAGGTTAAGTGCTTAAAGACGGTTCGACTGCTCAATCGGCGCCGGGTTTCGTGACGAACTGATCCCAGATCAGCAGGATCGCGCCGAGCGTGATCGCCGCATCGGCGACGTTGAACGCCGGCCAGTAATAACCGGCGACGTGCCATTGCACGAAATCGACGACGGCGCCGAAGCGGATGCGGTCGATGACGTTGCCGAGCGCGCCGCCGAGGATCATCGCAAGCGCGAGCGAGAGCCGCGTTTCATCGCCGTGGCGGCGCAGCAGCACCACGATCCACGCCGAGACGGCAAGGGCGAGCACGGTGAAACCCCAGCGCTGCCAGCCGCCGGCATCGGCAAGGAAGCTGAAGGCCGCGCCGCGGTTGAAGGCGAGCACCCAGTTGAAGAAGGGCGCGACATAGACCGACTCGCCGGGGTGCAGGGTCGCGAGGACGAGCCACTTGCTCGCCTGGTCGAGCGCGACGACGAGCGCCGAGAGCGCGTACCAGCGGCGGCTGTGGCGCGATGGCTCGCTCATGCTAGGCATGCTCGCGCGGCTCGCCGGCGCCGTAGAGGTTGGCGACGCAGCGTCCGCAAAGCTCTGGGTGCGTCGCGTCGCTGCCAACGTCGGCGCGCACGTGCCAGCAGCGCTCGCATTTTTCAAAGGCGAGCGCCGAGCACTCGAGCTTGTCCTCGCTGCTGCGAACGAGGCTCGCTTGCGAGGAAATGAGGACAAAGCGCAGGTCGTCGCCGAGCGACGCGAGCCGGTCGTATTTCTCGCCGTCGGCGAAAAGCGTCACCGCGGCCTGCAGCGAGGAGCCGATCTTGCCGGCGACGCGCAGCTCCTCGAGCGCGCGCATGACTTCGCCGCGATCCTCCCTGAGCTTGCCCCATTTCTCGAGCAGCGCGACCTCGTCACTCGGGGCGGGCAGTGGCTGCCAGGTTTCGAGCATGATCGACGCACGGTTGCCAGGCAGCGTTTGCCAGACTTCCTCGGCGGTAAAGCAGAGGATGGGCGCCATCAGCTTGACGAGCGTTTGCGTGATCATGATCAGCGCGCTTTGCGCCGAGCGCCGCGCGCGCGAATCGACCGCCGCCGTATACAGGCGGTCCTTCAGGATGTCGAGGTAGAAACCGCCGAGGTCCTCCGAGCAGAAACCCTGGAGCGCCTGCACGACGCGGTGAAATTCGTATTTGCCGTAATCGGCTTCGCACTGCGCCTGCAGTTGCCGCGTCAGCGCGAGCGCGTAGCGGTCGATCTCGAGCCACTCTGCAAGCGGCAGCGCGTCGCTGGCAGCGTCGAAATCCGAGGTGTTGGCGAGCAGGAAACGCAGGGTGTTGCGCATGCGGCGATACGATTCGACGACGCGCTTCAAGATTTCGTCGGAGATGGTCAGCTCGCCCGAGTAATCGGTCGCCGCGGTCCACAGGCGCAGGATGTCGGCGCCGAGCGTGTCGGAAACCTTCTGCGGCGCGATCACGTTGCCTTTCGATTTGCTCATCTTCAGGCCCTTGCCGTCGACGACGAAGCCGTGCGTCAGGAGCGCTTCATAAGGCGCCCGGCCGTCGATCGCGCAGCCCGTCAGCAACGAACTCTGGAACCAGCCGCGGTGCTGGTCCGAGCCTTCGAGGTAGAGGTCGGCCGGGTAGGAGAGGACGTCTGCGTGCGAACCGCGCAGGACGGTGGCGTGCGTGACGCCCGAATCGAACCAGACGTCGAGCGTGTCGTTCATCTTGCGGTAGGCGTCGGCTTCCGCCCCCAGGAGTTCGGCAGGGTCGAGCGAGAACCAGGCTTCGATGCCCGATTGCTCGACGCGCAGCGCGACCTCTTCAATGAGCTCCTGCGTGCGCGGATGCAGCGCACCGGTCTCCTTGTGCAGGAAGAAAGGAATCGGCACGCCCCAGCTGCGCTGGCGCGAAACGCACCAGTCCGGGCGCGTCTTCATCATGCCCTCGAGACGCGCGCGCCCCCAGGCCGGGAAGAACTGCGTCTCCTCGACGGCTTTTTCGGCGATCCAGCGCAGCGTCGCCGCGTCTTCCTTGTCCCGATAGTCGCGATGGTCCATGCCGATGAACCACTGCGTCGTCGCCCGGAAAATGATCGGGCTCTTGTGGCGCCAGCAGTGCGGATAGCTGTGCGTGATGCGCTCGACCTTCAGCAGCCGTCCTTTGGCTTCGAGTTCGGCGAGGACGAGCGGGTTGGCTTCCCAGACGGTCTTGCCGGCGAGCGGAGACTGAGACGCCGACAAGGCCGGG
>CAZALA010000292.1:0-2830 GCA_964485725.1 uncultured Propionivibrio sp. | reverse complement strand
CCGATTCCGCAAGCGACCTGGCCTCTTCGAGGACTTCGCCGATCGGCCGGCTGACGAGCGGTCCGCGCAGCGAGGGAATGATGCAGAAGGTGCAGCTGTGATTGCAGCCTTCGGAAATCTTCAGATAGGCAAAATGCTGCGGCGTGAGCTTGACGCCATGCGCGGGAACCAGGCTCGTAAAGGGATCGTGGGGCTGCGGCAGGTGTTGGTGGATGTGTTGCAGCACCTCGTCGGCAGCGTGCGGGCCGGTGACCGCGAGCACTTTCGGATGCGTCGTACGCACGAGATCGCCCTTGGCGCCAAGGCAGCCGGTGACGATGACCTTGCCGTTTTCGGCAAGCGCTTCGCCGATCGCTTCGAGCGATTCCTCGACCGCCGCGTCGATGAAGCCGCAGGTATTGACGACGACAAGATCGGCCCCATCGTACGAGGGTGAGATGAGATAGCCCTCGGCGCGCAGCCTGGTCAGGATCTGTTCGGAATCGACGAGGGCCTTGGGGCAACCAAGGCTGACCATGCCGATGACTTTTGCTTCTTCCTTGCTCTTCATATGCAGCCTTGCGCGGATATCGGAAACCACCCGACCCTCTGCAGGCGGGCTTGTGGAAACGGGCAAGCTTACTCTGATCACGGGCATTGCTCCAGTGCGCGGGAGGTCTTGAACTTTGTTGAGCAAACCCTATATAGGCGCTACGGGCCATCCCGGCCCGCCATTTTCGAGAGGAGGATATGACATGCTGTATCGATCTCTATTTCCCCGCGACGTCTTCTCGGAACTCGACCGTCTGCAGCGCGAATTGCAACAGAGCTTTGGCGCTTCACCGAGTATCCGCGGCGTTGTCCGGGGCGGCTTTCCTGCCGTGAACATCGGCAGCACGCCAAAATCGGTTGAAATCTACGCTTTCGCGCCAGGCCTCAAACAGGATTCGATCGACGTGCAGCTCGAGAAAGGCGTGCTGACGATCGCCGGCGAGCGCGAGGACGTCGCCGCCGCGAACAATGGCCAGTCGACGACGCACATCGACGAGCGCTTCGTCAGCCGCTTCCGCCGCGTCATTTCGCTGCCCGAAGACATCGATCCGAACGGCGTGCAAGCGAAGTATCGCAACGGCGTGCTGCAGATCAGCGTGCCCCGCGTCGAGGCCGCGCAACCCCGTCGTATCAGCATTCAGTAAGGAGACCAACCATGACCGAAACTACCGCTGTCAGCAAGGAAACCCGTTCGCCCGCCGACGAAGCGGCGCTGATGCCGCCGGTCGACGTCATCGAAGACAAGACCGGGATCACGCTCTACGCCGATATGCCGGGCGTCCCGAAAGACAAGCTTGACCTGCAGATCGACGCCGAGACGCTGACGATCCGCGGCGAAATCAGCCTCGACCTGCCGGCCGACATGGAATCGACGCACGCCGAAGTCGGGCTGACGCAGTACCGGCGCACCTTCACCCTGTCGCGCGAACTCGACCCGGACAAGATCAGCGCCGACTTCAACAACGGCGTTCTCAAGCTGCGCATTCCGAAGGCCGAACACGCCTTGCCGCGCAAGGTGCAGATCCAGGTCAGCTAGCAATGGACGGCGCAGGACCGGCGGCAAAAGCCGCCGGTTCGCCGCCGCATCATCTTGGCAAGGAGGATGAGAAATGAAGCTCGAGTCCGTCAAGCAGAATTTTGACTCGCTGTGGGGTTCGGTCACCGAGGGCTGGCAGCACCTGCTGCAATCGGCCGGCAGCGCCCTCACCCGCTTCAAGCCGGGCCAGGAATCGCAAATGCCGAGCCGCGCCGAGGTCGATAGCAGGCTGTATCGACCGACCTTCGGCTGGTCGATGCTCGGCGGCGACGTTTTCGAAGACGAAAACCGGCTGGTCGCCCGCGTTGAAATTCCCGGCATGGACAAGAAGGACATCAACATCGAGGTCCTCGGCGACACGCTCGTGATCAGCGGCGACAAACGCTTCGAGCGCGAAAGCGGCGAAGGCCGCTGGCGCGTGGTGCAGTGCGCCTACGGCGCGTTCCGGCGCGAAATCCTGCTGCCAACCAGGGTCGTTGCCGACAAGGCCAAGGCAACTTACCAGAACGGCGTCTTGCGCATCGAGTTCCCGAAAGCCGAACCGTCGCGAATCAAGCCCTGGTCGGTCAAGGTCGACTAGTCGCATCGTCGAACAGTCGCACAGTCGCTTCCGCGCCGCAGGCGGATGCCCTCTCAACGCCGGGTCGACTATGCCCCCGACACCACACGGCCGCGCCTTCAGTGCGGCCGTGTGCTATGATGCGGCCTCCTCGTGATGCCATTCATCAGTCTTGGCGTCCGTCCGAAGCGGCCAGGCATTCTCGCCTCGCCCAACTTACCCATCCATCGAAGTTTGCCGAGACTGGTTCGTGCAGCAGCGACTTTTCGCGCACGCATGGCAGACGCCTGGAGTTTTCCTTAAATGAAGTTCACCGAACTGGGTCTCGCGCCCGAGATCCTGCGTGCCATTGCCGATCAAGGCTATGAGACGCCCACGCCGATTCAGGCGCAGGCAACTCCGGTCGTTCTCGCCGGCCATGACCTGATGACCTGCGCGGAGACTCGCACCGGCAAGACCGCCGGCCCGTCTCTCCCCGCGGAGTCGCCTCGCGCAACCCATCGGAACCCTTTTTTCCCCGAGGCGTGCGATGAGCACCGACACCAACGATCCCCGGCCTGCCGACGAAGCGGCCCCCATCACCCAGAACGATGACAACCAGCAGCCGGAGAGCCCGCCTCAGCAGGCGGCGGCTCCAGTGACCGACGAGGACGAGGACGAGGGGCAGCCCTTCGAGCCGGTCGCCCGCTCGGTCGCAAAGTCGG
>CAZALA010000291.1:0-2876 GCA_964485725.1 uncultured Propionivibrio sp. | reverse complement strand
GCATGGCCGCCGGCGGGTCGCCGTCGACCGAGCCGAAGTTGCCCTGGCCGTCGACGAGCATGTAGCGCAAGGAGAAGTCCTGCGCCATGCGCACGATCGTGTCATAAACGGCGGTGTCGCCGTGCGGATGGTATTTGCCGATGACGTCGCCGACGACGCGCGCCGATTTCTTGTAGGCCTTGTTCCAGTCGTTGCCAAGTTCATGCATCGCGAACAGCACCCGGCGATGAACGGGCTTCAAGCCGTCGCGCGCATCCGGCAATGCGCGCCCGACGATCACGCTCATCGCGTAATCGAGATACGAGCGGCGCATCTCGTCTTCGAGGCTGACGGGGAGCGTTTCCTTGGCGAAGAGTTCCTGTTCCATTTTTTGTCCGGATGAGTCGAGCAAGAACCCAACGTCGAGGTCGATGTTGTCGTCTTGGCTAACTCGCAATTCTACCACGCCGCAGGCTACCTTCGGCGGCTTTGGCACCCGCGCCGCGAGGCACGCCGGCAGGGCCGGCCGGCCCCGGCGACTGCGCCCGCGCATCGATTCTCGAAATTGTGGTCAATCCGAAGTAAGCTAGCGCCAGATTTTCAATCGACCATCCGCGCGAGTGATTTCCCAATGAAGACAGCCGTCGACCTCGTCATCGCAGCGCGCTGGATCATTCCGGTCGAACCGGCCGAAGTCGTCCTTGAAAACTACTGCCTCGTCGTCGACAAAGGACGCATTGTTGCAATTTTGCAACATGCTGAAGCCGACGCCAACTACGAGCCGCGTGCCCGCCAGGAACTGCCGCAGCACGTGCTCCTTCCCGGCTTCGTGAACCTGCACACGCACGCCGCAATGACGCTCTTGCGCGGCCTCGCCGACGACCTGCCGCTGCGCGACTGGCTGAACGACCACGTCTGGCCGGTCGAAGCCAAACACGTGAGCGCGCAGTTCGTCCGCGACGGCACCCTGCTCGCCTGCGCGGAGATGCTGCGAGGCGGCGTGACCTGCTTCAACGACATGTATTTTTTCCCGAAAGCGGCAGCGCAGGCCGCACTGGCGCTGGGCATGCGGGCGGCGATCGGGCTCATCGCGGTCGACTTTCCCACCGCCTACGCAGCCGACGCCGACGACTATCTCGCGCGCGGACTGGCGCTTCGCGACGAGTTGCGTGACGAGCCGCTCCTCTCCTTTTGTCTTGCCCCGCACGCCCCCTATACCGTCAGCGACCGCACTTTCACCAAGGTCCTGACGCTCGCCGAACAGTGCGATTTGCCGATCCATGTGCACCTCCATGAAACGGCGGGCGAAATCGAGGACAGCCTCAAAGCCTTTGGCGTGCGGCCGCTCGCCAGGCTGCACGCCCTCGGGCTTTTAAGCCCGGGCCTGATCGCGGCGCACGGCGTGCACCTCGACGCGGGAGAAATCGAGCTCCTCGCCGCGCATGGCTGCTCGGTTGCGCATTGCCCGAGTTCGAACTTGAAGCTCGCGAGCGGCATCGCGCCGCTTGCCGCGCTCGTTGCCAAAGGCGTCAACGTCGGCCTCGGCAGCGACGGCGCAGCGAGCAACAACCGCCTCGACATTCTTCAGGAAATGCGGCTCGCGGCCTTGCTGGCCAAGGGCTCCAGCGGCTCTGCCGAAGCCGTGGGCGCGCATTTTGCCCTGCGAATGGCGACGCTGGGGGGTGCGCAGGCGCTCGGGCTCGATCGCCACATCGGATCGCTCGCGAGCGGCAAGGCGGCGGACCTTTGTGCGCTGCGGATCAACGACCCGTCGCTCTTGCCCTGTTATGACCCGGCGTCGCTGGTGGTGTACGCCGCAGGACGCGAACATATTTCTGATGTCTGGGTGGGCGGCGAACGCCGTGTGGCTGGTGGTCACTTACTTGGAATGAGTGAATTTGAGTTGATAAACCTTTCGGAATTGTGGCAAAATCAAATTCGTCCGCGTAATCTTTGATCAGTTTGACCAATCTGAGGCGCAACAGGCCAGGCGGACTCATCCGCAGGCTTTAACTAATGAGGGAACTCAAGATGAACAAGACTTTAAGACATTCGGTAACGGCCTTCCTGGGCTTTGCTCTGATGCTTTGCGCCACTTTGGTACAAGCACAAGCGGTCAACAGCGTTTACGTGATCGACGGCCGCGGCCTCGTCGCGACCAATTCGACCGGCCTTTGCTGGCGTACGGGTTTCTGGACGCCTGCTGCTGCCGCCCAGGATCCGAACGGATGCAAATGCGACAAGGACCTGATCGCCAAGGAAATCTGCGAACCCAAGGCCGCTCCTGTTGCCGCCCCGGCTCCCGCTCCCGCCCCGGCTCCGAAGCCTGCTCCCGCCGCTTTCGGCGAAAAGATCACGATCTCCGCTGACGCGCTGTTCGACTTCAACAAAGCGACGCTGCGCCCCGAAGGCAGAGCCAAGCTTGACGACGTCGTTGCCAAGTCGAAGGGTCTGACGCTTGAAGTCATCATCGCCGTCGGTCACGCCGACCGCATCGGTTCGGCCGCTTACAACCAGAAGCTGTCAGAAAAGCGCGCCGCCGCTGTCAAGGATTACCTTGTGAGCAAGGGCATCCCGGCCAACCGTATCTACACCGAAGGCAAGGGCAGCAAGCAGCCGGTGACGAAGGCTGGCGATTGCAAGGGCCCGAAGAGCCCGAAGGTCATTGCCTGCCTGCAGCCTGACCGCCGCGTCGATATCGAAATGATCGGCACGAAGAAGTAATTCTTCGGTCGAATTGAAAGCCCTGCTTCGGCGGGGCTTTTTTTTCTCCGCAATTTGGTGAGCAGCCTCTCGGACGCAAGCGATGATCAACGCAGACCAGAAAGAACTCGACAAATTCAGCGAACTCGCGCATCGCTGGTGGGACCCGAACAGCGAGTTCAAGCCGCTGCACG
>CAZALA010000290.1:0-2984 GCA_964485725.1 uncultured Propionivibrio sp. | reverse complement strand
GTCCTTGCCCGACACCGAGCCGATGGCGAGGATGCCGCCGACGTGCTCGACGATCGGCGCGATCGCCACCGGCATCATGTAGAAGATCGCCGAGAGGTTGAATTCGGGACGGCCGAATTGCGGCATCTGCAGCCAGGCGGCTTGCGTCACGCGCGAAAAATCGACGATGCCGAGGAAAATCGAGACGACGTAACCGACGCCGACGCCGACGAGGATCGGCACGAGCTTCAAGAGCCCCCTGGCGCGGATCGCGGTCAGCATCGTCGCCAGCAGCGAGATCGCCGCGACCGAGAGCGCGATGCCGTAGGGCATGACCTGATTGCCGCCGGCCACGCCTGTCGACATCTCGACGGCGACGCGGGCAAGGCCGAGACCGATGACCATCACAACCGGGCCGATGACGACGGGCGGCAGCAGACGGTGAATGAAATCGACGCCGCGCCATTTGACGAGCGCCGCGGCGATGTAATACGCGAGGCTGGCGGCGGCAAGCGCGCCGAAAGTCGCCGGCATCCCCCAGGTCTTCGCCGAGTAAATCACCGGGCCGATGAAAGCGAAGCTCGAACCCAGATAAATCGGCACCTCGCGGCGCGTGCAGATCTGGAAAACGAGGGTGCCGATGCCGGCGCCGAGCAGCGCGAGGCTGGGGTCGAGGCCGGTCAAGAGCGGCACGAGCACGGTCGCGCCAAAGGCGACAAAAAGGATCTGGGCGCCGGAAAGCGCCGTGCGCCAGACGGGTTCGACTGCGGTCATTGTTTTCTTCTCCCTATTTTGTACCAAAAATCTTGTCGCCCGCGTCGCCGAGTCCGGGAATGATGTAGCCGACTTCGTTGAGGTGGCTGTCGATCGCCGCGGTATAGACGTCGACGTCCGGATGCGCTTTTTGCAGCGCCGCTATGCCTTCCGGCGCGGCGACGAGGACGAGCGCGCGGACCTGCCGGCAGCCGTTGCGTTTCAGCATGTCGATCGTCGCGATCAGCGAACCGCCGGTGGCGAGCATCGGGTCGATGATGAGCGCCATGCGCTCGTCGAGCTGACCGACGAAGCGCTCGAAATACGGCTCGGGCATCAGCGTCGTGTGGTTGCGCGCGATGCCGACGACGGAAACCTTGGCGCTCGGAATCAGGTCGAGGACGCCATCGAGCATGCCGAGGCCGGCGCGCAGAATCGGCACGACCGAGACTTTCTTGCCCTTGATCTGATCGACTTCGACCGGGCCCGCCCAGCCTTCGATGCTGCATTTTTCCAGCTCGAAGTCGCGGCAGGCTTCGTAGGTGAGGAGGCGCGCGAGTTCGGCGGTCAGTTCGCGAAACTTCTTGGTGCTGATGTTGACTTCGCGCAGGAGGCCGATTTTGTGCTTGACGAGCGGGTGGCGGACTTCGATGACCGACATGGGCGTCTCCTGACGATGAACGAACAAAGTTGCTAAGGTTAGCGGATTCGGCCCGCCAGCGCACGTGCTAAAGCGCCGGGCTCGCCAAGACTTGACCCGGCATCGCATTTCTTACAACAATCCGGAAAAGAGAAAGGCAAATGATCATGAATGAGACGATGAACGAGGGGGCGAACGCCGAGTGTCAATTGCCCTCGACCGGCGGCAAACCCTTCTCGCTCGCGTCTTGCCGCGGCAAGACGCTGGTCATCTATTTCTACCCGAAAGACCAGACGCCGGGCTGCACGACCGAGGCGCAGGAATTTCGCGACCTCTATCCGGCCTTCGTCGCGGCTGACGCGGTCGTCGTCGGCGTGTCCCGCGACAGCCTCGCTTCGCACGAAAAGTTCAAGACGCGGCAGGCGCTGCCTTTCGAACTCGTTGCCAACGCCGGCGAGGCATTGTGCTCGCGCTTTGCGGTGATCAAGGACAAGAAGATGTACGGCAAGAGCGTCCGCGGCATCGAGCGCAGCACTTTCGTGATCGACCGCGAAGGCGTCGAGCGCAAGGCATGGCGCGGGGTCCGCGTGCCCGGGCACGCGCAGGAGGTGCTCGAATTCGTCCGAACGCTGTGATGGTGACGCCGCGGTCGAGGGGCAGGAAAACCCACCGCAAAGGCGCAAAGTTGCAAAGTTGCAAAGACCTCGCAAAGGTAATCAAATGCGCTCGCCCCCGAAACATCAAGTTTCTTTGCGTTGCCTTGATGTTTTCTTTGCGCCTTTGCGGTGGGTGTTGAAGTTTTCGGCGAGTCCCATCCGCATCAGATGCACCGACCAGGAGTAAACCAGTTCATGCCGCCCAAGCGCACAAGAGCCGCCCGCGCAAAAATCCCCGCCCAGCCGACCAAGATCTTCGTCCTCGACACCAACGTGCTGATGCACGACCCGACGAGCCTCTATCGCTTCGAGGAGCACGACGTCTTCCTGCCGATCATGACGCTCGAAGAGCTCGACAACAACAAGAAAGGCCTCTCCGAAGTCGCGCGCAACGCGCGCCAGGTGTCGCGAACGCTCGACGCCATCGTCAGCGAGCGCGCCGGCGGCATCGAAAGCGGCATCGCCCTCTTCGGTCCTTCGCAGAAGCTCTCGAGCGGCTGCCTCTTCCTGCAGACCGAGTACATCGCCAACGATCTGCCGACCGGCCTGCCGACGGCCAAGGCCGACAACCAGATCCTCGCGGTCGTCATCCATTTGCAGCGGCGCCATCCCGACCGCCACGTCATCCTGGTGTCCAAGGACATCAACATGCGCATCAAGGCGCACGCGCTCGGCCTTGAGGCGCAGGACTACTTCAACGACAAGGTGCTCGAGGATACCGACCTCCTGTACACCGGCGTGCGCGCCCTGCCCGCCAAGTTCTGGGAAAAGCACGGCCAGGGAATGGAGTCGTGGAAAGAGGACAGCCACACGCGCTACCGCGTCAAGGGCCCGCTCTGCCGCCGGCTGATGGTCAATGAGTTCATCTACCTCGAAGGCGATTCGCCGCTCTACGCGATCGTCCGCGAAGTCGCCGGCCGCAGCGCGATGTTCGAGCCGCACACCGACTCCACGCC
>CAZALA010000289.1:0-2984 GCA_964485725.1 uncultured Propionivibrio sp. | reverse complement strand
CCCCGCCAGCGCGGCAACAGCGAGGCGTGAATATTGATGCAGCCCAAGCGCGGCAAGTCGAGGACGGCTTGCGGCAGGATCAGACCGTAGGCGGCAACGATCATCGCGTCGGCGTCAAGCTCGCGCAAGCGCTGCTGGGCTTTTTCGTCGCGCAGCGTCGGCGGCTGGAAGACTTCGATCCCCGAGGCGAGCGCCAGCGTCTTCACCGGCGAAGCATGCACGGCGAGGCCGCGTCCGCTCGCCCGGTCGGGCTGGGTGAGGACGAGCGCGACCTCGTGGCCGGCGGCGAGGATCGCGCCCAGGGCGCTCGCGGCAAACTGCGGCGTGCCGGCGAAGATCAGCCTCATGCGGTGATCCGCGCCTGCTTGGCGAGCTTGGCCTTGATGCGCATCTGTTTCAAGAGCGAGAGATGCTCGACGAAAACGTGGCCGTCGAGGTGTTCCATTTCGTGTTGCAGGCAGACCGCGAGCAGGCCTTCGCCTTCGACCGTCTGCTCCTTTGCCTCGAGGTCAAGATAGCGCACGACGACGCGCTCGGCGCGCTCGACCTTGTCGTAGATGCCGGGGACCGACAGGCAGCCTTCCTCGCAGACCTGCGTGCCGGCGCTTTCGACGAGCTCCGGGTTGATCAGGACGAGCAGCTGGTCGCGCGTTTCGGAGGCATCGATGACGATAACGCGCTTGTGCACATCGACTTGCGTCGCGGCAAGCCCAATGCCCGGCGCCGCATACATCGTCTGCGCCATGTCGCGAGCCAGGGCGCGGATGGCGGCGTCGACCCTGGTCACCGGCTGCGCGACGGTTTTCAGGCGGGGGTCGGGAAAACGCAGGATGGGCAAGAGTGGCATATAAAGCTTGATCGCAGAAGTAATTACGTGCAGAATCTAATGCAACGCCTTGAAAAACGGCGCAATATGTACATTGTAGGCGATGTCTGGGAGGCCGGGCAAGACGCTGGATTTTCTCGTCGGCGCTAAAAATAGCGGCTAAAAACACGGCTTCAGGGACACCGAGTGCTCAATTCACCGGCTGCCGTTCGCATGAGGATAACACGATGACCCGCCTTATTTCAGCGCTGATTCTGGCTGTCTCCGCGGTGCTTGGCCATGCGGCCGAACAGCCCCTGCAGCTTGCCGACGCCGCGCCCGACCGCTACATCGTGACGCCCGGCGATACGCTCTGGGGCATCTCCGCGAAGTTCCTCAAAGAGCCCTGGCGCTGGCCCGAGATCTGGCGGATGAACCGCGACCAGGTGAAGAACCCGGACCGCATCTACCCGGGAAACATCCTCGTGCTCGAGCGCGACGCCGGCGGCAATCCGCTCTTGCGCGTGCAGAACGAGCGGCTCTCGCCGCAAGCCTACGCGAAGCCGATCGACGAAGCGATTCCGCCGATTCCGCCGAACGTCATCGAGCCCTTCATTTCGGCGCCGCTCGTCATCGAGGTCGGCGCGCTCGACAGCGCCGCGCGCATCGTCGCGACGCAGCAGGATCGCGTCTTCCTCGGCAACGGCGACCTGGCTTACGTCGATGACGCCGACCCGGCGACGCTCAAATGGCAAGTCTATCGCAACGGCAAGCCGCTGCTCGACCCCGAGGATACGCGGGTCGTGCTCGGTTACGAGGCCTATTATCTCGGCACCGCGACGCAGCTGCGCGCCGGACAGCCGGCCACTTTTGAAATCGTCAGTTCGAAGCAGGAGATCGGCCGCGGCGACCGGCTCGTGCCGGCGGCCAAACCGCCGCTGCTCGACTACGTACCGCACAAGCCGACGACGCTGATCGAGGGTCGCCTCGTCGGCGTCTATGGCGGCGTCGGCCAGGCCGGTCGCGGCTCGATCGTCTCCTTGAATCGCGGCCGCGACGACGGTCTCGAGATCGGGCACATCCTGGCGCTCGAGCGCAATCGCACGGTCGTCGAGCGCGACGAGTACGACCGGAAGATCAATTTGCAGATTCCGCGCGAACGCATCGGCCTCGCCTTCGTTTTCCGCACTTTCGAGCGCATTTCCTACGCGCTCATCGTTCAGTCCGAAGGCACGGTCGAGGTCAACGATTTCGTTCGTACCCCGTGAGCGATGCCGGCCGGCGCGGGCTTACGTGACTGGCTGAGACTCACGCTCATCCCCGGCCTTTCCGGGCAGACGCAGCGCCGGCTGCTTGCCGTTTTCGGCCTGCCCGAGGCGGTTTTTGCGGCGAGCCCAAGTGAATTGCGCGAAGTCGTCGGCGAGCAGAAGCTCTCCCTGCTGCTTTCTGCCGACAACGCGCAAGCGGTCGCCACTGCGCTCGAGTGGGCGCAAGGCGAGGCTCAGCACATCGTCACACTGGCCGACGCCGACTACCCGCAGGCGCTCCTGGAAATTCCCGATCCGCCGACCCTGCTTTACGTTCGCGGCCGGCTCGAGTGCCTTAACCGGCCGGCGCTTGCCATCGTTGGCAGCCGCACGCCGACGCCGCAAGGCCTGCAGAGCGCCGGCGCTTTCGCCGCGGCCTTTGCGCGCGCCGGCCTCGTCATCGTCAGCGGCCTGGCGCTCGGCATCGACGCCGCGGCGCACCGCGGCGCGCTCCAGGCAGAAGGCGATACGGTTGCCTTCATCGGCACCGGGATCGATCGCATTTATCCGGCACGCAACCGTGAACTCGCGCTCGAAATCGGTGAGAGGGGCTGCATCGTTTCCGAGTTTCCCATCGGCACGCCGGTCTGCGCCGCCAATTTCCCCCGGCGCAATCGCCTGCTCTCGGGCATCGCGCGCGGCGTCCTCGTCGTCGAAGCGGCGCCGGCAAGCGGCTCGCTGATTACCGCGCGCCTCGCCGCCGAGCAGGGCCGCGAGGTTTTTGCGGTGCCCGGATCGATCCATTCACCGCAGTCGCGCGGCTGCCACCAGCTCATCAAGCAGGGCGCCAAGCTCGTCGAAACGGCGCAGGACGTGCTCGAGGAACTGCGCTTCGCCGTGCCGGCCGCGCCGCCCCCGGCGGCGGCGGCGCC
>CAZALA010000288.1:0-3007 GCA_964485725.1 uncultured Propionivibrio sp. | reverse complement strand
GCTCAACCTCCCGCTCTGGCTCAAGCGCAACAACTTCCGCCCGGACCAGGTGCAGACCTTCCTGCCGACGCCGATGGCGATCGCCACCGCGATGTACCACAGCGAGTTGAGCCCGCTGCGCAAGGTGACGCGCGAGAGCGAGCGCGTCGAGACCGTGCGCGGCGGCCGCCAGCGCAAACTGCACAAGGCCTTCCTGCGCTACCACGACCCCGAGAACTGGCCGCTGCTGCGCGAGGCGCTCAAACAGATGGGCCGCGCCGACCTCATCGGCAACGGCAAGAAGCAGCTCGTGCCGAATTTCCAGCCGCCCGGCACCGGCCTGCGCCACCGTCCGGCCGCCGCGACGCGGGGAGACCATATTCATGCCATGCCCACCACCGCCGCAAAAGGTCCGCAAAAAGTGCGAACCACCAAGTCACCAAGGTCACCAAGACACACCAAGTAAACCTCGTTTTGCTTTTCTTGGTGAAACTTGGTGTCTTCGTGTCTTGGTGGTGGGTTTAGTTCGTTGGCGCAATGGGTTTTGCTAGGTGCCTGTGGTAGAATCGCCCCCTTTTTCAAAGCGTTAGCCCCTCATGTCCCGTTCAGTTCGCAACATCGCCATCATTGCTCACGTCGACCACGGCAAGACGACGCTCGTCGACAAGCTGTTGCAACAGGCGGGCAGCTTCTCGGCGCACCAGCACATCGTCGAGCGCGTGATGGATTCGAACGACCTCGAACGCGAACGCGGCATCACGATTCTCGCGAAGAACCTCGCGGTCGATTACCAGGGCGTGCATATCAACATCGTCGACACCCCGGGCCACGCGGACTTCGGCGGTGAGGTCGAGCGCGTGCTGTCGATGGTCGACGGCGTGCTGCTCCTCGTCGATGCGGTCGAAGGGCCGATGCCGCAAACGCGTTTCGTGACCAAGAAAGCACTCGCGCTCGGCCTCAAGCCGATCGTCGTCGTCAACAAGATCGATCGCGACGGGGCGCGCGCCAACTGGGTCGTCGATCACACCTTCGACCTCTTCGACAAGCTCGGCGCCTCCGACGAGCAGCTCGATTTCCCGGTGATCTACGCCTCGGCGCTCAACGGTTACGCGACGCTCGACCTCGCGCAGCCGTCGACCGACATGCGGCCCATGTTCGAAGCGATTCTCGAGCACGTTCCGCCGCCCGATGCCGACAACATCGACGGTCCCTTGCAGCTGCAGATTTCGGCGCTCGATTACTCGTCCTACGTCGGCCGCATCGGCATCGGCCGCATCCAGCGCGGCAAGCTCAAGGCCGCGCAACCGGTGACGGTGATGTTCGGGCAGGCCGACGCCGACGGCAAGTTCGAGCACGGCGCGCCGAAGAGCGCGAAGGTCAACCAGATCTTCGGCTTCCGCGGCATCGAGCGGATTTCGCTCACCGAAGCGGTCGCCGGCGACATCGTCCTCGTTACCGGCATCGACGAACTCTCGATCGGCTGCACGATCACCGACACCGACAAGCCCGAAGCGCTGCCGATGCTGAAAATCGACGAGCCGACGCTGAACATGACCTTCATGGTCAACAACTCGCCGTACGCCGGCACCGAAGGCAAGTTCGTGACCAGCCGCCAGATTCGCGAGCGGCTGAACAAGGAACTCCTGACGAACATGGCGCTGCGCGTCGAGGAGACGAGCGAGACCGATTCCTTCCTCGTTTCCGGACGCGGCGAACTGCACCTCACCATCCTGCTCGAGACGATGCGGCGCGAAGGCTTCGAACTCGCCGTCGGCCGCCCGAAAGTGATTTACAAGACGATCAACGGCGTCGAGTGCGAGCCCTACGAAATGCTCACGCTCGACATCGAGGAAGCGCACCAGGGCGGCATCATGGAAGCGCTCGGTTACCGCAAGGGCGATCTGCAGGACATGGTTTCCGACGGTCGCGGTCGTGTCCGCCTCGAAT
The DNA here is from genome assembly GCA_964485725.1 of uncultured Propionivibrio sp. Taxonomy (GTDB): domain Bacteria; phylum Pseudomonadota; class Gammaproteobacteria; order Burkholderiales; family Rhodocyclaceae; genus Propionivibrio. Next base: position 1,081 of record CAZALA010000288.1, on the reverse strand, counting down.
ACCGGATTCCGGCGCGCGGCCTCATCGGCTTCCAGGGCGAGTGCATGAATCTGACGCGCGGCACCGGCCTGATGAGCCACGTTTTCGACGAATACGCGCCGGTCAAGGGCGACATCCCGGGCCGCCGCAACGGCGTGCTGATTTCCGCCGAGCACGGCGAAGCCGTCGCTTACGCGCTGTGGAAGCTGCAGGATCGCGGCCGCATGTTCAGCGTCCCCGGTGACCGTCTTTACGAAGGCATGATCATCGGCATTCACGCGCGCGAAAACGACCTCGTCGTCAACCCGATCAAGGGCAAGCAGCTCACCAACGTGCGCTCGTCGGGAACCGATGAAGCGGTGCGCCTCGTTCCGGCGGTCGAGGTCACCCTCGAGAGCGCCGTCGAATTCATCGACGACGACGAACTCGTCGAGATCACGCCGAAGACGATCCGCTTGCGGAAGCGCCATTTGATCGAGCACGAACGCCGCCGCGCCTCGCGCGCCGAAGGCTGACACCGCGCTCGGACAGACCCTGTAGGAGCCCGATTTATCGGGCGATCGAACCGTTGCAATTCAATGGCCGCATCGCCCAATAAATTGGGCTCCTACAAAAAACGCGCGACGCGTGGCGGGCGCGCGCAGCGGGACGATGCAAATCGAGAGTAAAATTCCGCCATGACTTATCAAGTGCTCGCCCGCAAATGGCGACCGAAATCGTTTGCCAGCCTGGTCGGCCAGGAGCACGTCGTGCGCGCACTGACGCATGCCCTCGGCGAGCAGCGGCTGCACCACGCCTACCTTTTCACCGGCACCCGCGGTGTCGGCAAGACGACGCTCGCTCGCATCCTCGCCAAGGCGCTCAATTGCGAGGCGGGAATCAGCGCGACGCCCTGCGGCGTCTGCTCGGCGTGTACCGAGATCGACAGCGGCCGCTTCGTCGATCTGCTTGAAGTCGACGCCGCGACCAATACCAAGGTCGACGAGATGCGGCAGCTGCTCGAAAACAGCGTCTATGCGCCGACGCGCGGCCGCTTCAAGGTCTATGTGATCGACGAAGTGCACATGCTCACGAACACGGCGTTCAACGCCATGCTCAAGAC
>CAZALA010000287.1:0-3034 GCA_964485725.1 uncultured Propionivibrio sp. | reverse complement strand
GACCTTCTTCGATCAGGGTTACGCGGCGACGCAGGCGGCGCTCAACGCGATCAAGGTCGCCGGTAGCACCGATTACGAAGCCCTCGCGAAAGCCCTGAAAACGAGCGTCGTCGACACCACCGTCGGCAAGATCAAGTTCGACGCCAGGGGCGACGCCGAAGGCGTCGGCTTTGCCGTCTACCAGGTGAAGAACGGCGCTTTCGTCGAAATCAAGTAGTCAGGCGATTTCGCGGCCGGCATTGCCACTTCAGGAGGCGGTCATTGACCGCCTCCGTGTTTTTTGCGTCACCCGGGCAGCAGCTTTCAACAACGGTTATTGATGGACATTCAGTATTTTCTCGAGCTCTTGTGCGGCGGCATCGTCAAGGGCAGCATCTACGCCCTGATCGCCCTCGGCTACACGATGGTGTACGGCATCATCCAGCTCATCAACTTCGCCCACGGCGAAGTCTATATGATCGGCGCTTTCGTCGCCTTCATCGTCGCCGGCATCCTGACGCTGACGGGTTACAGCGGCCTCACGGTGCTCGTCATCGCCGCCGTCGTCGCGGTGATTTACGCGGCCGCCTACGGCTATACGCTGGAAAAGATCGCCTACCGGCCGCTGCGCAATGCGCCCCGCCTCTCGCCGCTGATCAGCGCGATCGGCGCCTCGATCTTCCTGATGAATTACGTCCAGCTCGCGCAGACGCCCGACTTCCTGCCTTTCCCGGAGCTCGTCCCGGACTACGCGTTCATGGAGCCGATCTCGCGCTACCTCTCTTCGGTTGACGTCGTGATCCTCGTCGTCACGACGGCGACGATGATCGCGCTCACCATCCTCATCAAGTACACGCGCATCGGCAAGGCGATGCGCGCGACGCAGCAGGATCTCGTCATGGCGCGCCTCGTCGGCATCAACGTCGATCGCGTCATTTCGGCGACCTTCATCATCGGCTCGGTGCTCGCCGCGATCGCCGGCGTCCTCATCGCCTCGCGCACCGGCCAGATCAACAGCGCGATCGGCTTCATGGCGGGGATCAAGGCCTTTACGGCGGCCGTGCTCGGCGGCATCGGCAACATCCCGGGCGCGGTCCTGGGCGGCCTCGTCCTCGGCGTCGCCGAGACCTTCGGCGCCGGCTATATCTCGAGTGCCTACGAAGACGTCTTCGCTTTCGGTCTGCTCGTGCTGATTCTCATCCTGCGCCCGGCGGGCCTGCTCGGCAAAGCCGTGAAACAGAAGGTGTAAGGACATGCTGCATTTCAAGCGTTCGCTCGGCATCGGCCTGTGGTTCATGTTCCTGACCCTGCCCCTGATGGTCGTGCGCGTAAACACGATCAGCCACGAAGTCGAGTGGCGCTGGGCCAACCTCGTCTGGGTCGGCGCCTGCGCTTTTGCGATCGCCTGGCTCTGGCAGTTTTCCATCGAGCGGCGCGCCAGGCGCGCTGCGGCGGGCGGCGACGACGCCGACGCCGCTCCGGTCGCACGCAGGCTCTCGCTCGCGCAGCGCATCACCGACGACGCGGAGCTCACCCGCCGCCTCGTCGCCCTCGCCGCGATCGTCGCGCTCATCTTCCCGTGGATCGTCTCGAGCGGGCAGAACTTCTACCACGTCAACATCATGGTCAGCGCGCTGATCTTCGTCGTCCTCGGCTTGGGACTTAACATCACGGTCGGTCTTGCCGGACTGCTTGACCTCGGCTACATCGCCTTCTTCGCCGTCGGCGCCTACACCTACGCGCTGCTCTCGAAAAACTTCGACCTCGGCTTCTGGACCTGCCTGCCGCTCGGCGGGCTCATGGGCATGCTCTTTGGCCTTATCCTCGGCTTCCCCATCCTGCGCCTGCGCGGCGACTACCTTGCCATCGTCACGCTCGGTTTCGGTTCGATCACCAAAATCGTCCTCGAGAACTGGGACACCGTCTTCGGCGGCGCCGCCGGCATCGCCGACATTCCGCGCCCCGACTTCTTCGGCCTCGCGCTCAATGGCCGGGAGAAGGCGATCTACACGTATTACATCGTTCTGGCGCTCGTCGCGCTGACCATCTTCGTCACGCGCCGGCTGAAGAATTCGCGCATCGGCTGGGCGTGGATGGCGCTGCGCGAAGACGAGATCGCCTGCGTCGCGATGGGCGTCGACATGGCACGCACCAAGCTTTCGGCATACGCGCTCGGCGCCTTCTGGGCGGGGCTCGTCGGCGTCGTCTTCGCGGCGCACAACAACTTCATCAATCCGGACAGCTTCACCTTCATGGATTCGGCGATGATCCTGGCGATGGTCGTCCTGGGCGGCATGGGATCGATCTTCGGCGTCATCGTCGCGGCGCTCGCCTTGAAACTCCTGCCCGAGTACCTGCGCGCCTTTGCCGAATACCGCATGCTCGTCTTCGGCGCGGTGATGGTGCTGATGATGGTTTTCCGGCCGCAGGGCCTGATCAGCAACATGCGGCAGAAATACGAACACGAGCAGGAAGGGCAGGACGATGAGCGCCGCTAGGGGAAAAAAGCTGCTCGAGGTCAGCGGCCTGACGATGGACGTCGGCGGCCTGCGCGGCATCGACGAGGTCGTGCTCGACCTCTTCGAGGGCGAGATCGTCGCGCTGATCGGCCCCATCGGCGCCGGCAAGACGACTTACTTCAACTGCGTCACCGGCATCTACACGCCTACTGCGGGCGACATCGTGATCCACCCGCCGGAGGACGCGAAAGCGAGCCGGCGCATCAACGGCATGAAGCCCAACCGCATCACCACGCTCGGCATGGCGCGCACCTTCCAGAACATCCGCCTGTTCCCGGCGATGACGGTTCTGGAAAACGTCATGATCGGGCGTCACTGCCGAACCGGTACCACCATTCTCGACGCCATCCTGCACACCCGCAAGTCGGTGCGCGAAGAGAAGGAGACGGTCGACAAGAGTTACCGCTTGCTGGAAAAGGTCGGTCTGGCCAAAGATGCGGACGAGTTCTCGCGCAACCTCTCTTACGGTGCCCAGCGCCGCCTGGAGATTGCCCGCGCCATGGCCACCGACCCCTTCCTGCTGCTGCTCGACGAAC
>CAZALA010000286.1:0-3055 GCA_964485725.1 uncultured Propionivibrio sp. | reverse complement strand
GTTCGGCGATGACGGCGCAGATCGGCGTCATGCGCGTCACCGAGGAAATCGACGCGCTCGCGACGATGGGCGTCTCGCGCAGCCTGCGCCTGATCCTGCCCAAGCTCGCCGCGCTCGCGCTGGCGACCCCGCTCCTGGTGCTGTGGTGCGCGGCGGCCGGCCTCGTCGGCGGCATGGTTTCGGCCAAGCTCGAAATGGGGCTCGATTACGATTATTTCATCGCGGCGCTGCCGCGCGTCGTTCCGGTCGCCAACCTCTGGATCGGCATCGGCAAGGGTTTCTTCTTCGGTCTCTTGATCGCCCTGATCGCCTGCCATTTCGGGCTCAAGGTGCGGCCGAACACCGAGAGCCTGTCGTCGCGAACGACGATGGCGGTGGTCACCGCGATTACGACGGTGATCGTCGTCGATGCCATTTTTGCCGTTCTGACGCGCCAGATCGGCCTGCCCGGGAGTGCCTGAGGTGAGCGCCATGGCGACCTCGATCGCGTCAGCAGAGCCGGCCAAAGTCATCGAAATCCGCGGGCTTTCGACGCGCTTTGGCGAGAGCGTCATCCACCGCGACATCGACCTCGACGTGGCCGCCGGCGAAATCGTCGCCCTTGTCGGCGGATCGGGCAGCGGTAAGACGACGCTGCTGCGCGAGATCGCCGGCCTGCTCGTGCCGAACAGCGGTTCGATCCGGATTTTCGGTCGCTCGCTGCGCGAGAGCGATGCCAAGGCGCGGCGCGAAATCCGCCGGCGTTTTGGCATGCTTTTCCAGCACGGCGCGCTGTTTTCGGCGCTCTCGGTCTACGACAACATCGCCTTTCCGCTGCGCGAACTGCGCCTGCTCGACGAGGAGATGATCGCCGAACTCGTCATGCTCAAGCTCGGCCAGGTCGAGCTCGAAGCGCGGCACGCACGACTTTTGCCCTCCGAACTTTCGGGCGGCATGGTCAAGCGCGTGGCGCTGGCGCGCGCACTCGCGCTCGAACCGGAACTCCTCGTCCTCGACGAGCCGACCGCGGGGCTCGACCCGGATCTTGCCGATGGTCTTGTAAAGTTGATCGCCATGCTGCAGGCCGAACTTGCCTTCACCGTCGTCATGGTCACGCATGACCTCGACGCGCTCGCCTCGCTGGCGACGCGCATCGCCGTCCTCGCCGAGCAGCGCATCGTCGCCTTCGGCAGCCCGGCCGAAGTGCTCGCGGTCGACCATCCCTTCATCCGCAATTTCTTCTGTTCCGAACACGCGCGCGCGGCGATGCTGGCGGGCCGCCCTGACGCTCACTTTCAAGAGGTTCGCTGAAAATGGAAAATCGTTCGCACGCGCTGATCGCAGGGATTTTCACCCTGTTCCTCGGCTGTGCCGTCGTCGCCGCCTTCTTCTGGTTCGGCGGCCGTTCGGAGGAAACGAACCAGTACTACGTACTCACGCAAAAGAGCGTCACCGGCCTCGGCGCGCAGGCGCAGGTGCGCTATCGCGGCATCCGCGTCGGCAAGGTCGAGTCGATCGCGCTCGACCCGCAGAACGCGCGCAACACGCTGATCCGCATCAGCATCCGCAAGACGATCCCGGTCACCCGCGCGACTTTTGCCCGGCTCGGGCAGCAGGGCCTGACCGGCATCGCGCATGTCGCCCTCGACGACAGCGGCAAGGACAATGCGCCGCTCGTCGCCGCCGCCGGACAACTGCCGACGATCCCGATGCAGGACTCGATGCTGCAGGAGCTCTCGGATGTCGGCGGCGACACGCTGCGCAGCGCCCGCGATTTTCTCGCCAATGCCAACGAGCTTTTGTCCGTCGAAAACCGGCAGGCGATTGCGCGCACGCTCGCCAACCTCGACGCGACCACGAGCAATGTGCGCGACGCCACGGCGCAGCTCAGAGAGGTGCTCACGCCCGAGCGGCTGCGCCTCATCGACGCGACGCTCGAGCGCGCCGCGCAGACGGCGGGGCAGGCCGGCCCCTTCTTCAGCGAAGCGCGCGGCCTCGTCGTGCGTTTGCAGGCGGTCACCGAGAAGCTTGATGCGACGCTCGGCGACCCCTCGTCGGGCGGCGCCAACGCCCTCGTGCCGCGCCTCAACGAACTCGGCAGCGAGCTGTCGACGACCTCGCGACAGCTGGGTCGCGTCCTGCAAATGCTCGAGGAAAACCCGCAAAGCGTGATTTTCGGTCGGCAGCACGCGCCCGGCCCGGGCGAGCCCGGTTTTGTCGTGCCGGCCAGCAAAGGAAAACCATGAAGCGCCTCCGCCCTGTTCTTCTGACGCTGCCTCGCTCTTTGCCGCGCGGGCTCGTCTGCCTGTCGTCGATCTTCCTTGCCGCCTGCGCGGGCGGCCAACTGCGAAGCGCGCCGACCGCCGCCGCTTACGATTTCGGCCTGCCGTCGCAACAGCTCGTCGCTGACGGCAGCTGGCGCGGGCTCGCCCTCGAGGTGCGCTCGCCGCCGTGGTTCGAATCGCTCAACATCGACTACCGGCTCAATTACGACGATCCGCTCAAGCAGCGCGAATACTCGGGCAGCCGCTGGGTCGGTCCGCCGGCGACGCTGCTCGCGCAAAGCCTGCGCCAGCAACTCGGCATCCTCGGCATGCCGGTGGGTGGCGCTCCCTGCGTGCTGCGCGTCGAACTGCAGGAGTTCTCGCAGGTGTTCGACACGCCGCAAGCAAGCCACGCACAGTTGTCCGCCAACGTCAGCCTCGTCGATGCGCGTCGCCGGGTGCTCGCCGAGCGCCGCATCGCCATCGACCGACCGGCAAGCTCGCCCGACGCGCATGGGGGCGTGCTCGCGCTCGTCGCTGCCGGCGGCGAGCTTGGCCGCATGCTCGCCGACTGGCTAGCGACGCTCGAAAGGAGCGCGGCGATGAAGACTTGCACGGTGGCGCCGCAGGCCTGAGGCGGCGGTGCGCCGTGGGGGCAATGCGGTGAACGGTGCAATACGGTTCCGGTGCAATACGCTGCGCTATGCACGGACCGGTGCAATACGCTGCGCTATGCACGGACCGGTGCAATACGCTGTGCCGGTTCAATGGATCGTCGAAACACCGGAATTGAAGACCTGTGCTGGGGTCTT
>CAZALA010000285.1:0-3056 GCA_964485725.1 uncultured Propionivibrio sp. | reverse complement strand
GGCTTGGTCAGCCGGTCCTTGCCGTACATGATCTTCGACAGGAAGTAGCCCTTGATGCAATTGAGGCCGCGGTTGACCTGCGAATCGGGGTCGCCCTGGGTGGCCACGACCCGGCCTTCCTGCACGCCGACGAGGACCGAACAGCCGGTGCCGCAGAAGCGGCACGCCGCCTTGTCCCAGCGCACGCTCGAATCGCGCGGCGAGCGCTTGTCGGGCTCGGCGGCAAGCGCCGGCAGCGAGATGCCGGCGCTCGCGGCAGCCGCAGCGATGGCCTGGGTCTTGATGAAGTCGCGTCGATTGATGCTCATGCTGGAGACTCCTCGGAGAGAGAATTCACTGAATCGGGGGACGGAGAAAGGGTTTCGCTGTGCTCGTAGGCGATCGTCGCGGCGAGCACTTCGGGGACGCGGTGGATGGCGATCAGCGTGTCGGACATCGCCGCGCCGGGCGCGTCCTCGACGGTGACGATGAGCTTGCCGTCCGCCGACATCGCGTGGCATTCGACGCCGGGCAGCGCGGTCAGCGCGGCTTCGGCGGCAGGGCGGCTGTCGGGCCGGATACGCAGGACCATGCTGACGACGTTCATCGCGGCTCCTCGGCTCGCGCCGGCGTGGGGGTTTGGGCGAGGCGCGAGATCGCGCCGACCGGACAGGGGGCGAGGCAGGCGCCGCAGCCGGTGCAGGCGGCCGCATCGACTTCGGGCAGGGCGACGCAGCCGCGCCGCGGCGTGAAGCGGATCGCGCGCGCGTCGCAGGCTTCGCCGCAAATGCGGCATTCGACGCCGCGCTGCGGCAGACAGGTGGCGGAGATGGCGACGGCATAGTGCCAGGGTGGCAGTGTCAGATCGCCGGCAATCGCGCCGGTGGTGCAGGCGCGCGCGCAGTCGCCGCAGAAGGTGCAGCTCGAAGCGGCAAAGTCGGCGACCGGAAAACCGCCGTCGCCGCGCTGGATGAGCCCGGTCGGACAGACGGGCAGGCAGGCGTCGCAGCGCGTGCAAAGCTCTGCAAACAAACCTTCGGGCGCGCTCCACGGCGGACGAAACGGCATGGTCCCCGCACCGCGCCGCCCGAGAAAACGGCGACGAGACAGATCCAAGTCTTGACCCTCTTTTTTGTCTGATTTCGCGCAGTGTGCCACAGCCGCGCCGAAAAGGTGCAGATTTCTTGCGCCTTATATTACGCCGTTTTTTCTCGCTGAACAGCCCCGGCAAAAGCCTGTGCTGCCGCGGCTGAAGCGAGCGGCTGCGCGCGGCCCCGGTTCAGTCGAGAAAGCGCACTTCTCCGCTATCGAGCGCATAGATCGCGCCAACCAGGCGCATCCTGCCTTCGGCGGCGCGGGCCTTGCCTTCGGGCGATTCGAGCAGGAAGCGCACGGTCCGCCGCACGTTCGCTTCGACGCAGGCGCTCAGCAATTTGGCCTCTGGCAATTCGGCGTCGACTTCATCGACGGCGGGAAGGATGTCTTCGAGCAGCAGCGCGATATGGCTCGCCTCACGCTTGCCGTGAAGGCGCGCCGCCACGGCTGCCTGCACGGCGCCGCAGCCCTCGTGTCCCATCACGACAAAAAGCGGCGTGTTGAGATGCATGCCGGCGTATTGCAGGGATCCGAAAATCGCCGGACCGAGGACGTTGCCGGCGACGCGGATGACGAAGAGTTCGCCAAAGCCCGCGTCGAAGACGAGTTCGGGCGGCACCCGGCTGTCGCTGCAGCCGAGGATCGTGGCGTAAGGCTGCTGGCCCTTGGCAAGTTCGGCGAGGACTTCCTTCTGCACGGTCGGAAAACGCGCTTGCCCTCTGATGAAACGCTGGTTGCCCTCTTGCAGGCGGGCGAGCACCTCGTCCGCGGTCAGCGGCGCGGCGGCGACGGGGTCTATGGACATGAATGGATTCTTCTTCTGGTAGCGAGCGCAGCGCGCCGACAATGGCCACCAGTATCGGCGGGCACGGCCGCGCTGTCCAGGGTCAAACCGGCGCTCGCTTGCCGACGGAACCTCGGCGCGTCGGCGCTACTCCAACCCGGGCGCATGCGAGCGGCGGCTTCCTGGCTTCCTGAACTCGCTGGCACGGCAAAGGGGACGAGATGAAGCACGTGATCTGGGTTTTATGGCCGGCTTTTGTCGCCGGCGGCATCGCCGAAATCTTCTTCTTCACGCTGATCGACCCGCAGCAGCTCTACCTGCTCGGCCGCCCCGTCGAACTCTCCCCGCTCGCGACCTATTCGATCGGCTTCATCCTCTTCTGGGCAATTTGCGCGGGGTCGAGCCTGATGACCTGGTTCATGCTGCCCAAGGACGTGCAGAGCGCGCTGACGCAGGCCGCAGGTTCGCGCCCTGACCTGGCGCGGCCGCTGCGGCACGGGCACTAGATTTTCGAAAGTCCGCGCTCGAGATCCTCGCTAAGGTCAGCGACGGCTTCGAGGCCGACCGCGACGCGCAACAGACTCTCGGTAATCCCGCTCGCCGCGCGCTGCTCGGCCGTGATGCGGCCGTGCGTCGTCGTCGCCGGGTGTGTGATCGTCGTCTTGGTGTCGCCGAGGTTGGCCGTGAGCGAGAGCAGTCGGCAAGCGTCGACGACCCGCCACGCTTCTTCGCGCCCGCCCTTGACCTCGAAAGCGACGATCGCGCCGCCGCTTTTCTGTTGCCGACTCGCGAGATCGAACTGCGGGTGCGAGGGCAGCCCCGGGTAATAGACGCGCGCGATTTGCGGCTGCGCTTCGAGCCAGCGCGCGAGTTCAAGCGCGCTCGCCGATTGCGCCTCGACGCGGATCTTCAGCGTCTCGAGGCCCTTCAAGAGCACCCAGGCATTGAAGGCCGAGAGCGTCGGGCCGGCAGTGCGCAGGAACTTGAACACTTCATCGGTGAGGCTCTTCGCGCCGGCTACGGCGCCGCCGAGGACACGGCCCTGGCCGTCGAGAAACTTCGTCGCCGAATGCACGACGAGGTCGGCGCCGAGTTCGAGCGGGCGCTGCAGGATCGGCGTGCAGAAGCAGTTATCGACGACGACAAGAATGCCCCTGGCATGCGCGATGGCAACGAGCGCGGCGATGTCCGAAATTTC
>CAZALA010000284.1:0-3070 GCA_964485725.1 uncultured Propionivibrio sp. | reverse complement strand
GCAGTCGCACAATTCCTTCGGAGGCCGGATGACGCGCGGCAGCAAGCGCGGGGCCTGCACGATCGCCGCGCCCGAACTCCTGCCGAAAGCGTCCTTGCCTTCGAGCTCGACGGCGAAATTGAGGCTCTTGTTGAGCACGCGCGGGAAAGGATGGGAAGGGTCGAGCCCGATCGGCGTCAGCACCGGCATCACGTCACGCAGGAAATAGCCGCGGATCCACTCGAGCTGCGCCTCGCTCCAGTCGCTGCGGCGGATGAAGCGGATGCCTTCGGTGGCAAGACTGGGCAGGATCTCGTCGTTGAAGAGCGCGTACTGCTCGTCGATCAGCGCGTGCGCTTCTTCGCTGACGAGGCGATAGGCGGCGCGGGCGGTGAGGCCGTCGGCGGTGACCGCGACCGAGTTGAGCTTGATCTGCTCCTTCAGTCCGGCGACGCGGATCTCGAAGAATTCGTCCAGGTTGCTGCTGACGATGCAGACGAAACGCAGGCGCTCGAGCAGCGGCGTGCGCGGATTTTTCGCCTGCGCGAGCACCCGGCGATTGAAGGCCAGGATGCCGAGCTCGCGATTGAGAAAATGCTCGGCGGGAAAGTTGAGCGTGCTGCCGGGGGCCGGATCGATCGGGAAGGTCATGGCTCATTTGAGCAGGAATGCCCGCCCGAAGCAAGCTCGCGGGGTGCCGGCAAGCTCCGCGTCATACCCGGCCGGCGACACGATTTGCCACCAAGGCTGGGTATTGTGCGGCTTGCGCAGCGCGGCGCTGGCGCAAGGGCGGAAGGCGCGGTGTTAGAATCGCCGCACGATCACCGCTGCTCCGGATGGCCATGACCTACGAACAGATTGCCGCAGTCGACCTGGGTTCCAATACTTTCCGCTTGCAGGTCGGTCGCGTCGTCGGCGATCAGATTTACCCGCTTGACACGCTCAAGGAGACGGTGCGGCTCGCCTTTGGCCTGACGAGCGAGAAGCTGCTCGACGCGGACTGCCAGGAGAGGGCACTCGCGGCGCTCTCGCGCTTTGGCGAACGCCTGCGCGGCTTTGCCCCCGAATCGGTTCGCGTCGTCGCCACCAACACGCTGCGCGTCGCCAAGAATGCGGGCGAATTCATCGCCAGGGCCGAGGCGGTCCTGGGTTTTCCGATCGAGGTCATCGCCGGGCGCGAGGAAGCGCGACTCATCTACATCGGCGCCGCGCACGCCTTGCCGGCGGCAGCGCACAAGCGCCTCGTCGTCGATATCGGCGGCGGGTCGACCGAATTCATCATCGGCAAGAAGCTCGATCAGCTCGCCGGCGAGTCGCTGTTCATGGGTTGCGTGAGCTATTCGGCGCGGTTTTTCCCTGACGGGCGCGTCGACAAGAAGCGCTTTGGCGAAGCCGAAGTGCAGGCGGCGCGGGAAGTGCAGGCGATCGCGCAGGATTACCGGCGCCTCGGCTGGAGCGAAGCGATCGCGACCTCGGGAACGGCGCGGGCGATTTCCGACGTGCTCGAAGCCAACGCGCTCAACGACGACGGCGGGCACGGCATCACCGCCGCCGGACTCGCGCGGCTGCGCGGCCACCTCGTGCGCGCCGGATCGGCGAGCGAGCTCAAGCTTGCCGGCTTGCGCAGCGAGCGCCTGCCGGTGCTGCCGGGCGGCATCGCGATCATGGCGGCGGTCATTTCGGTGCTCGGCATCGAGCGCATGACGTATTCGGTCGGCGCGCTGCGCCTCGGCGTCCTCTACGATCTCTTGGGCCGCTTTCATCACCAGGACATGCGCGATGCGACGGTCGAACAGTTCCGGCGCCGCTACCAGGTCGAAGCCCGCCAGGTCGCCCGCGTCGAAGCAACCGCCTGTGCGCTCTTCGAGCAGCTCGTCAGTGCCGAGGGCGGCGCCTCGTCCGACGCCGACGCCGACCTCGCTTTCCTGCGCTGGGCGGTGGCGCTGCACGAAGTGGGCATCTCGATCGCGCACGGCGGCTTCCACAAGCACAGTGCCTATATCGTGCGTTTTGCCGACATGCCCGGTTTCTCCAAGAAGGACCAGGAACGCCTCGCCTTCCTCCTGCTCGGCCAGCGCGGCAAGCTCGAGAAGCTGCCGCCGGCAGCGGCCGGCGACCCGATCTGGCGCCTCGTCTTCTGTCTGCGGCTGGCAGCGCTCCTGCAGCGTTCGCGCAGCGACGAGCCGCTGCCGCTCGTTTTCGTGAAAAAGACCGCGGCCGGTTTCCAGGTCGAGCTTCCCGCCGACTGGCTCGTCGCCAACCCGCTCACCGCCGCGGCGCTTGCCGACGAAGCGCTGGCCTGGCCGACGGTGGGCCTTGCCCTCAAACTCAAGCGCCGGGCCCGCGCGACTTTGCCGGCCTGAACCCCTTCAATGGGCGAGCCGACGATCAAGAGCCGCGAAGGCGAGGGCGACGAGCGCCACCTGGAGGTCGCGCTCGCCGGCGACTGGACGCTGAGCCAGCTGCCGCTGCCGATCGCGGACACTGAGGTGCGCCTGCGCGACTTTGCGGCGCGCGAGGCGGCGTGGAATCTCATGGCGCTGTCGCGGCTCGACAGCTTCGGCGCCATCCTGCTCTGGCGCTCCTGGGGCAGGCGCTGGCCGGCGCGGCTCGAACTCACGCCGCAGCACCGGCGCATCCTCGAGCGCGCCGCAGCGATCGAGCTCGGCGCAGCGCCTCCCGCGCACAGTTTTCGCCCCGACCTTGCGCTCGGACGACTGATCGTTGCGGCGGCGCGCAACGTCGTCGACCTCGTGACGCTGATCGGGCAACTCGTCCTCGATCTTGGCCACCTGCTCGCGCATCCGGCCGAAATCCCCTGGCGCGAGTTTTCCGCGAACCTTTATCGGAGCGGCGCGCAGGCGCTGCCAGTGACGGCACTCGTCGGTTTCCTGATCGGTGTCGTCCTCTCCTTTCTCTCCTCGATCCAGTTGAAGCTTTTTGGCGCCGACGTCTATATCGTCAACCTCCTCGGCATGAGCATCATTCGCGAGCTCGCGCCGGTGATCGTTGCCGTTCTCGTCGCCGGTCGCTCGGGTTCGGCGATGACGGCGCAGATCGGCGTCATGCGCGTCACCGAGGAAATCGACGC
>CAZALA010000283.1:0-3152 GCA_964485725.1 uncultured Propionivibrio sp. | reverse complement strand
GCAAGCGATCGCATCAAGGCCGGAACATCGTTCGAGGACATCGCCAAGGAGCGCAAGCTGACGACGGCCGATATCGACCTCGGCAACGTGGCGAAGGCTTCGATCGGCGACTCCGCCATCGCCGACGCCGCATTCGCGCTCGCGCCGAACACTGTGAGCGAGCCGGTCAAGGGCACCCTCATCACGGCGCTGCTCAAAGTCACCAAGGTCGAACCCGGCACCAACCCGACCTATGAGACCGTTGCACCGACGATCAAGCGCGAGATCGCGCTGGAGCGTGCGCGGGCCCAGATGCAGGATCTGCACAACAAGATCGAGGACGAGCGCGGCGGCGGATCGAACATTGCCGAAGCTGCCCAGAAGCTCGGGCTTAAGGCGACCACGATCGAAGCCATCGATCGCTCGGGCCGCGGCCCGGACGGCAAGCCGGTGGCCGGTTTGCCGCAAGGCATCGATCTCGTCTCGCCCGCATTCGCAAGCAACATCGGCGTGGAGAACGAGCCGGTGCAGTACAACGGCGGCGAGCTTTGGTTCGACGTCCTCGGCGTGACGCCGTCGCGCGACCGTTCGCTCGATGAAGTGAAGGATCAGGTCGAAGCGCGCTGGCGCGATGAGCAGATCTCGGCCCGCCTGCGCGCCAAGGCCACCGAGATTGTCGGAAAGCTGGAAAAGGGCGCAGCCTTCGACGCCGAAGCCGCGGCTGCTGGACTCAAGGTCGAGACCGCCAAGCTGTTCAAGCGCGACACCGACGCCAAGGATATTCCCGAGCGGCTGGTGACGGCTGCGTTCCGCACGCCAAAGGACGGCGTCGGCCAGACCGAAGGCGGCGGCGGCAGCGAGTGGATTGTGTTCAAGGTGACCGACGTCGTCGTGCCGCCGGTCGATCTTGCGTCCGAGGATGTGAAGAAGCTGACCGAAAGCCTCCGCCGCGCGGAAATGGAAGAGCAACTCACCGCCTATATCGCGAAGCTCGAAACCGAGATTGGCGTGACGATCAACCAGAACGCGTTTGCCGTGGCGACGGGAGCCACAGCCGCTCAGTGATGTTGGAATAAAAGCTCATTTGAGCGGAAGTCACATGGACGATCTGAAAGCCATTATCGGAAAAGTCGCCACCGGCGCAGCGCTGTCGCGTGACGAAGCGGCATCGGCGTTCGACCGCATGATGTCCGGCGAAGCGACGCCCTCGCAGATGGGCGCGCTGTTGATGGGCCTGCGCGTGCGCGGCGAGACCGTCGACGAAATCACCGGCGCGGTCTCTGCGATGCGCTCCAAGATGCTGACCGTGAAAGCGCCCGCCGACGCGGTCGATATCGTCGGCACCGGCGGCGATGGCTCGGGATCGGTCAATGTCTCGACCTGCGCATCGTTCATTCTTGCCGGCGCGGGCGTCCCCGTCGCCAAGCACGGCAACCGCGCGCTGTCGTCAAAGTCCGGCGCTGCCGATGCGCTCGCGGCGCTCGGCGTCAACATCAACATTGCGCCGGAAGGCGTAAGCCGCTGTATCGCCGAGGCAGGCATCGGATTCATGTTCGCGCCAACGCATCACCCGGCGATGAAGAACGTCGGCCCTACCCGCGTCGAACTCGCCACCCGCACCATCTTCAATCTGCTCGGACCGCTGTCCAATCCCGCGGGCGTCAAGCGGCAGATGGTCGGTGTGTTTTCCAAGCACTGGGTCGAGCCGCTGGCGCAGGTGCTGAAGAATCTCGGCGCGGAATCGGTGTGGGTCGTGCATGGCTCCGACGGCCTCGACGAGATCACCCTCACCGGCCCGACCTTCGTCGCGGCTCTCGAAAAGGGCAACATCCGCACATTTGAAGTCACGCCGGACGACGGCGGGCTGCCACGCGCCACCAGCGCGGACCTGAAGGGCGGCGATGCCGAGGCCAACGCCAGGGCGCTTCGCGATGTTCTGGAAGGCAAACAGAACGCCTATCGCAACGTCGCGCTGTTGAATGCCGCCGCTGCCCTCGTGGTCGCCGGCAAGGCCAGGGACCTCAAGGAAGGCGTTGCGCTCGGCACCAAGGCGCTGGACACTGGTGCGGCGGCGGACAGGCTCAAGCGCCTTGTCGCCGTTTCCAATGCTTGAGGAGCCAATACCCTTGTCGGACATCCTCGATAAAATCGAAACCTACAAGCGCGAGGAAATCGCCGCTGCCAAGTGCGCGCTTCCACTCGCCGAGGTCGAGGCGCGCGCCAAGGCCGCATCCCCGCCGCGCGGCTTTGCCAAAGCCATTCGCGCCAAGCACGCCAACGGCGACTACGCACTGATCGCCGAGATCAAGAAGGCCTCGCCGTCGAAGGGACTCATTCGCGCCGACTTCGATCCGCCTGCTCTCGCCAAGGCTTACGAGGCGGGCGGCGCGGCTTGCCTCTCGGTGCTGACCGATACGCCATCGTTCCAGGGATCGCTCGCTTTCATGGTTGCGGCACGTGCGGCCGTCTCGCTGCCGGTGTTGCGCAAGGATTTCATGTACGACACCTATCAGGTGGCGGAAGCGCGGGCACATGGCGCGGACTGCATCCTGATTATCATGGCCGCGCTTGACGATGCTGCGGCGAAAGATATCGAGGATGCCGCATTCGCGCATGGCATGGACGTGCTGCTCGAAGTCCATAACCGCGAGGAACTCGACCGCGCATTGAAACTGAAGTCGCCGCTACTTGGCGTCAACAATCGCAACCTGCGCACCTTCGAGACGACGCTTGCCACCAGTGAAGAACTCGCTCCGCTGATTCCGAAGGATCGCATCAGTGTCGGCGAAAGCGGCATCTTCGCGCCGGAGGATCTCTCCCGTCTTGCGCGCGTGGGCATGAACACCTTTCTCGTCGGCGAGAGCCTGATGCGTCAGGCCGATGTGACGGCTGCAACGCGCACCCTGCTCGCCCGCAGCGATGCGCAACGCGCCACCGGGACGCGCTGAACCGTGGCCAAAAAGACATCAAAGACGAAAGCAGGCGCCGCCCTCACCCATATCGACGCCAAGGGTGAAGCACGCATGGTCGACGTCTCGGCCAAGCCGGATACCGAGCGTGTCGCGGTGGCCGAAGGCCGGGTCATCATGACCCGCAAGACGCTTGATCTGATTGTGAAGGGCAACGCCGCCAAGGGCGACGTGCTGGGCACCGCGCGCGTC
Organism: uncultured Propionivibrio sp.; assembly: GCA_964485725.1. Classification (GTDB taxonomy): domain Bacteria; phylum Pseudomonadota; class Gammaproteobacteria; order Burkholderiales; family Rhodocyclaceae; genus Propionivibrio. The sequence continues at coordinate 12 of CAZALA010000283.1, read as the reverse complement.
GCGGGCATCATG
>CAZALA010000282.1:0-3176 GCA_964485725.1 uncultured Propionivibrio sp. | reverse complement strand
GGTCGATGTGGCGCGGCGCGATGCCGCTGTCGACGTAGGTCGGGCAGGTCGACAGCGAGAGCGTCGGCTGGGCGATATAGCGCTCGGGCGAGGCCTTGATGCGCTCGCGAAAGTCGGCGATCTCGGCGGCGCTCGCCGCCGGGCCGACGAGCATGCCGTAGCCCCCCGAACCATGGACCTCCTTGACGACGAGTTCAGGCAGGTGCGCGAGCACGTAGTCGCGGTCCTCTTCCTTGCCGAGCTCCCAGGTCGGCACATTGGCGAGGATCGGTTCTTCGCCGCAGTAGAAGCGGATCATTTCGGGGACGTGGATGTAGATCGCCTTGTCGTCGGCGATGCCGGTGCCGACCGCGTTGGCCAGCGTGACGCGGCCGGCGCGGTAAGCCGAGAAAAGGCCGGGAACGCCGAGCATCGATGCCTTGTTGAAAGCGAGCGGGTCGAGGAAGTCGTCGTCGATGCGCCGGTAAATGACGTCGACGCGGCGCGGCCCCTGCGTCGTGCGCATGAAGACCGTGTCGCCGCGGACGAACATGTCGTTGCCGTCGACCAGATCGACGCCCATTTGCTGCGCGAGGAAAGCGTGTTCGAAGTAGGCGCTGTTGTACTGTCCGGGCGTCAGCACGACGACGTTCGGGTCGATGACGCCGGCGGGCGCAACCGAGCGCAGGCTGTTGAGCAGGAGGTCCGGATAGTTCTCGACCGGCGCGATCGCCTGGCGCGCGAAGAGCTCCGGGAATAGGCGCATCATCATCTTGCGGTCTTCGAGCATGTAGGAGACGCCCGAGGGCGTGCGCAACTTGTCCGCGAGCACGTAATATTCCCCGGCACCGGCGCGAACGAGGTCGACGCCGACGATGTGCGCATAGATGTTCTCGGGAACGGCAACGCCGACCATTTCCCGGCAAAACTGCGGGTTGCCGATGATTCTGGCCGCCGGAATCCGCCCGGCCCTGAGGATCTCCTGGTCGTGGTAAATATCGTGCAGGAAAGCGTTGAGCGCGCGCACGCGCTGGCGCAGCCCGGCGGCGAGCTGACGCCATTCGTGTGCCGGAATGATGCGCGGGATGATGTCGAAGGGAATCAGCCGCTCCTGTCCGGTTTCTTCGCCATAGACCGCGAAAGTGATGCCGACGCGGTGAAAGGCGAGTTCGGCCTCTTCGCGCTTCCTTGCGATCAGCTCGGGCGCGGTTGCTTTCGACCAGTCTTGATAGCTGCGGTAGTGCTCGCGCACCGAAGCGTCGGCGGCATGCATTTCGTCGTAGGCGGTACCCATCGCAGCTCCCGCGTTATTCGTTCAAGCATCTCAAGCAGGAATCAAGCCATCCAGCTCGAAGCGCTCGAGAGCCCGCTGGCGCTGGGGCCCGCCGATTTCGCGCGCCTGCCACGAGGGTGGCGCGCACCAGTATCGTCCGAGGCGAGCGGCCGGCGCCTCGCTTCGGTGCGGCGGGCGTCGCGCGCCCCATTCTGGCTTTTCAGTCGAACTCGACGATCACCTGGTCGAGCGCGAGGCTCTCGCCGGGCTTGGCGACGACGTAGCGGACGCGGCAGTCTTTTTCGGCTTTGAGGACGTTTTCCATTTTCATCGCTTCGATGACGGCGAGCCGCTCGCCGGCGTGCACGCTCTGTCCGGCATGGACGAGGACTTCGCGCAAGAGCCCGGGCATCGGCGCGAGCAGAAAGCGCGAGCGATCGGGCGGCAGCTTGACCGGCATCAGCGCGAGCAGGCGCTCGGCTTTCGCCGACATGACGATGGCCTTCACCTGCTTGCCGAAATGGCTGATGCGGTATTCGAGGCCGGCGCGCTCGACCTGCAGACAAATCGCCTCGCCGTTGCAGGTGCCGCGAAAGATGAGGTCGCGAAAGCGCCAGTCCGAAACGATGTCGTACCGCTTGTCGCTGCTCGCGAGCGAGTAGCCGCCGGGGATCGCCTCGAGCGTGAAGGGGTAGTTCACCCCGTCCATGACGACGACCCAGTTCTTGCCGACCTGGCGCTGATGGCCCGGCAGCTGGCCGCTGATCGTCACCGCGCGATCGATGTAGCGGCGGCGCGCGAAGGCGGCAACCGCGGCGAGGAGTGCCGGGTCGCCGTAAGGCACGTCCTCGGCGACGAAACCGTGCGCATACTCCTCGGCCATGAAGGCGGTCGTGAATTTGCCGGCGACAAAGCGCGGATGCTGCATCAGCGCCGCCTGGAACGGGATGTTCGAACTCACGCCGCGAATGAAGAAAGCGTTCAAGGCGTCGCGCATGCGGCTGATCGCCTGCCCGCGGTCGGCGCCGTGCGTGATCAGCTTGGCGATCATCGAGTCGTAATGCATCGAGATTTCGCCGCCTTCGTAGACGCCGGTGTCGACGCGCACTTCGCCGTCGGCAACGGGCGGGCTCTGGAAGCGCACGAGCCGCCCGAACGAAGGCAGGAAGCCGCGGAAAGGATCCTCGGCGTTGATCCGGCATTCGATCGCCCAGCCCTGCGGCCGGATCTCGCTCTGCCGGATCGCCAGGCGCTCGCCGCCCGCGACGCGGATCATCAGTTCGACGAGATCGAGACCAGTGACCATTTCGGTCACCGGGTGCTCGACCTGCAGGCGCGTGTTCATTTCGAGGAAATAGAAAGACTTGTCGGCGCCGACGACGAACTCGACGGTGCCCGCGCTCTCGTAGCCGACCGCGCGCGCGAGCATCACCGCCTGCTCGCCCATCGCCGTGCGAATCGCCTCGTCGATGAATGGCGAAGGCGCTTCCTCGACGACTTTCTGGTGGCGGCGCTGGATCGAGCACTCGCGCTCGAGCAGCGAGAGCGCGTTGCCGTGCGCGTCGGCGATGATCTGGATTTCGATGTGGTGCGGGCCTTCGATGAATTTTTCGATGAAGATCGTCTCGTCGTTAAAGCTCGCTTTCGCTTCGTTGCGGCACGAGACGAAGCCCTCGGCCGCTTCGGCGTCGTTCGCCGCGATGCGCAGCCCCTTGCCGCCGCCGCCCGCTGAAGCCTTGATCATCACCGGATAGCCGATGCCGCGCGCGACCCTTACTGCCTCGTCCTCGTCGGCGATCGCCGCGTTGTGGCCGGGGATCGTGTTCACGCCGGCGGCGATCGCCAGCTTCTTCGAGGCGATCTTGTCGCCCATCGCCGCGATGTCCGCGTGCTTGGGGCCGATGAACACGATGCCGGCCTCTTC
>CAZALA010000281.1:0-3188 GCA_964485725.1 uncultured Propionivibrio sp. | reverse complement strand
GCATCAATACCTTCGAGAACTTCATCCAGACCGACGCCGCGATCAACCCGGGCAACTCGGGCGGCGCGCTCGTCGACAGCCGCGGCAACCTCGTCGGCATCAACTCGGCGATTTATTCGCGCTCGGGCGGGTCGCTCGGCATCGGCTTTGCGATCCCCGTGTCAACGGCGAAGATGGTCATGGAGCAGATCATCGCCACCGGCACCGTCACGCGCGGCTGGATCGGCGTCGAAGCGCAGGAACTCAGCCCCGAAATCGCCGAGTCCTTCGGCCTTGCCAGCGTCGAAGGCGCCCTGATCGCCGGCGTCCAGCGCGGCAGCCCGGCCGATTCGGGTGGCGTCAAGCCCGGTGACATCCTGCTCTCGGTCGCTGGCCAGCCGGTCAAGGATCCGCAGACGATGCTCGAGTTGATCGCCGGGCAAAAGCCGGGCGAGACCATCCCCTTCGAACTGCGCCGTCAGAAAGCGCTTTTTTCCACGACGATCAAGATCGGCAAACGCCCGCCCTTGCGACGGGAAGGCAAGTAAGCAAGCGCGCGTTAACGCGCAACGGCGCCAGCAATGGCGCGCGAGCCGGGGCTGCGCGCGTCAGTCGTCCTTCTTGATGCGAATCTCGTTCTTGACCGAGACGACGCCTTCGATGCCCTTGGCGATCGTCGCCGCGCGCTCGGCATCTTCCCTGGTCGGCGCGCTGCCGCTGAGATGGACGACGCCCTTATCGTCGGTATCGACGCGGATCTTGACGAGCGTGCTCATTTTTTCCTTGGCAAGCGCCGCCTTGACCTTGGTCGTGATCACCGAGTCCTTGACGAAAGTCGTGGCGGACCGGCGCTCGCTGTCGGCATCAGCCGCGAGCGCGAACTGCGGCGCCAGCAAGGCGCCGACAATGAAGGCAGAGGCGATGAGTCTGGCGTTCATGAAGTGCTCCTCTCAAGCTGGGTTCAAGGAATCTTGCGCAGGCGTTTCGGAGGCGCGCTCGCGCGTCGACCCCGAAAGCTTGCAGCAAGGAACGTCGCCTAGCGGCGTTCGTTGGCTTCCTTCTGCAGTTTCTCGCCGCCGCGCTCGACGTCGGCGCCGATCCCGTGCACGGTGTTGCAACCGGCGCTCATGGCCAGCACGCTGCCCATGAACAACACGGCAATTACTGTCGACATCATTTTCTTCAACATGGCTTCCACCTCCGGTTCTGTCGGTTGACGTCTCCATCGTGCTCGCCTCGGCGATCCATTTCAGTGTGCTGGTGCACACAGCGTGACCGGTAGACAGGAAGGCCGCCCGCGGCCGATACTGTTTCCTGCGCGGCAGCGCATCGCCTGCCGCGGCCGCTTTCCCGACCTGCAGGCAGCACACCCATGAGGACGCCATGACGGAAGTTCCCTGTCTTAAGACGCTGACCGACGTTTCGACGCTCGACGACCTCGTCGTCCGCGACCGCGACCACGATTGCGCGGGCTTTGGCAAGCACCATATTTGCGTCAGGGTCGAGGCCGTCGCCGACCTGCCGACGCGCTTCGGCCATTTTCGCATCGTCGCCTTCGAGAACAATCGCGACGGCAAGGAGCACGTCGCCCTCGTCCATGGCGACGTGCTCGGCCGCGAAGACGTCGTCACCCGCCTGCATTCGGAATGCCTGACCGGCGACGCGCTCGGCTCGCTGCGCTGCGATTGCCGCGATCAGCTCGGCGCGGCGCTCGCGCGCATCGCCGAGGAGCCCTGCGGCGTTCTCCTTTACCTGCGCCAGGAAGGCCGCGGCATCGGTCTCTTGAACAAGGTCCGCGCCTACGCGCTGCAGGACCAGGGGCTCGACACCGTCGATGCCAACCTGGCGCTCGGCTTTCGCGACGACGAGCGCGATTACGCGATCGCTGCGCACATGCTCGCGAGCCTGACGCTGCGCTCGGTGCGGCTGCTCACCAACAACCCGCGCAAGGTCGAGGAGCTCGTGCGCTACGGCGTCCGGGTTTCGGCGCGCCTGCCGCACGTGATCCCGGCGAACGAGCACAACCGCTTCTACCTCGAGACGAAAGCGAACCGCTCGGGCCATTTCATCGACTTCGACGGCAAGCCGCACGTGGCCGAGCAGGACGACCCGGTCCTCGTCGTCCCGCAGGGAGACCTTGCCGCTTCGTGAGCGTCGGCGCGCCGCCAGGGCTCAGCCGCTGTTGCGCAAGCCGGCGGCGATGCCGTTGATCGAGAGGTGGATGCCGCGGCGCACGCGCTCGTCGATCGCCTCTTCGGGCGCGAGCGCGCGGTGGCGGCGCAGCAGTTCGATCTGCAGGTGGTTGAGCGGATCGATATAGGGGAAGCGGTTGCGGATCGAGCGGCGCAGGAGCGGGTTGTCGGCAAGAAATTCGTCTGCGCCTTCGATCGCGAGCAGGTATTTGCGCGTGCGTTCGTACTCGGCGCGAATGCGGCCGAAAATCTCGTCGCGCAGGTCGGGGTCGCTGACGAGTTCGGCATAACGCGCGGCAATGCCGAGGTCGGCCTTGGCCATCACCATGTCCATGTTCGAGAGCAGGGTGCGAAAGAATGGCCAGTGCGCGAGCATGCGGCGCAGGCTCGCGAGGCCTTCGGGATTCTCGGCGAGCCAGGCTTCGACAGCGGTGCCGAAGCCGTACCAGCCCGGCAGCATCAGGCGGCACTGCGCCCAGCTGAAGACCCAGGGAATCGCACGCAGGTCTTCGATGCGCTCCGAGGCCTTGCGCGAAGCCGGGCGGCTGCCGATGTTGAGGCCGCCGATTTCGGCGATCGGCGTCGATTCGCGGAAGTAGTGGTTAAAGCCCGCGGTTTCGTAGACGAGGCTGCGATAGGCGCGAAAAGCGAGTTCGGAGAGGCGCTCGAGGACGGCGCCGAACGCCGCGGGTTCGGCTTCGCGCTCGAGGTCGAGCAGCGTCGCTTCGAGCGCCGCCGCAGCGAGAATCTCAAGGTTGCGGCGACCGACTTCGGCGTTCGAATACTTCGACGAGATGACTTCGCCCTGCTCGGTAACGCGGATCTGGCCGGAGACCGCGCCCGCCGGTTGCGCGCGGATGGCAAGATAGCTCGGCCCGCCGCCGCGCCCGACCGAACCGCCGCGTCCGTGAAAAAGCCGCAAGCGAACGCCGTGCGCGGCAAAGACCTCGGCAAGCCTGACTTCGGATTTGTAGAGCTCCCAGCCGGAAGTCAGAAAGCCGCCGTCCTTGTTGCTGT
>CAZALA010000280.1:0-3241 GCA_964485725.1 uncultured Propionivibrio sp. | reverse complement strand
CCTCCGTTCTCTGGACGTTCTTTTTCAAGGTCAGGGAAGACGACCCGGGCAACCCCGGCGTCATCGCCGACTGCACCGGCGACACCGCCGGCGACTCGGTCGGTCCGACCGCCGACGGCTTCGAGACCTATGGCGTCACCGGCGTCGCGCTGATCAGCTTCATCCTGCTCGCCGTCCCCGAAGCCGCCGTGCAAGTCCAGCTCCTCGTCTGGATTTTCGTCATGCGCGTGATGATGATCATCGCTTCCGGCGTCTCCTACATCGGCAACGAAATCGTCATGAAAGGCAAGTACGGCGACGCCCTGAAGTTCGACTTCGAAGCGCCGCTCACCTCGCTCGTCTGGGTGACGTCGATCGTCTCGGTCATCATCACCTTCATCGTCTCGCAGATGCTGATCGGCAATATCACGATCGGCGGCACCGTTTATGCGAACCTCTGGTGGCAGCTCTCGCTGATCATCACTTTCGGCACGCTCGCCGGCGCGATCATTCCCGAAGTCGTGAAAGTCTTCACCTCCACGAATTCGCGGCACGTGCGCGAAGTCGTCACCGCGTCGCGCGAAGGCGGCGCCAGCCTGAACATCCTCGCCGGCCTCACCGCCGGCAACTTCTCGGCCTTCTGGCTCGGCCTCGTCATCGTCCTGCTGATGACGGGCGCCTACGTCGTTTCGATGGGCGACCTCTCGCACGTGATCAACCCCGACCCGACCAAAGCCGGCATCATGGCGGCGGTTTTCTCGTTCGGCCTCGTCGCTTTCGGCTTCCTCGGCATGGGACCGGTGACGATCGCCGTCGATAGCTACGGCCCGGTCACCGACAACGCGCAATCGGTCTATGAGTTGTCGACGATCGAGCAGATCCCCGGCATCGAAGCCCAGGTCAAGAGAGACTACGGCATCACGCTCAACTTCGAAAAAGCCAAGGAACTGCTCGAAGAAAACGACGGTTGTGGCAATACCTTCAAGGCGACCGCCAAACCCGTGCTGATCGGGACCGCGGTGGTCGGCGCGGCGACGATGGTCTTCTCGATCATCATGCTGCTCACCGACGGCCTGTCCACGAACGTCAGCCATCTCTCGATGCTGCACCCGCCTTTCCTGCTCGGCCTGATCTCCGGCGGCGCGACGATCTTCTGGTTCTCGGGCGCTTCCACGCAAGCGGTGTCGACCGGCGCCTACCGCGCAGTCGAGTTCATCAAGAACAACATGAAGCTCGACGAAGGCTCGACCAAGGCCAACGTCGAGGACAGCAAGCGCGTCGTCGCGATCTGCACGCAATACGCGCAGAAGGGCATGTGGAACATCTTCATGGCGGTCTTCTTCGGCACGCTCGCCTGCGCCTTCATCGAGCCCTTCTTCTTCATCGGCTACCTGATCTCGCTCGCGATCATCGGGCTCTACCAGGCCGTCTTCATGGCCAATGCCGGCGGCGCCTGGGATAACGCCAAGAAGATCGTCGAAACGGAACTGCGCGCCAAGGGCACGCCGCTGCACGAGGCGTCGATCGTCGGCGATACCGTCGGCAACCCGTTCAAGGACACGAGTTCGGTCGCGATGAACCCGATCATCAAGTTCACGACGCTCTTTGGCCTGCTCGCCGTCGAGATGGCCGTCGGCCTCGTCGCGCAGGGGCAGCAGACGCTCGCCTGGACGCTCGCGGCGATCTTCCTCGCGCTCAACCTGACTTTCGTCTATCGCAGTTTCTACGCGATGCGAATCGAGCACTGAAGAAGCTGCAAAGGGCGTCGGGAGACGCCCGCATGAAGAAAGGGCCGGCCGGATACTGTGACCATCCGCCGACCTTTTTTTCTGCCCACGCTCGGCCGCCGGGACTGGCCTCCGGCAAGCCCGCCCGCCGCGGGCCGCAAGGGCGCCGGCTGTGGCAATAGCGCGCTCCCATTTTCCGGACGAACCGACATGATCGAACTACTTTCTTCGCCGCAGCAGTTCTGGATACCCCTGCTGCAAATCATCGGCGTCAACATCGTGCTCTCCGGCGACAACGCCGTCGTGATCGCGCTTGCCGCGCGTTCGCTGCCGCCCAAGCGGCAGAAACAGGCGATCATCCTGGGCTCGTCCGCGGCGATCCTGATGCGCATCGTCCTGACGATCTCGGCCGTCGCCCTGCTCGCGATGCCTTATCTCAAGCTCGTCGGCGCCGTCCTGCTGCTGTGGATCGGCGTGCAGCTCCTGACCGCCGAGGAAGGCGGCGAAGACGTCCATTCGAGCGACAATCTCGGCGCCGCGATCAAGACCATCCTCGTCGCCGATCTCGTCATGAGCATCGACAACGTGATCGGCGTCGCCGCCGCGGCCAAAGGCAGCTTCCCGCTCCTCATCATCGGTCTGGCGATCTCGATCCCGCTCGTCATTTTCGGCGCCAAGATCCTCCTCACGCTGATGCAGCGCTTTCCCGTCATCATCACGATCGGCGCGGCGCTGCTTGGCTACGTCGCCGGCGAAATGGCGGTGACCGACCCGGCGCTGAGCGCCTGGGTGGATACGCAGGCGCACTGGCTGCACCAGGTCGTCCCGATCGGCTGCGCGGCGCTCGTCATCGTCGTCGGCAAATACCTGAACGCGCGCGCTGACGCCGCGGCCTGAAAAGCCTCGTCAGAGGACGTAGCGCGAGAGGTCCTCGTTCTTGGCGAGATCGGCGAGCCGGCGCTCGACGTAATCGGCGTCGATCGCGACGCTGACCGTCTGCGCGTTTGCCGCCGTGAAGGAGACGTCTTCGAGCAGGCGCTCCATCACCGTGTACAGCCGGCGCGCGCCGATGTTTTCGGTGCGCTCGTTGACCGCCCAGGCGATTTCGGCGAGGCGGCGGATGCCGTCTGCGGAGAACTCGAGGGCGATCCCTTCGGTCGCCATCAGCGCCTGGTACTGCAAGGTGAGGCAGGCGTCGGTCTGGGTCAGGATGCATTCGAAGTCGGCGACCGACAGCGAGTCGAGTTCGACCCGGATCGGAAAGCGCCCCTGCAACTCGGGAATCAGGTCAGAGGGCTTGGCAAGGTGGAAAGCGCCGCTCGCGATGAAGAGGACATGGTCGGTGCGGATCATGCCGTACTTGGTCGACACCGTCGTGCCTTCGATGAGCGGCAGCAGGTCGCGCTGCACGCCCTGGCGCGAAACGTCGGCGCCGATCGCGTCGCTGCGCGAAGTGATCTTGTCGATCTCGTCAAGAAAGACGATGCCGTTCTGCTCGACGTTGCGCAGCGCCTCAAGCTTGATTTCGTCATCAT
>CAZALA010000279.1:0-3247 GCA_964485725.1 uncultured Propionivibrio sp. | reverse complement strand
GAATTCCTGCTCGAGAAGGGCGCGATCGATCTCATCGTCGATCGCCGCGAGCTCAAGGAAAAGCTCGCGCAGCTCATCGCGCTGCTGCAAAAGCTGCCCGCGGCCGCCTGATTCGGCACAGCCCGTCGGTACGCCTGGCGAGCCGCGCGGGCAGCACGAGATGCGGCGCAAAAAATCCTCGTAAAAGCCCTCGGGCGCCGCCGCGCCCCGCCTATAATGGGCGCCGTCGAAAAAAAGAAGGAGCGCGCTTGCCGCGGCGATCGCCCTCCTCGATCGGGGAGATGGCGTGGCAAAAGTGATTCTGGCATTGCTGCCGGCAGCAGCGCTCGCAGCCTGGCCTTGCGCACGGTCGGGGCGATAGATGCGCATCACCACCCGACTGCGCATCATCTCTCTGGCGACCGTCGCCGCCCTCGTTCTCGTCGCGCCTTTCATCGTTGCCGCCTTCGTCGATTTCCGTGAAGCGAAAGATGACTTCGTCCTGGTCGAGGCGATCAGAAGCAACTTCGTCGATCGCACTGCGATACGCGCGCAGTACTACGTTTATCGCGATGACAGCCTCGCCGCGCAATGGGACGAGAGCCGGGCGCAGGCGGACAGCCTGCTGCGCGCGGCAAGGGATCAACTCGTCGATGCCGGCGACCAGGCGCTGCTCGAGCACCTCGGCAAGCTCATCGAAGAGACCGCAGTGCTTTTTCATCGCGTCGTCGGCAACACGACGGCGCTGCAGCGACCGGGCCGCGACGAAGCCATCGCGCAAGCCGACCGCCGTGCTTACGGCGAGCTCCTGGAAAAAGCGAATGCCGTTCGCGATACCGTCGCTGCCTTGCAGAAACATTGCAGCGACCGCATCGAGGCCGCCTACCGGCGCCTCGTCGCCATCATCGGCGCCTTCTCGGTGCTGCTCGCCCTGGCGACCATTTTCACCGCGCAGCAGATCAGCCGCCTGATCAGGAAGCGGCTCTTGCCCTTGCACGAAGGCGCCGCGCTCGTCGCTGGCGGCAAGCTCGACTATCGCATCGCAGCCGGTCGGGACGACGAGTTTTCCGAACTTGCCGAGTCGTTCAACACCATGACCGCGAAGCTGCACGCGTTTACGGCGCAGCTCGAGCGCCGGGTCGTCGAGCGCACCGCCGAGCTTGCGAGCGAACGCGACCGGACGCAACTTTATCTCGACGTCGCCGGCGTCATGCTGATCGTGTTCGATACGACGGGCAGGATCACGATGATCAACCGCAAGGGCGCCGAGCTCCTCGGCCGCCGCCGCAGCGCGCTGATCGGCAGCGACTGGTTTGAAGACTTCGTGCCGCCCGGCGAACGCGAAGACCGGCGCAAGTTCTTTGCGAGCCTTGTCGCCGGCAGCGACAACTTCTCGGTGCGCCACGAGAATCGCATCATCAACGCCGAAGGCGCGGAGATCTTTCTTTCGTGGACGAACGCTGCCGTTCGCGGCCCCACCGGCCAGATCGTCGGCATCGTCTCTTCGGCCGACGACGTCTCGGCGTACAAGGTTGCGCAGCGCCAGATCCAGGAAAGTCGGGAGAGCCTCGCGACGACGCTCAATTCGATCGGTGACGCGGTGATCGCGACCGACCCCGCCGGCCGCGTGACGCGAATGAACCCCACCGCCGAGCGACTGACCGGATGGGCTTTTGCCGACGCGCATCGGCGGCCGCTGCCCGAGGTCTTCCGCATCGTCAATGCCGAAACGCGGCAGACCGTCGCTGACCCGGTCGAACTCGTAATCGCGCGCGGCCAGGTCGTCGGCCTTGCCAACCACACGGTGCTGATCGCGCGCGGCGGCGAGGAATTCCAGATTGCCGACAGCGCGGCGCCGATCCGCGACGCTGCCGGCCAGATCGTCGGCGTCGTTCTCGTCTTCAGCGACGTCAGCGAAAAATACGCGATGGAAAAAGCGGTGTCCGAGAGCGAAGCGAAGTACCGCGCGCTCTTCAACGCCATGCTCGACGGCTTCGCGCTGCATGAAATCATTTGCGACGACGAAGGCAAGCCCGTCGACTATCGCTTCCTCCTCGTCAATCCGGCTTTCGAGCGCCTGACCGGGCTCAAGGCAGAGAACATCGTCGGTCGCACCGTGCTCGAGGTGATGCCGGCGACCGAGGCGCACTGGATCCAGACTTACGGCAAGCTTGCGCTCACCGGCGAGCCAATCTTCTTCGAAAGCCATTCACGCGAGCTCGCACGCGACTTCGAAGTCGCCGCCTTTCGTCCCGCGCCGATGCAGTTCGCTTGCGTCTTTGCCGACGTCACGGCGCGCAAGCGCGCCGAGGAGACGTTGCTCGCTTCCGAGGAATTTGCCCGTGCGACGATAGACGCGGTCGATGCCAGCCTCTGCGTGCTTGACAAGCAAGGGCGCATCCTCGCCGTCAACAAGGCCTGGCGCGATTTCTACGACGCCAATGCGGCGCGGTCGGCAGTCGGCAACTACGGCGTCGGAGAAAATTATCTCGACCTGTGCCGGCGCGCGAGCGGCGCCGGCGCCGACGGTGCGGCGCAGATGGCCGACGGCGTCGCCGCGGTGATCGCCGGCCGGCGCGACAGCTTCGCGCTCGAATATCCCTGCGACAGCCCCGGCGAAGCGCGCTGGTTCGTCGCTCGCGTGACGCGCTTTCACGGTGACAGCGGCCATCTCGTCATCGCGCATCACGACGACAGCGAGCGCAAGCGCGCCGAGCGCGAGCTCGAGCGCTACCACCTGCACCTTGAGGAACTCGTCGCGGCGCGAACCGCCGAACTCACTGCGGCAAAAGCCGCCGCCGAGGCGGGCAACCTTGCCAAGAGCGCGTTTCTCGCCAACATGAGCCACGAAATCCGCACGCCGCTCAACGGCATCATCGGCATGGCCAACATCCTTCGCCGCAGCGGCGCGACGCAGGAACAGGACGAACGGCTCGACAAGATCGACACCGCCGCCGAGCATCTGCTCGCGATCATCAACGACGTTCTCGACCTCTCGAAAATCGACGCCGGCAAGTTCATTCTCGACGACACGGCCGTCGACGTTCGCAGCGTGCTCAAGAACGTTGCCGCCATCGTTGCCGAACGCGCCCACGCCAAGGGGCTCGAGCTTGGCATCGAGTGCGAGTCCATCGCTGGCGAGTTGCGCGGCGATCCCGCGCGCCTGCAGCAAGCGCTGCTCAACTACCTGACGAATGCGGTGCGCTTCACCGAAAGTGGCGGCGTCGTCCTGCGCGCGCGCAGGCTCGCCGATGGCCCTGGGTCGGTG
>CAZALA010000278.1:0-3250 GCA_964485725.1 uncultured Propionivibrio sp. | reverse complement strand
TGAGGTGGGTGATCTTGATGCCGCGGGATTCGAGGATCGCGCCGAGAGAGGCGGCAGCGATGCCCTTGCCGAGAGAGGACACCACACCGCCGGTTACGAAGACATATTTGGTCATGAAAATCTCTGCAGCGGGAAAGCCGAATTGTAGCCGAAACCCGGGGAAAAAGTGCGCGTGCCGAAACCCTGGTCGGGGCCGAAAAGCGACAGGCCTGGCTTGATCGGCGCAGCGGCGGCGGACGCACCGCGCAGCGCCCGCTGCGCAATCGGCGTCTACTTAAGCCGACCAATGGTTTATGATTAGCGACTGATTTGAACCCGGGGCACAGCCCACACACCCATGAGCGAAGACCGACCGACCACTCGCCAAGGCCCGATCGCGCTTCTCGCAAGAGCGCTCGGCATGGCGGCATGGATCTTCTTTGGCGCTTTTGTCGCGCTCGCTGCAGGCTGCGGCAAGCCCGCGGAACAGGCGCCGGTGGTGAAGAAAAACGAGGTGCCGCCAGTTGCCGAGTCGGCGCTCGCCAAGGCGACGATTGCCAGCGACATCGCCGAAATCAAATCGCTGCTCGACGCCGGCGCTGACATCAACACCAGGGACGCGCTCGGGCGGACGCCGCTGCACATGGCCGCGTTCTTCGGCAACACGAAAACGACCGAATTTCTGATCGCCAACGGTGCCGACCTCAACGCCAGGGATCTTGTCGGCATGACGCCGCTGCACATCGCGGTGATCTCGGGCGGCCGTCAGGAAGTCGAAGTCCTGCTCGAGAAGAAGGCAGAGATCAACGCCAGATCCGACGTCGGCCAGACGGCGCTGCATCTTGCCGCCGCCACCGGCCAGCCCAAGCTTTCAAGGTTTCTGCTCGAGCATGGCGCCAACCCGCAGATCAAGGACGCCGACGGCAAGACGCCGCTTGCCTACGCGATCCAGAACAAGCATCCGCAAGCAACCGCCGTGCTGCAGAAGTACACGCCAAAAACCAATCCCTGAGCGCCAGCCCCGACTGGCAGCGCCCCGCCGTCGCGCCTAAAGCGCTTCGCCGCCACGAATGAGGCCGACGGCAATCCCTTCGATCTCTATCGACTGCTCGCGCGTGTCGATGACGATGGGGTCGAAATCGGGATTCTCGGCGACGAGTTCGACGATGTCGCCATGGCGGCGAAAGCGCTTGACCGTCACCGCATCGTCGAGGCGAGCGACGACGATCTGGCCATCGCGCGCCTCGCTGCTGCGATGCACGGCGAGAAGATCGCCGTCGTAAATGCCGGCATTGATCATCGAGAGGCCGCGCACGCGCAGCAGAAAATCGGCGCGCGGGCGAAACAGGGCGGCGTCGAGCGCGTAACGCGCCTGCACGTTTTCAATTGCCATGATCGGGCTGCCGGCGGCGACATCGCCGATGAGCGGCAGCCCGAGCTGTTCGACGAGCCGGATGCCGCGTGCCGATCCCGGCTCGAGGACAATGATGCCTTTTTTGGCAAGCGCCTTGAGGTGTTCCTCGGCGGCATTGTGCGAGGCAAAATTGAAAGCGCTCGCGATCTCGGCGCGCGTCGGCGGCGCGCCGAGCACTTCGCGCGTGCTGCGAATGAAGTCGAGAATTTCCTGTTGCCGCGTGGTGAGCTTGATCATCGGTCCTGCCCTCGCTAAAGATACTGTATCTTTATACAGTTATCGGGCAAAAGCAAGCGCCACAGCGCCGCGCTGCGTTCAGGATTCGAGCGCGACGATGATCGAGTAGATTTCGTCGCCCGAGGCGGCGATGACTTCGCTGATCGCGCTCGCTTCGAGGCCGACATCGACTGCGCCGGCGCTCTCGAGGCGCTTGTCGAACTTCTCGAAGGGGTCGGCGCAAGGCGAAACAGCCGCCGCGATGAAGAGCAGGTCGCCGAGGCTCGCGGGCGGCATCGCGCCGCTGTAGGCGCGCGAGGCGCGAACGCCTTCGATGATCGGCGCCGGCACGTTGAGCGCGTTCAGGACCATTTCGGTCGCGCGCGGCGCAAGGTCGTCGACGAGTTCGGCCATCACCACGGTGTCCTCGAGCAGCGCCGGGAAAGCGGCCAGCCGCGAGAGCAGGTAAAAGCGCCCGAGGTCGCGAACGATGCCCGCGAACATCGCCTCGTCGGCGCTGATCCGGGTGAGCTTGCGCGCGAGCACGTGGGCGAGCGCGGCGACGTGTACGCTGCGCTCCCAGAGCAGATTCGAAAGGTCGCGACAGGCGCTGTGCTTCTGCGTCTGCCGCAACTGGTCGATGATGAGCGCGAGCGTCAGCGCCTTGATCGGGTTCATGCCGACGCGCAGCACCGCCTGGCGCACGTCGCTGACGACCTGGCTCATCGGATTGAGCGCGACCGAATTGGCAAGGCGGATGACCTTGGCCGAGAGCAAGGGCTCGGCAATGACGATCTTGGCAAGCGAAGCCAGGCCCAGGTCGGGGTTCTCGATCGCCTTGAGCACGCGGCGCCCGGCATCGAGGCTCGTCGGAAAGCTCAGTTCCTCGATCGCGCCGTTATTGAACGAAGCGCGAAATTCGGCGGCCAATTCCTCTATCGTTTTTTTCACGCTAAAGCTCCATCTTGCTGGCGAATCGCTTCGGTATTTTAAGCCGTCGGCCGCGCGAAAGGCGCAAATCCTTGCGCCGGCGGTGCACTGCCTTGCCGCGCGCCGCCGTCCCGGTGCAATGCGGAGCGGTGCAATGCGCTATGCTTATTGCACCCTATGCCCGGAGGGTCTCAAAGATGCAGGAAAAATACATCCTGGCGCTCGACCAGGGAACGACGAGTTCGCGCGCCCTCCTCGTCGGCCGCGACGGCACCGTTCATGCGCAGGCGCAACGCGAGCACCGCCAGTTCTATCCGCAGCCGGGCTGGGTCGAACACGACGCGCTCGAGATCTGGGAGGCGCAGCTTGCCGTTGCGCGCGAAGTCATGCGCGACAAGGCGATCACCGCCGCCGGGATTGCCGCGATCGGCATCGCCAACCAGCGCGAAACGACACTCGTCTGGGATCGCAGGGGCGGCGCCCCGCTCGCGCCGGCGATCGTCTGGCAGGACCGGCGCACCGCGGCCCTGTGCGACGAGCTGACGCGCGGCGGTCACGCGGCGATGATCCGCGAAAAGAGCGGGCTTGAAATCGACGCCTATTTTTCGGCGACGAAGCTGAGCTGGCTCATCAACCACATTCCCAACGCGCGTGCGCGCGCCGAGCGCGGCGAGCTCGCTTTCGGCACGATCGACAGCTGGCTCGTCTGGC
>CAZALA010000277.1:0-3303 GCA_964485725.1 uncultured Propionivibrio sp. | reverse complement strand
CGGCGAGCTGCGTCGTGAACGCCTTGGTCGAGGCGACGCCGATCTCGGGACCGGCCCGCGTGATGAAGCGCAGCGCGTTCTCGCGCACGAGCGAGGATTCGGGGACGTTGCAGATGCACAGCGTGCGCTGCATGCCGAGCGCCTTCTCGTGCTGCAGGGCGGCAAGCGTGTCGGCGGTCTCGCCCGATTGCGAAAGCGTGACGACGAGCGTGTCGGGGTCGGCGACCGAATCGCGGTAGCGGTATTCGCTCGCCACTTCGACCGAACACGGCACCTTTGCGATCGCTTCGAGCCAGTAGCGCGCGACGAGGCCGGAGTGGTAGCTGGTGCCGCAGGCGATGATCAGCACCTGGCGCACGCCGGCAAGAAGCTCCTCGGTCTTGGCGCCGAAAAGCCCGGGCTGGATGCTGCGCACCGTGCCGAGCATTTCGAGCGTGTTGGCAATCGCAACCGGCTGCTCGAAAATTTCCTTCTGCATGTAGTGCCGGAAAGTGCCGAGCTCGACCGCGTCGGCCGAAAGCTGCGAGAAGGTCTCGGGGCGGTCGACCGGCGTGCCGTCGAGGCGTGTCACGCGATAGGCATCGCGCCGGATTTCGGCGCAATCGCCGTTCTGCAGGTAGACGATGCGGCGCGTCACCTGCAAGAGCGCGGAAGCGTCCGAGGCCGCGTAATTGCCGTCGTCGCCCAGACCCAGCAGGAGCGGCGAGCCTTCGCGCGCGACAATGATGCACGAAGGATCGTCGGCGCGCAGTACGGCGAGCGCGTAAGCGCCTTGCAGCTGGGCGATCGCGGCGCGCGTCGCGACGAAGAAATCGGCGGTTCTGGCAAGCTCGGATGCGACGAGGTGGGCGACGACTTCGGTGTCGGTCTCGGAAGTGAAGACGTAGCCCTCGGCCTTGAGCTTGGCGCGCAGAAGCTCGTGGTTTTCGATGATGCCGTTGTGCACGACGGCAAGCCCGCTCGAGATGTGCGGATGCGCATTGCGCTCGGAAGGAACGCCGTGCGTCGCCCAGCGCGTATGCGCGATGCCGGTGTGGCCGGCGGCCGCGCAGGCCTCGACCTGCGCTGTCAGTTCGGCGACGCGGCCGACCGCGCGCAGGCGCTGCAGGCCCGAACCGTTGATCAGCGCCAGGCCGGCCGAATCGTAGCCGCGATACTCGAGCCGGCGCAGACCTTCGAGCAGGACCGAAACGATGTTGCGGTCAGCGACCGCTGCAACAATGCCGCACATATGAGAGTCCGTGAGGAGTTGAGAGTGAGGAGTGAGGAGGGTGGACGGCAGTGAGGAGTTGAGAGTGAGGAGTTGGAAGGCAGGAAGTTGAGAGGCCGTGGCAAGGAACCAGCAGTTCGGAGTTTACAGTGATCCGCTGGGGCGAGAGCGTTTTTACTCCTCACTCCTCACTCCTCACTCCTCACTGTGCACCATTCACTTCGCTTTCTTCACCGGCCGTTTCCACCCAGAGATCGACACCTGTTTGGCGCGCGAGATCGTCAGTTCGCCGGGTGGCGCATCCTTGGTCAGCGTCGTGCCGGCGCCGAGGGTCGCGCCGCGACCGACGCGGACCGGCGCGACGAGCTGCGTGTCCGAGCCGATAAAAGCGTCGTCCTCGATGATCGTCTGGAACTTGTTGGCGCCGTCGTAGTTGCAGGTGATCGTTCCGGCGCCGACGTTGACGCGCGAACCGATCGTCGCATCGCCGATGTAGGCGAGGTGATTGGCTTTCGAATGGTCGGCGATCGTGCTCTTCTTGATCTCGACGAAATTGCCGACGTGCACGTCATCCCCGAGTTCGGTGCCCGGGCGCAGGCGCGCGAAGGGGCCGAGCGCGCAGCCGGCGCCGACGACCGCTTCGTCGATATGCGTAAAGGCGGCGATCTTCGTCCCCGCGCCTATCGCCGCATTCCTGATCATGCAGTTCGGGCCGACTTCGACGCCGTCTGCGAGGCTGACGCTGCCCTCGAAAACGCAGCCGACGTCGATGAAGACGTCGCGGCCGCAGGAAAGCTCGCCGCGCAGGTCGAAGCGCGCCGGGTCGGCGAGGCGCACGCCCGCTTCCATCAGCGCGGTCGCGCGCAGGCGCTGCGCGATGCGCTCGAGCTCGGCGAGCTGGACCTTGCTGTTGACGCCGAGCACTTCCCATACTTCGGCGGGCTGGGCGCTACGCACCGGCAAGCCCTCGCTCACCGCCATGCCGACGATGTCGGTCAGGTAATACTCCTTTTGCGCGTTGTCGTTGGAGAGGCGCGCGAGCCACTGTCCGAGCTTCGCCGTCGGCAGCGCCATGATGCCGGTATTGATTTCTCGGATCGCGAGCTCGGCCGCGCTCGCGTCTTTCTGTTCGACGATGCGGACGACTTCGCCGGCGCCGTTGCGCACGATGCGCCCGTAGCCGCTGGCGTCGGCAAGCTCGACGGTGAGCACGGCGAGCGCATCGGCAGCGGCGGCAAGCAGCCTTTCGAGTGTGGCACGCGCGATCAGCGGGACGTCGCCGTAGAGGATCAGCGTCGTCGGGCTCTCGTTGAGATACGGCAGCGCCTGCTGCACCGCGTGGCCGGTGCCGAGTTGCGGCGCCTGCAGCGCCCATGCGAGGTCGGGCGCGGCGAGCGCCTCGCGAACGGTTTCGCCGCCGTGACCATAAACGACGCAGAGCCTCTGCGGCGAGAGAGCGCGCGCCGTGTCGATGACGTGGCCGAGCATCGGCTTGCCGGCGATCGGGTGCAGGACCTTGGGCAAGTCCGAATGCATGCGTTTGCCCTGTCCGGCGGCGAGGATGACGATATTCATGTGGCGCCTGCTGAAGTGATTAGCGGTCTTCCTGTCCCGAAAGGATATCGCCGAGCATCTGCTTGCCGCGCGGCGAAACGAACCAGTGCAGGATGTTCTTCTCGTTGATCCGAGTCTCGATGATGCCGAGGTTCTTGAGAACGGTGAGGCGCGTGCTCACGACCTCGCGGCCAAGACCGGTCTTGTCGGTGATGCCGACGAGGTTGCCGTAGACGTAATTCTCGGCGGCAAGCGCGCGCAGGATCTCGATGTCGTTGTAGGAAAGCGCTTCCTTGACCGCCTCGGCCCTGGCCGGAGGGGCAGCGGGCTCGGCGAACGCCGGCGCTTCGTCGCGCGGCGAGAGCGCCGGCGCTTCCTGGCGCTGCTCCCTGATCTGCCCGACCTCGCGCTTCAACTGGTCCATCTGATGCAGGAGCTTGTTGGCAACGTTCTCGAACAGGCGGCGCGAGGCGACGACGTAGAGCAGGCAGAAACCGGCGAAGACGAAGAAATCGACCGGCCGCGTGCGCGCCGCTTCG
>CAZALA010000276.1:0-3365 GCA_964485725.1 uncultured Propionivibrio sp. | reverse complement strand
AAGTATTTCTACGTCTGGCTCGACGCGCCGATCGGCTACATGGGTTCGTTCAAGAACCTCTGCGCGAAGCGCGGCATCGATTTTAACGAGTACTGGAAGAGCGATTCCAAGACCGAGCTTTATCACTTCATCGGCAAGGACATCCTCTACTTTCATGCGCTCTTCTGGCCGGCCGAGCTCGAGCACGCCGGCTATCGCACGCCGAGCGGCATTTTTGCGCACGGTTTTCTGACCGTCGACGGCGCCAAGATGAGCAAATCCCGCGGCACCTTCATCAGCGCCGAGAGTTATCTTGCGACCGGGCTCGACCCCGAGTGGCTGCGCTATTACTACGCGGCGAAGCTCGGCAGCACGATGGAAGACATCGACCTCAGGCTCGAGGACTTCGTCGCGCGCGTCAATTCCGACCTCGTCGGCAAGTACGTCAACATTGCGAGCCGCTGCGCCGGTTTTATCACCAAGCGCTTCGACGGCAAGCTTGCCGCCTGCGACGCCGCATGGCTGCAACCGCTGCGTGCCGCGCAGCAGACGATCGCCGCGGCGTATGAGGCGCGCGAGTTCGGCCGCGCGCTGCGCGAAGTGATGGCACTCGCCGATATCGCCAACGGCGTCGTCAACGAGCGCAAACCCTGGGACCTCGCCAAGCAGGAAGGGCGCGAAGCCGAGCTGCACGCCGCGTGCTCGGAAGCGATCGAAGCCTTCCGCCTGCTCACCCTCTATTTGAAACCGGTGCTGCCGAAAGTCGCCGAGGCGGTCGAAGCTTTCCTCGGCATTTCGCCGCTGTGCTGGGACGACGCGCAGAGCCCGCTTGCCGCCGGCCACCCGATCAACGCCTACAGCCATTTGATGACGCGCGTCGATCCCAAACTCACCGTCGCCCTCGTCGCCGCCAACGTCGTGGCGCCTGCCGAACCGGCCAAGGTCGAAGCCGCCGCGGTCAAGCCCGAAACGCCGGCCAAGGTCGACGCCGCGCCAGCCGCCGACGCCGAGGCGAACGCCAAGGCGCCGATCAGCATCGACGACTTCATGAAGGTCGAGCTGCGCGTCGCGAAAATCGTCGAGGCCGGCCACGTCGAGGGTGCGGAAAAGCTGATCCGCCTGCTGCTTGATATCGGAGAGGAGAAACCTCGCCAGGTCTTTGCCGGCATCAAGTCGGCGTACGACCCGGCAACGCTGGTCGGCCGCCTGACCGTGATGGTCGCCAACCTCGCGCCGCGCAAGATGAAGTTCGGTCTCAGCGAAGGGATGATCCTCGCCGCCTCCGACGCCGAAGGCAAGACGCCCGGCATCTTCCTGCTTGCCCCCGACGCCGGCGCTGTTCCTGGCATGCGCGTCAAATAAGCGGGTAAAATCGTCGCGCCATGCGCCCAGACCAACAACCACGCCAGCGCCCCCGCCTGACCCTGAAACTCCTCTTCTACGCCGCGCTTGATGTCGTAGGCATGGTGCTCTTCGCAAGCGGCGCGATGTGGCTCGTGCACGAGCAGGCGCTCATTTTCGCCGGCTTTCCGGCGAACGGCATCCAGGCGTCGATCTCGCTCGTCCTCGGCGTCGGCGTGATGCTCTGGGCCGGCGCGCAGATGCTGCGCCAGCTGATGCGGCGCGACGCCTGATGCGCCTGATCGACGCGATCATCGCCTGCGCGCTCGCCTGGCTCGCGATCGGCGCGCTCGGCATCGCGCTCGTGAAGCAATTCACGATCGTCAAGCGCATCCTCTTTCCGGCCGGCGCGGTCGTCGCGCTGCTGCTTGCCGTCGTCGCGCTCGCCGGCGTCGTCGCCGGCGTCGAGGTCCGCGTCCTGCCTTTCGGCTTGCCCGACCTGCCTTTCCACCTGCGCCTTGACGCGCTCTCGAGCTTTTTCCTCTTCCTGCTCGGCGCCACCTCCGCCGGCATCTCGACCTACGCCTCGGGCTATCTGCGCAAGGGCGACGGCACCGCACCCGGCCTGCAGTGCCTGCTCTACCACGTCTTCCTCGCCAGCATGGCCTTCGTGATGCTCGCCGACGACGGCTACGCCTTCATGGTCGCCTGGGAATCGATGGCGCTGTCCTCGTTCTTCCTCGTCACTTCCGAACACCGCCACGCCGAAATCCGCCGCGCGGGTTATCTTTATCTGCTCGTCGCGCACATCGGCGCCGTTGGCATCCTGCTCTCCTTCGGCGTCATGGCGGGCAGCGCCGGCGATTACACCTTCGATGCGATGCGCGATTTTTCGGTCGCCGGCTTCTGGCCGACGATCGCCTTCCTGCTCGCGCTCTTCGGCTTCGGCGCCAAGGCCGGCATCCTGCCGCTGCACGTCTGGCTACCCGAAGCGCACCCGGCGGCGCCCTCGCCGGTCTCGGCGATGATGAGCGGCGTCATGCTGAAGACGGCGATCTACGGCCTGATGCGCGTCTCGCTCGATCTTTTGCACGCGCAGCTCTGGTGGTGGGGCGTGCTGCTCATCCTGGTGGGCCTCGCGACGGCGCTCTTCGGCGTCATTTTCGCGGCGATCCAGACCGACATGAAGCGCCTGCTCGCTTATTCGTCGATCGAGAACATCGGCCTCATTCTCGTCGGCTTCGGCCTGACGCTGGTTTTCAAATCCTTCCTGCTGCCGCGGCTCGCGGCACTGGCGCTGACCGCGACGCTCTACCACTGCCTCAACCACGCTTTCTTCAAGAGCCTGCTTTTCCTCGCCACGGGCTCGGTGCTGCACGCCACCGGCGAGCGCAACCTCGGCAAGCTCGGCGGCCTCATTCACCGCATGCCCTGGGTCGCCTGGCTGGCGCTCGTCGGCGTCCTCGCCTCGGCAGGCCTGCCGCCTTTCAACGGCTTCGTTTCCGAATGGCTGCTGCTGCAAAGCTTCCTGTTTACCTCGGGGCTGCCGCAGGGCTATCTCAACATGCTGCTGCCGGTCGTCGCAGCGGCGATCGCACTGATCGCGGCGCTCGCCGGTTTTGCGATGGTCAAGTTCTTTGGCGTCGTCTTCCTCGGCCAGCCGCGCGAAGAGAAGCTTGCCGAGGCGCATGACGCCGGCCGCCTCGAGCGCCTCGGGCTGCTCTGGCTGGCAACCGGTTGCGTCCTGCTTGGCCTCTTTCCCAACATCGTCATCCTGATGCTCGAGCCCGTCACCCGCCTGCTCGTGAGCGGCAGCCTGCGCGATGCGATCGACGGCCAGGGCTGGTGGCTGCTCGCGCCGATCAGCGCCGACCGCGCCAGCTACAGTCCGGCGATCTTCCTCGTCAGCATCGCGCTCTTCATGGCGCTCGCCTTCCGCATCGTGCGCCGCAGCTTCCACGGCCGCATGCGCCGCGTCCCCGCCTGGGACTGCGGCTTCCCCTTGCAGACCGCGCGCAGGCAGGACACCGCCGAGGGCTCCGGCC
>CAZALA010000275.1:0-3372 GCA_964485725.1 uncultured Propionivibrio sp. | reverse complement strand
GAGCACCAACGACCTCGTCGTCGGCGGGCTGGTCATCGTCCTCGTCTTCGAGGGGGCCCGGCGCATCCTCGGCCTGGCGCTGCCCATCGTCTGCGCGCTGTTCCTTCTCTACGGCGTGTTCGGCCAGTACCTGCCCGAGGCGATCGCCCACCGCGGCTACGGGCTGGACCAGATCATCGGCCAGCTCTACCTGTCGAGCGAGAGCATCTACGGCATCCCGACGCTGGTGTCGGCGACCTACATCTTCCTCTTCATCCTGTTCGGCGCCTTCCTCGAACACGCCGGCATGATCCACCTGTTCAACTCGCTGGCGCTCGGCCTCGTCGGCCACCTGCGCGGCGGGCCGGCCAAGGTGGCGGTGATCTCGTCCGGCTTCATGGGCACCATCTCCGGCTCGGGCGTCGCCAACGTGCTCACCGTCGGCCAGTTCACGATCCCGCTGATGAAGCGCTTCGGCTATACCTCGGTCTTCGCCGGCGCCGTTGAAGCGACGGCGTCGATGGGCGGCCAGATCATGCCGCCGGTGATGGGCGCGGTCGCCTTCATCATGGCCGAGACGCTCAACGTCCCCTACGCCGAGATCGTCAAGGCGGCGATCATCCCCGCGCTGCTCTACTACTTCACGGCGTTCTGGATGGTGCACCTTGTGGCCGGACGCCTGAAGCTGCTCGGCGTGCCCAAGGACCAGTGCCCCAACCCCTGGCTCGCGCTCAAGGAGAACTGGCACCTCGTGCTGCCGCTGGCGGCGCTCGTCTACATGCTCTTCCACGGCTTCACGCCGATGTTCGCCGGCATGATGGGCCTCGCGCTGACGGCGATCCTGATCCTCGGCGCCGCGCTCGCCGCGCGCATTTCGCCGACCGCGCTGCGCTACGTCTTCTGGTTCGCGCTCGGCCTTGGCGCGGCTTCGTTCACCAAGTGGGGAATCGTTCCAGTGCTTGGCGTGATCGGGCTGCTCGTGCTCATCAACTTCATCGTCAAGGGCAACCGCGCAACGCTGCACACGATGAAAATGGCGCTCAACGACGGCGCCAAGCAGGCGCTGCCGGTCGGCATCGCCTGCGCCATCGTCGGCGTGATCATCGGCGTCCTGACGCTGACCGGCGCCGCGTCGAACTTTGCCGGCTTCATCCTCGACATCGGCGAGAAGAGCCTCTTCCTCTCGCTCTTCCTGACGATGATCGTCTGCCTGATTCTCGGCATGGGCATCCCGACGATCCCGAACTACATCATCACGAGTTCGATCGCCGCGCCCGCGCTCCTGAAACTCGGCGTGCCGCTGATCGTCAGCCACATGTTCGTTTTCTACTTCGGCATCATGGCCGACCTGACGCCGCCGGTCGCGCTGGCAGCGTTCGCCGCCGCGTCGATCGCCAAGGCGCCGGCGATGCGCATCGGCTTCAAGGCGACGCAGATCGCCGTCGCCGGTTTCGTCGTTCCCTTCATGGCCGTTTATGACCCGGCGCTGATGCTGCAGGGCGACCCAAGCTTCGGCGCCGTCGCCTACATCGTCTTCAAGGCGATCCTCGCGATCTACCTCTGGGGGACGGCGGCGATCGGCTACCTGTGGGCGCCGCTCAACCTGACCGAACGCATCATCGGCGCGGCGACCGCCTTCCTGCTCGTCGTCGCGATTCCGATCACCGACCAGATCGGCTTTGCCGCCGGCGCGGTGTTCCTCGCCTGGCAGTGGTTCCGCAATCGCGAAAAGAAGTGATCCTCTGCCTCGCCTCGGGCGCGCTCGCGGCGGCGATCGCAACGCAGGCCTTCACGCTCGCCTGGACGCACTCGATCGAAAAGCTGCGCTGGGAAGAGGACTGGCGGATCGAGGGCGGCGCGCTGCAAATCGTCGCCGCCCGCATCAAAGGGACCGGCGCCGGCATGGAGCCGCCGGAAGACGCTGTCCTCCGGGACGGTGCCTGGCATTACCGGCCGGCGCTCGCGCCCCTTTATGGCCTGACGCTCGCACACTCGCCTTACACGGCCGGCTACGAGCTATGCGCGCGCGGCGCCTGCCGGCCGCTTGCCGCCTACCTGCCCGGCATGGAAGCGACGACAACGATCGTGCTCACTCCCTGCAAGCGATAGCGCCGCGTCGGCCTCATTGAGGCCGCTTTCGCCCCGGCGTCTGGATTTCCCCCGCAGCGTCAAAACCCCGGCTGACAAGGCGGCCCGCGTCGCCGTTGACCCCCCGCTCGAGGCCGAGGATACTGTTCGCAGGTCGAAGTTTGCTGCGAACAAATTCCAATGTTTTAAAAAACAGGGGGGTGTTCCATGACCGATATCGCGACTTCCCGCAGCCGCGCGGAGCATGCAGGGCCGTGCCAGTGCCCGTCTCTCTCCGACGCAGAAATGGCGCTGCGCCTCGACGAAGTTCTCGCCGAATTCCGGGGTATACCCGGTGGCCTGATTCCGGTGCTGCAGATCGTGCAAAGCCAGTTCGGCTACCTCTCGGCAGAGGTGCTGAAGAAAATCAGCGTCGCTTTCAACAAGTCCTATAGCGAAGTGGCGAGCGTCGTCACTTTCTATTCCTTTTTCTCGACCGTGCCGCGCGGCAGATACCTCGTCCGCGCCTGCCTCGGCACCGCCTGCTACGTGCGCGGTGGCAAGGAGGTCCTCGGCGCGCTGAAGAAGCAGCTCTCGATCAACGTCGGCGGGACCTCCGCAGACCGGCTTTTTTCGCTCGACGTCGGCCGCTGCTTCGGCGCCTGCGGCCTGGCGCCGGTGCTCATGGTCAATGACAGGGTTCACCAGCGCGTCAAACCGGCGAAGATCGGCGAGCTCCTGAAAGCCTACGCGGTCGGCGAGCCGGGAGAAGCGCCATGAGCGCCCGCATCGCATCGATCGCCGAGTTGCGGCAGTTCACCAAGGCGCCGCGCGAGCTCCCCGTAATCAAGCGCATCCTTGTCTGCGCCGGGGGCGGCTGCCTCGCCTCGCACTCCGATCAGGTGATCGCCGCCTTGCGCGGCGAAATCGACGCGCAGCGGCTCGACGCCCGCATCGCCGTCACCGCGGTCGGCTGCATGGGGCTGTGTGCCGAAGGGCCGCTGATGCTGCTCGTGGACGACGAGACGCTCTACCAGCGCGTGCGCCCCGAAGATCACGCCGAAATCATCCGAACCTACGCCGCCGGCGGCGCACCCATTGAGCGCCTGCTCGCGCACGAGCCGAAAGACGGGAAGGCGGTCGCGCGCATCGGCGAACTCGATTTCTTCAGCAAACAGACGAAGATCGTTCTGCGCAATTGCGGCCGCATCGACCCCGAGCGCCTCGACGATGCGCTCGCCGCCGGCGTCTATCAGGCGGCGGCAAGCGTCCTCTCCGGCATGCCGCCCGCCGAAGTGATCGAAATCATAAAGGCCTCGGGTTTGC
>CAZALA010000274.1:0-3406 GCA_964485725.1 uncultured Propionivibrio sp. | reverse complement strand
GTCGCCGCCGACGCCGGAGCGGCAGAGGCGGCCGCGGCGGCTTGGGCAGGTGCGACTGAGGCGGCCGGCGCGCGCTCCGGCGCCGCGAAGGATGGCGGCGCATTGTCCGCCTTGAGCACCGCCTTCGGCGCGTCGGCCGCGCTCGACGCTTTCGGCTTCGCCGCATCGGGCGCTCGCGCCACCGACGCCGCTGGCGCCGGCGCGGCAAGGGGGGGCTGCGCCGGCCGCTGCGCCTGCTGCCAGCGAATCTCGGCGCTCAAGGGGCCGGCCGGCAGATCGGCGCGCAGCGGCACCAGGCTGACGACGCCGGTGAGGACGATGGCGTGGATCAGCAAGGAGACGGCAAGCGCCTGCAGCAGCGGTCGATAGGGTGATGAAGTTCGCATGGATGGCGCGGCGACGGTCGCCCGGCAGCCGCTGATCTTCCCCGCGCGTGCGCTGGCTTGCTTGTCGTGCAGCAAGCGATTGCCGCTGACCGGGGCTCGATTGGTGGTAAATTGCACGGGCCGGAAAGCCGGCAGTTTAGCATTCCCGCCGCCCGGACATCGGCTTGATCATTGCCGGGCCGCTTGCCCCCAACCAGCCAGAATTGCACTTAAAAATGGATCTGCCCGCTGCCGCCCGGCCCGAAACGCGCTCCGCCACGCCGGCGAAGGCGGCGAAGGCGACCACGGTGGCAAGCATTCCGCTGCGCTGGCCGCTGCTGCGCGGCAAGCGGCGGCCGCGGGTGGCGCTGATTGGCCGCTACGGCGTCGGCAAGAGCACGATCTTCGCCGATGCGGCGAGCCCGGTCGTCGCGCACGAGCGCCTCTCCGGCCTCGGCGGCGCTTACCAGGAATGCGTCGTCGATGTCGGCCTCGAGCAGATTTCGCTCGTCGACCTGCCGTCGATCGATTCCCTGCACGCGCTGAGCGGACACGACGAAGTCGTCCTCAACTACCTGCTCTGGGGCGACCTCTGGCCCTTCGCCGCGAGCGACGGCAGCGACGATGGGGACGATGGCGCGGCCACCGCTTTCGCTGCGCCCGACGTCCTCGTCCAGGTCGTCGACGCCACCGCGCTCGCCAAGGACCTCGAACTCACGCTCGAGCTGAGCCTGCTCGGGCGGCCGCTCGTGATTGCCCTGAACCGCGTTGACGAAGCCAGGAAGCGCGGCCTTTTCATCAACGTGCAGGCGCTCGGCGAACGCCTCGGCGTGCCGGTCGTGACCACGATCGCGCACATGGGCAAGGGGATTTCGACGCTGTTTTCGACCATCCTCGAAGTCGCCCGCGTGAAAAGCTGCCCGCTGCCGCAAGCGCCGAGCCGGCACATCGGCGAAAGCCTGCGTGCGCTCAACGCCGTCGTTTCGCGGCCGGAAATCGAAGCCGCTTTCGCGGTGCCGCGGGCGCTCCTCGTCTCGCAGCTTGCCGAAAGCGACGCCTATTTCCAGCACGCGATGAACGCGCACTTTCCGGCGCTCGTCCCCGCCATCGAGCAGGCGCGAGCGCTTGCCGAAAGCGCGCTGCCGCGGCCGCTTGCCGAGGAGTTGCACGCCGACCGTCACCACCGCGCGGCGATCCTGTTCGAAGCGGTGACGCAGCCGCGCGGCATCGACAGCGGCGAAGGCTGGCGGCGCTGGCTCGACGAACTCTTCCTGCACCCGCGCTGGGGCCTTGCCGGCAGCCTCATCGTCTTCGCGCTGGTGCTCTTCATCGTTTTCGAAATGAGCGCCACGCTCGATGGCTGGACTTCGGCGCGGCTCGCGGCCTGGGCGCAGGAATGGCAGCCGTCGAGCACCGCCGGCGTCATCGGCCGCGCCGTCACTGATGGGCTGATCGGCCTCGTCGGCATCGTCGTCCCCTACATGCTGCCGCTCGTCCTCCTGCTCGTCGCGCTCGAGCAATCGGGCGTCATGCACCGCGTCGCTTTCGTCGTCGACCGCGGCTTCCACCACATCGGCCTGCACGGCGGCGTCGCCGTGCCCTTCCTGATCGGGCTCGGCTGCAACGTCCCGGCGATCTCGGCGGCGGCGACCATGGGGACGCGGCGCGAGCGCGTCGTCTCGGCCATCCTGATCACTTTCGTTCCGTGCTCGGCGCGCTCGGCGATCATCCTCGCGATCGGCGGCAAGTATCTCGGCGGCCTCGGCGTCTTCGCGATCTTCATGCTCACGCTCGTCGTCATCGCCGCGCTCGGCAAGCTGCTCTCGCGCCACTACGCAACGAGCGCGCCGGGGATCGTCCAGTCCATCCCGCCTTATCGCCTGCCGCAGTGGAAGCCGCTCTGGCGCCAGACTTGGGCGCGCACCAGCGACATCGTGACCATCGTCACCCCGCTCCTCGTCGCCGGCAGCGTCGTGCTCGCGCTGCTCTCGCACTTTGGCGCCGACGCGCTGATCAACACCGCGCTGATACCGATCACCTCGTGGTGGCTCGGCTTGCCGGTCGCGCTTGGCGTGCCCATCCTCTTCGGCGTCCTGCGCAAGGAGCTTTCACTGCTGATGGTCTATCAGGCGCTCGGCAGCTTCGAGATCATGCCGCTGCTCGACCGCGCGCAGATCTTTACCTTTCTCGTCTTTCTCACCTTCTACGTGCCCTGCCTGTCGACCTTCGCGGTCATGGTCAAGACGCTGGGGCGCAAGGAGGCCGCCGTCTCGCTGGCGATCTCGCTCGGCTGCGCGCTGTTCATGGCGGCCGCCGCGCGGCTCGCCTTCGCCGTCTCGGCAGCCCTCTTCTGAGCTTGGAGAAGCGCCGCAGAGGGGTGACAATGGCGTAAATTCAAAAGGGGCTTTTCGTCCAACCGTGAACAAGGCCATGGATCACCTGATCAGCGACAGCACGACGCTCGAGCTGTACGCCTGGCTCGACCCGGAAGCCGAGCTGCCCGGATGGGACGTCCTCACCGGCAACCCCTTTGGCAGCTCGCTGCCCGAAGACCAGTTCACGACGGTGCAGAATTATTTCGCCGAGTATCACCTCGAGTATTTCCGCCAGCGCCTCTACCACGAGTTTCCCAGCCGCCTGCACGCGCTGCTCTTCTTTGCGACGCGCGTCGACGCCGAAAACTTCCGCGCCAAGCACCCGGCGCGCGTCTTCGGCAAACACCTGACGCGCGCGCGCAGCACCGGCCCCTATCTCGTGTCGTTTCACGATTCGAGCTGGCTCGATTACCTGCGCCTGCCGCACAGCCTCAACCTCGCGATGCTCGACGAAGTCGCCAACCACTACTGGAAAGGCGCGCTCGTCGAGGAAATCGGCCTGCGCTTCATGAACGAGCGCTGGCAGGAGCCGCCCGTCATCGAAGCGCTCTTCCAGGGCACGCTCGAACCGCTGCAGCGCCCGACGCATACGCACTGGCTCCCCGGATTTTCATAGGGTGCAATAGCGCATGCCGGTTCAATGGATCGTCGAAACACCGGAATTGA
>CAZALA010000273.1:0-3434 GCA_964485725.1 uncultured Propionivibrio sp. | reverse complement strand
TCAGCGTACAACCCGCCCGAGCCAAGCTTGGTTGCGTCCTGGTCTGCCGCGTTGCCGGGAACCCATATTGCTTATATGTCGCTCCGCACCCGGAAGGGCGAAGTGATTCGGAATGGCCGTCGTTAAGTTGTCAGCGTACAACTGCATGCTTTTCTCGCCGCTTCGTGTGCGGCCCTCATGAGTGTCTCTCTCCACGAGACGCAGCCGTTAACTTCTCGTTAACTCAATAATCCTTGCGGCTTGGAAAGAATCGGGCATTACTCGCGATCAGCGCTTTTTGAGGCCAACTGCTCAAAAATTCGCAGATGCAGAGTTCGAGAATGCCGACATTGACCAAGACCATAGACGAGAATGTGCGTGACCTC
This sequence comes from uncultured Propionivibrio sp., assembly GCA_964485725.1. Classification (GTDB taxonomy): domain Bacteria; phylum Pseudomonadota; class Gammaproteobacteria; order Burkholderiales; family Rhodocyclaceae; genus Propionivibrio. The sequence goes on along the minus strand of CAZALA010000273.1, from coordinate 3,069 downwards.
CGGTCGCTCATCAATGCCGACGCGGCGGAACTTTCAACCCGGTTGCGCGCCCAGCAACTTCGCGACTTTCCGCCAGCGGCGGAGAAGACAATCCGCCGATTCTCGCCGGCGGAGGCCGCGCGCTTCATAGGCATCGCTGAGGGCTATCTTCGGCAACTGGTCTCCGAAGGGAAGGGCCCTGCTGCACCGCCGAACAGCCGTCGGAGCTATTCGATTGAAGACATTGACGCGCTGCGAAGCGACCTCGATAGCGCCGGCAAAGGCGCCCGCCGGTACGTTCCACACAGGCGCGACGGCGAGGCTCTGCAAGTTATCTCGGTGATGAATTTCAAAGGCGGCAGCGGCAAAACCACGACCGCCGCTCACCTCGCTCAGTATCTAGCGTTCCGCGGCTACCGCGTCCTCGCAATCGACCTCGATCCGCAAGCAAGCCTCTCAACGCTGTTCGGACACCAGCCAGAACTTGACGTCGGCGAGAACGAGACGATCTACGGCGCCATCCGCTATGATGCCGACCGCCGCGAAATGAGAGAGATCGTGCGCGGTACCTACATCCCCAACCTGCACATCGTTCCAGGCCAGCTCGAACTCATGGAATTCGAGCATGAGACGCCCAAGGCGTTGATGGCGCGCCAGAGCAACGACTCGCTGTTTTTCGCCAGAATTGGCGAAGCTCTCGCCCAGGTCAGCGACGCCTATGATGTCGTGGTGATCGATTGCCCCCCGCAACTCGGCTTCCTCACGCTCTCCGCGCTCTGTGCTGCCACCGCGGTCCTGATCACCGTGCATCCGCAGATGCTCGACGTGATGTCGATGTCCCAGTTCCTAAACATGACCGGGAGCCTCCTCGACGTCGTCGCCGACGCTGGCGGTGCAACCCAATACGATTGGATGCGCTATCTGGTCACCCGCTACGAGCCCAGCGATGGGCCGCAGACCACGATGGTCGGTCTGATGCGCTCTATCTTTGGCTCACGCGTGCTGACCCACCCAATGGTGAAGAGCACAGCGATCGCCGATGCCGGGCTCACCAAGCAGACCCTCTACGAGGTCGAGCGACAGCAGTTCACCCGCGGCACTTATGACCGTGCCATCGAAGCGCTCGATCTGGTGAACGGCGAGATCGAAGGCCTGATCAAACAGGTCTGGGCCAGGAGCTGACGATGGCGCGCAAGATCAACTTCGATCCACCCGCGGCGGACGCCCTGCCGCCCCGAGGAGAAGCGCACGAAGTCGCCCCACAGCGCTCGCGCCCGCTTCTCGGACTTGAGCGCCCGATCAAGCAATCCAGCGCCCTCGGCGCGATATCGCAATCGCTTGGCGGTATCTCGGAAAAGGTCAAGCGCGCGGAGGAAATCGAGCAGAAGCTCATCGAAGGACAGGTGATCGTCGACCTCGATCCCGCGCTGATTGATAACTCTTTCGTGCCCGACCGCATGGACGCTACGGAGGAGCAGAATGCCGCCTTCCGAGAGCTCATCCGCCAGCACGGGCAAAACGTCCCGATCCTGGTTCGTCCGAAGCCCGGCGACACCGAGGGCTACGAGGTAGCATTCGGCCATCGCCGCCTGCGGGCGGCCCGCGAACTCGGAATAAAGGTGCGGGCGGTGGTTCGCTCCCTCACTGATGAGCAACTCGTCATCGCACAGGGCCAGGAGAACAGCGGTCGTACAGATCTGACCTTCATCGAGCGCGCGCGCTTCGCGGCGCGGCTTGAGGATCGGAAATTTTCCCGTGAGATCATCATGGCGTCGCTCAACGTCGACAAGGCCGCACTCTCGCGACTCATCGCGATCGCGACCCGGGTCCCGGCCGCGGTCATCGACGCCATCGGGCCCGCACCAGCCTTTGGTCGTGTGCGCTGGCAGGAACTAACCGATCTCTTGGAGCGGGAGGGCAACAGGGCTCGCGCACTTGAGATGGTCAAGGACCCAACTTTCAGCGCACCGGACACCGACAAGCGCTTCGAGGTCCTTGCGGATGGTCTGCGCGAAAAGACGTCACGCGCACGCGCCGACACGTGGTCCGCGAAGGACGGAACGCACGCAGCCAAGGTCTCCCGCGCCGGCAAGAGGCTCACTCTGACATTCGACGATCGCGTCGCACCGAAGTTCGGTGACTTCGTCAGAGAGAAGCTGCAGACCCTTTACGACGAATTCAAAGCCGGCGATCCGTCGGCATGAACCCAGCTTGCCCGGTCGGAATGAGCCGACTGGATCAAGACCACCGCAACCAAGTCGGAGAACCATAGGCAAAAGAAAAAGGCCCCCGTCACGTCGCCGTTCCGGAAGCCCCTTCTTTGTATTCGCACCCAAAGAATCACACTTCCGCGAATCAGTGTCAAGCGTTTTGGCGTCGTTTCGGCGAGCGGATTTTCTTTGCCCAACTAAGGCAAAGACATGCAGTCACATCCTCCAACGACGCCCTTTGGGCGGCGATCGCTGACGCTTGCCCATGTGGCAAGCCAAATGGGGGCCACGGCGCGACCGCCCGAAAAGGTCGTGCATAAATGGAATATTTTCCACGCCATCTGTACGGCGCGGCCGCGCCTCGGGGTGTCCGAGCGCTCGCTTTCGGTGTTGAACGCGCTTCTGACCTTCCCTCCGGAGACGGCCCTGACTGGGGAGGACGACCTGATCGTCTTTCCGTCCAACGACAAGCTGACGTTGCGCGCGCACGGCATGCCTGCTTCGACATTGCGCCGGCACCTCGCCGTCCTGGTCGACGCCGGGTTGATCATTCGGCGCGATAGTCCAAACGGCAAACGCTACGCGCGGAAGGGCAGCGCCGGCGAAATCGAGCTTGCCTTCGGCTTCGATCTGTCACCGCTCGTCGTGCGCTCAGAAGAGTTCGAGCACCTGGCGGCCGACATCGAAGCAGAGGCGCGCGCGCTCAAGCTTGTGCGCGAGCGCATCACGTTGTGCCGGCGCGACATCGCCAAGATGATTGCCACCGGCATCGAGGAAGGCGTCCCGACACGCAGGGGAGGGCAGGGGCCGACTGACTGGCAGGAAGTCCACGCCACCTTCAGGGCAATGCTAGCCCAGATTCCGAGGACCGCCACGCGTC
>CAZALA010000272.1:0-3493 GCA_964485725.1 uncultured Propionivibrio sp. | reverse complement strand
GGGAACCGAGCGGGAAACCGGGGATCTGTAGGGGGAAGACTTCGCGGCCGTCAAAACTGCCGCCGAAAGTCACGACGAACCAGATGCCCAGCAGGGTCGCCGGCATGCGCAGGTTGCGTTGCCAGTACTCCTGATGTTTCTGAGTCAGTTGCATCTGCTCATCCCTCCGTGGAAAGTCACGCCAGTACGGCCCCGGCAAAGCCGGGATGGCGGGCGACCGGCGCGGCGCGCCGGCGTCGACGGCCCTCCTCTCGAGGGCAGCAACGCCAAGGATGGCGGACGACTCTTACAACAGGCTTACGTCGCTACGCGGCGATGCTTCGAAGAAAGGCATCGGGTGCAATAGCGAAGCGTATTGCACCGTCCCGTGCCGCGCCGTCAATCGCCGCTGACGCCAAACTGCGCGTCCAGGCGGTTCATGTAGCGGGCGTAGATGAAGATGATCAAAAGATAAACGAGCGGCGCGCCCTGTGCGCCCATGTAGAAAGCCAGGGGAAAACCGAACAGGCTGAGATCGGCAAGCTCGGCGGCGTAGAGGCTGACGATGAAGCTGACGAAGAACCAGACCGCCAGCAGCACGGCCGCGAGGCGCACGTTGCGCTGCCAGTAGATTTGCTGTGGCGACAGCGGCGCCGGCAGGTTGGTCGGCACCGGCTCGCTACGGGCAAGACGGGGCGCGCGCACGCTTTCGACGAAGCGCTGCGTCGCGGCGTCGGGCGCGGCGGTGAGCAGGCTGACGACGATAATCGTCAGGAAACCTGCGAGCACGCCCCACACCCCGGCCGAGGTTGACTGCACGCCGAACCATGGCGCCATGCCGATGCCGTGCAGGCCGAGCCAGGGAATCGCGTCGAACTGCACGCGCGCGAGGTAGTAGACGGTGAGGACCAGGCCGACCAGCATGCCGCTCAGCGCGCCGGCGCGATTGGCGCGTTTCCAGAAGATGCCGAGGACGAGCGCCGGGAAGAAGGCCGAGGCCGCGAGCGAAAACGCCCAGGCGACCATCGACAGGATCGACGCCGGTTTCTGCGAGGCGACGACCGCCGCCAGCACGGCGGCGGCGAGCAAAAGCGCCTTGGAGACGACGAGGCGCCACTGCGTCGTCGCGTCGGGCCGGAACACCTTGTAATAGAAGTCGTGCGAGAGCGCACTCGCGATCGTGAGCAGGAGGCCGTCGGCGGTCGACAGCGCGGCGGCGAGCGCGCCTGCCGCAATGAGGCCGGAGACGACGTAAGGCAGGCCGGCAATCTCCGGCGTCGCGAGGACAATGAGGTCGGGATTCATGGCCAGCTCGGCAAGCTGCAGGATGCCGTCGCCGTTGATGTCCTCGAAGGAGACGAGCCCGACCTTTCCCCAGGCGCCGACCCAGCTTGGCAGGTTGGCGATCAGCGAGCCGACGAGCCTGGAATAGATCTCGTACTTGGCGAAGACCGCGTACGCCGGCGCCGTCAGATAGAGGCCGAGGATGAAGAAGAGCGACCAGAAGACCGAGCGGCGCGCGCCGCGTACGGTCTTGGTCGTGTAGTAGCGCGAGAGCACGTGCGGCAGCGCGGCGGTGCCGACCATCAGGCAGAAAACCAGCGAAATGAAATTGACCCGCGCCGAGTTGCGCTCGGCCGCGTCCTTGCCGGGGAAGGCTTGCGTGTGCCGGACGAGTTCGGCGCCGCGTTCGCTCGCGTGCTGCCGCTGCGCTTCCCAACGTTCGCGCGCCACTTCCGGGCCGCCGGCAAGCTCGCGGCGTTGCCGCTCCAGCGCCAGGACGTCGCGCATCTGCGCGTCGCTGTTCTTGAGCGCGTCGATCTGCTGCGAGAGCAGCCGGCGCTCTTCGCCGAGCGATTCGGGCAGGCGCTCGACCTTGCCCGCGAGCGCCGCGGCGCGTTCGCGGTAAAGTCGTCGCGCCTCGATTTCAGCCGGATCGGCGGCAATCGCGTCTTCGAGCCGCGCCACCTTTTTCAGCACCGCTCCGTAAGTGATTTGCGCAACGGGAATTCCGGTGACCTGGTAGGAGAGCATCGTCACCGGCGCGAGGTAAGCGACGATCAGGATCAGGTACTGCACGATCTGCGTCCAGGTCACCGCGCGCATGCCGCCCAGGAAGGAGCAGACCAGGATGCCGGCCATGCCGACGAAGATGCCGACCTCGAACTGCAGGCCGACGAAGCGGCTCGTGATCAGGCCGACGCCGTAGATCTGCGCGACGACGTAAATGAAGGAAGCGACGACGGTGGCGAAGACGCCGATCAGCCGCGCCGCGTTGCCGCCGTAACGGGCGCCGAGAAAATCGGGAATCGTGTATTGGCCGAAGCGCCGCAGGTAGGGCGCAATCAGGAGCGCGACGAGGACGTAGCCGCCGGTCCATCCCATCACGTAGGCGAGGCCCTGGTAGCCCGTGAGGTAGAGCGTGCCGGCAAGGCCGATGAAGGAAGCGGCGCTCATCCAGTCGGCGCCGGTCGCCATGCCGTTGAGCAGCGCCGGTACCCGCCGGCCGGCGACGTAGTACTCGGCAAGGTCGGAGGTGCGCGCCAGGATGCCGACCGTCGCGTAGAGCGCGATCGTCAGGAAGAGGAAGGCGTAGCCGATCCAGCGCGCCGGCAGGCCGTAGTACTCGAGCACGCCGAGCGCCAGGATCAGCGAAAAGAAGCCCGCGGTATAAAGGCCGTAGTAACGGCCAAAGCGGGTCGCGGGCTCGATCATGGGCGCATCATAGGCGTCGGCCGATGCCTTGCCAATAGACGAGGCGAGCGCGACCGCCGATCGCGCAGAAATCTGCGCTGCTACATCTCACTCCGCAACCGCGTCTCTGTAGGAGCCCGATTCATCGGGCGATGCGGCGCTTGGATATCCACGGCCATATCGCGCAGAAATCTGCGCTCCTACATCTCTCTCCGCAAACTGCCTCTGGGTAGGCGATGCGGCGCTCCCGCCGCCCCAGTCAGTTGCCGCGAAGCTGGTCGAGGATCGCCGGGTTCTCGAGCGTCGACACGTCCTGCGCGACCACGTCGCCTTTGGCGAGCGAGCGCAACAGGCGGCGCATGATCTTCCCCGAACGCGTCTTCGGCAGGTTCTCGCCAAAGCGGATGTCCTTGGGCTTGGCGATCGGGCCGATCTCCTTGGCGACGTGGTCCTGCAATTCCTTGATCATCCTGCTCGCCGCCTCGCCGACCGGGCGCGCGCCCTTCAAGACGACGAAGGCGCAGATCGCCTCGCCGGTCAGTTCGTCGGGGCGCCCGACCACCGCCGCCTCGGCGACCATCGGATGCGAGACGAGCGCCGACTCGACCTCCATCGTCCCCATGCGGTGGCCGGCGACGTTGAGCCCGTCGTCGATGCGCCCGGTGGGCGTGAAGTAGCCCGTGTCGGCGTCGCGAATCGAGCCGTCGCCGGGAAGATAGAGCTTGCGGGCAAAGCCGTCGGGGTAATACGGGCGCCGGCAACGCCCGGGACCGTTTCAGCTGTTGCGGATCATCGACGGCACGGGGCGGGTGACGACGAG
>CAZALA010000271.1:922-3549 GCA_964485725.1 uncultured Propionivibrio sp. | reverse complement strand
TGCCGTCCTGGTCGTCGATGATGAATTCCTGCGTCAGGATGTGCAGGATTTCCTGGTCGGCGGGAATCGGCATCGCGCGCGCGGTTTCGACGACGCGCTCGACGTCCATCGTCGTCACTTCCTTTTCCTTGATCGCGACCATGCCGTTCGAGTTGAAGCTCTTGATGTGGCTGCCGGCAATTCCCGTATAGACGTCCTTGACCTTGCAGTCGGCCATCAGCTCGACTTCCTGCAGCACGCGCGAAATCGTCGCCACCGTGTCTTCGATATTGACGACGACGCCTTTTTTGAGTCCCTTCGAATCCTGCGACCCCATGCCGATGATGTTGAGCCGCCCCTCGGGGCTGATTTCGGCGACGAGGGCGACGACCTTCGTTGTACCGATGTCGAGGCCGACGATGATTTCCTTGCTGTCCCTGCTCATGGTTTCCCTCTGTTATCGGTAAGCTTGCTGCCGGCCGCATTGGCAGCATTTGCAAGGTTTGCCGCATTTGCCACCACGCGCAGCGCAAATCCGTTCGGATAGCGCAGATCGACGACGGCCGGTTTCTGGCCGGCGAGCGTCAGCACGCTCGGGTAGTAATCGACGAGCCGCTCGAGTCGCCCCTTGAGCGGCGCCTTCGTCTGCTGCCGCCCGAGCTCGACGATCATTCCGTCGTCGAGCTTCAATTGCACGGCCAGGCGCGGCGAGACGTTGATCACGCGCGGCAGACGGCCGAGCGGCGCCAGCAGCTCCTGCGCCTGCTCGTAATACGCGAGCATTTCGGGCGCCCAACCCATCGGCCCGACGAGCACCGGCATGTTCTCGGGTGCCGGCCGGCTCATTGCCGCCGCGAAGACCTCGCCGTAGGCATTGACGAGCTGGCCGCCGCCCTGCCCCCAGTACGCAACCGGCACGTGCTCCTCGAGCGCGACTTCGAGATGGAAAGGCCAGCGGCGCCGCACCTCGGCGTGGCGCACCCACGGCAGTTGCTCGAGCGCGACCCTGACTGCCTCGACGTTGACGCTGAAAAAGTTGCCGCGCAGCCGCCCGGCGAGCGTGCGCTCGAGCTCGCTGCGCCGCACTTCGCGCAATTCGCTTGTCACCACGACTTCGCGCAGCGGAAAGAGCGGCAGGCGCGCGCTCCACAGCACGGCGGCACCGATGAGCGCCGCGACCGCCGCAAGAATGAGGAGATCGGAGATCGCGATCAGCAGCTGCGGTTTGTTCCACATCGATCATCCCAGCTTCGCCAGCGACAGGACGCGAACGACGAGATCCTCGTACGACAGGCCCGCGGCGCGCGCCGCCATCGGCACAAGCGAGTGGTCGGTCATGCCGGGCGAGGTATTGACTTCGAGGAAGTAAGCGTTGCCGGCTTCGTCCATCAGAAAATCGACGCGGCCCCAGCCGCGGCAGCCGAGGACGCGGAAGGCCTCGAGCGAGGCGGCGCGCAATTGCTCCTCGCGCTCGGCAGACAAGTCGCAGGGGCACAGGTATTTCGTGTCGTTGCGCAGATACTTCGCTTCGTAATCGTAGAAATCGGTCGCAGGCTCGATGCGGATGATCGGCAGCGCCTGCATGTCGTCGCCTTCACCGATGATGCCGACCGTGTATTCGCCGCCGAGAATCGCGCGTTCGGCGAGGACGATTTCGTCGAGCGCTGCCGCCCTGGCGTAGGCTGCGGGCAGTTCGGCGACATCAGTCACCTTGGTGATGCCGATCGACGAGCCTTCGTTGGCGGGCTTGACGAAGAGCGGAAAACCGAGGCGCGCTCCGACCGCCGCGAAATCGCTATCGGCGGCGAGCACCGCGAAGTCGGGAATGGGCAGGCCGACCGAGCGCCAGAGGAGCTTCGTCCGCCATTTGTCCATGCCGAGGGCCGAGGCCATGACGCCGCTGCCGGTGTAGGGAATGCGCATGAGCTCGAGCGCGCCCTGGATCGTCCCGTCCTCGCCGAAACGGCCGTGCAGCGCGATGAAGACGCGGTCGAAAGCGGCAAGCTCGTCGAGCTTTCTTTCCGCCGGATCGAAAGCCTGCGCGTCGATCCCCTGGCGCTGCAGCGCCGCGAGCACGCGCGCGCCGCTGTTCAGCGAGACCTCGCGCTCCGCCGAGCTGCCGCCGAAAAGCACCGCGACTTTGCCAAAATCAGTCATACGAAAAACCTTTCACCACCAAGGCACCAAGGGCACCAAGACTCACCAAGAAAGACAAAGATTGCCCTTGCTTTTCTTGGTGCAACTTTGTGTTCTTGGTGTCTTGGTGGTTAAGCATTTGCAATCTTTCCCGGGACGCCGCCGATCGAGCCGGCGCCCATGGTGATCACCACGTCGCCGTCGCGCGCGGCGGTGATGATCGCTTGCGGCATTTCGTTGATGTCTTCGACGAAGACCGGCTCAATCTTGCCGGCGACGCGCAGCGCGCGCGCGAGCGAGCGGCCGTCGGCGGCGACGATGGCCGCTTCCCCGGCGGCGTAGACTTCGGAAAGGACGAGCGCATCGACCCCGGCGAGCACGGCGACGAAGTCCTCGAAGCAGTCGCGCGTGCGCGTGTAGCGGTGCGGCTGGAAAGCCAGCACCAGGCGACGCCCCGGAAAGGCGCCGCGGGCGGCGGCGATCGTCGCACGCATTTCGGCCGGATGGTGGCC
>CAZALA010000271.1:0-912 GCA_964485725.1 uncultured Propionivibrio sp. | reverse complement strand
GGCGGCCCCCGGGGGCCAGGGCGACTTCGCCGTAGCGCTGGAGGGGCCGGCCGACGCCGGTAAATTCGGCGAGCGCTTTTTGAATGTCGGCGTCGGCAACGCCCGCCTCGCTCGCCACCGCGATTGCCGCGAGGGCATTGAGGACGTTGTGCATGCCGGGCAGGTTCAGCGTCACCGGAAAACGCGTCATCGTTCCGTTGGTGCGTACGCAGTCAAACTGCATGCGGCCGTCCACGGCGACGACGTTCTCGGCGCGAACGTTGGCCGATGCGTCGAGGCCGTAGCCGACGATCTGCTTGGCGACCTGCGGCATGATTTCGCGCACGTTGGCGTCATCGACGCAAACGACGGCGACACGGTAGAACGGCAGGCGCTGAAGGAAATCGACGAAGGCCTGCTTGAGCCTACCGAACTCGAGGCCATACGTTTCCATGTGGTAGGCGTCGATGTTAGTGACGATCGAGATCACCGGCGACAGGAAGAGGAAAGAGGCGTCGGATTCGTCGGCCTCGACCACGATGAAATCGCCGGCGCCGAGCCGTGCATTGGCGCCGGCGGCGTTGAGCCGGCCGCCGATGACGAAGGTGGGATCGAGGCCGCCCGCGGCGAGGATCGAAGCGACGAGACTCGTCGTCGTCGTCTTGCCGTGCGTGCCGGCGACCGCGACGCCTTGTTTCAGGCGCATCAGTTCGGCGAGCATTTGCGCGCGCGGCACGACCGGCACCTTCTGCGCCCGCGCCGCGACGACTTCCGGATTGTCTTCACTGACCGCCGTCGACACGACCACGGCGTCGGCGCCGCTGATGTTGTCTGCCGCGTGACCGACCGCAACGCGAATGCCGAGTCCGGCGAGCCGCCGCGTCGTCGCGTTGTCGGCAAGGTCCGATCCGCTCACCGCGAAGCCGAGGTTGG
>CAZALA010000270.1:0-3555 GCA_964485725.1 uncultured Propionivibrio sp. | reverse complement strand
GCCAGATGAAGACGGGCCGCGACGTGCTGATCGGCGCGCTGCTCGGCGCCGACGAGTTTGGCTTCGCGACGGCGCCGCTCATCGTCGAAGGCTGCATCATGATGCGCAAATGCCATCTCAACACCTGCCCGGTCGGCGTCGCGACGCAGGATCCCCTGCTGCGCCGCAAGTTTACGGGGCAGCCCGAACACGTCGTCAATTTCTTCTTCTTCGTCGCCGAGGAATTGCGCGAGCTCATGGCGCAAATGGGCATCCGCAGGTTCGACGACCTGATCGGCCGCGTCGATCTCCTCGACATGCGCCAGGGAATCGAGCACTGGAAAGCCAAGGGGCTCGATTACAGCCGCATCTTCCACGCCCCCGAGCGCTTCCCGGGTGACCCGTTGATGCACTGCGAGGCGCAGGATCACGGCCTCGACAAGGCCCTCGACAACGAGCTCATCGCGCGCGCCAAGCCGGCGCTCGAAAAAGGCCAGAAGGTCAAAATCGAGCTGCCGGTGCGCAACATCAACCGCACCGTCGGCGCCATGCTCTCGGGTCGCATCGCGCTGAAATACGGGCACGCCGGACTTCCCGACGGCACGATTTCGATCACGCTCAAGGGCACTGCCGGGCAGAGCTTCGGCGCGATGCTCGCACGCGGCGTCACGATCAACCTGATTGGCGAGGCCAACGACTACGTCGGCAAGGGGCTCTCGGGCGGGCGCATCGTCGTCAAGCCCGCGATAGGCTTCGCCGGCAAGACGACCGAGAACATCATCGTCGGCAACACCGTTCTCTACGGCGCCACCGAAGGCGAAGTCTTCCTGGCGGGCGTTGCCGGCGAGCGCTTCGCGGTGCGCAACTCTGGGGCGACCGCCGTCGTCGAGGGCGTCGGCGACCACGGCTGCGAGTACATGACGGGCGGCACCGTCGTCGTTCTCGGTTACACCGGGCGCAATTTCGCCGCCGGCATGTCGGGCGGCGTCGCTTACGTCTATGACGAAGTCGGCGACTTCGAGAAGCGCTGCAACATGGCGCAGGTGGCGCTCGAACCGGTCGAGGAAGAGATCGCCGCGCGCATCGGTTCGGACGCCGGCGACGAGCTCGAAGGTCACGGCCGCGTCGACGTCCGCCACCTCGGAATGGTCGACGAAGCTCTGCTCAAGGGCCTGATCGAGCAGCACTTCGAGTACACGGGCAGCGCGCAGGCGCGCGCCATCCTCGACGACTGGTTGGTCTGCCGCGGCCGCTTCGTCAAGGTCATGCCGAACGAATACCGTCGCGCGCTCGCCGAAATGAGCGTGCAGAAGGCCGAGAAACAGCAACTGGAGGTCAGTGTAAATGGGTAAGCCGACCGGCTTCATGGAGCATCAGCGCCTCGCCGAGGCTTACGAGCCCGCCGAAGCGCGCTTGAAGCACTATCGCGAGTTCATCGCCAGGCTCACCGACGAGCAGGCGGCGCTGCAGGGTTCGCGCTGCATGGATTGCGGTATTCCGTTCTGCAACACCGGCTGCCCGGTCAACAACATCATCCCGGACTGGAACGACCTCGTTTATCGCAACAACTGGGAGCAGGCGCTCGCGGTGCTGCTGTCGACGAACAACTTCCCTGAATTTACCGGCCGCATCTGCCCGGCGCCCTGCGAAGCGGCGTGCACGCTCAACATCAACAACGACCCGGTGGGCATCAAGTCGATCGAGCACGCGATCGCCGACAAGGGCTGGCAGATGGGCTGGATCGTGCCGCAACCGCCCAAGGAAAAGACCGGCAAGAAGGTTGCGATCATCGGCTCCGGCCCGGCCGGCCTCGCCTGCGCGCAGCAGCTCGCGCGCGTCGGCCACGCGGTCACCGTCTTTGAAAAGAACTCGCGCGTCGGCGGTCTCTTGGCCTACGGGATTCCCGACTTCAAGCTCGACAAGAAGCTTGTCGAGCGCCGCGTCAAGCAGATGGAAGCCGAAGGCGTCGTCTTCAAGACCAAGGTGATCGTCGGTTGCGACAAGGTTCCGGCCGGCATCGTCAACGACGCGAGCCAGTTCATTCCGGCCGACAAGATCACGAGCGAGTTCGACGCGGTCGTCATCGCGGCCGGTTCCGAAGTGCCGCGCGACCTGCCGATCCCGGGCCGCGAGCTGAAAGGCACTTACCCGGCGCTCGAGTTCCTGATCCCGCAGAACAAGCAGATCGCCGGCGGCAAGCCCAACCCGATCAGCGCCAAGGGCAAGCACGTCATCGTCATCGGCGGCGGCGACACCGGTTCCGACTGCGTCGGCACGAGCTACCGCCACGGCGCCGCGTCGGTCACCCAGTTCGAGCTCATGCCGCAGCCGCCCAGCGAGGAAAACAAGGCGCTGACCTGGCCTTACTGGCCGCTCAAGCTGCGCACCTCGTCCTCGCACATGGAAGGCGCGACGCAGCGCAAGTTCGCGATCGCGACCAAAGAGTTCATCGGCGAGAACGGCGTCCTGAACTCGCTCAAGACCGTCGAGATCGAGTGGAAAGACGGCAGGATGAGCGAGGTCGCCGGCAGCGAGCAAGTCTACAAGGCCGACCTCGTTTTCCTCGCGATGGGCTTCGTCAATCCCGTCGGCGGCCTGCTCGACGCTTTCGGCGTCGCCAGGGACGCGCGGGGCAACGCCAATGCGACGACCGACGGCGAAGGCTGCTACGCGACGAGCGCGACCAAGGTCTTTGCCGCCGGCGACACCCGCCGCGGCCAGTCGCTCGTCGTCTGGGCGATACGCGAGGGGCGTCAATGTGCACGTGAAGTCGACGCCTTCCTGATGGGATCGTCGAATCTGCCACGTTAATTTGGGCGTATCGCCCTTCGGGCAAGTCAACGGCGCAAGCCGGCGGCTTGCTCGGAGAGAAGGCCGTCAATGCGCTCGTGAGGTCGATGCCTTCCTGATGGGCTCTTCCAACCTGCCGAGGTAAGCGTTTAAAAGCTTCACCACCAAGTCACCAAGACACCAAGTTACACCAAGAAAAACCAGGAAAAAGCTTTTGAATTTTCTTGGTGTTTCCTGGTGACTTTGTGTCTTGGTGGTTCGCTCTTGGCGGTTCGTGGTTTGCGCCCTGCCAAAAGCAAAAATTCACCGCCAAGTCACCAAGACACCAAGTTCCACCAAGAAAAACCAAGAGGAGCTTTTGAATTTCTTGGTGCTTCTTGGTGACTTGGTGTCTTGGTGGTTCGCAGTTCCGGGTTTGTCGTTTCCTTCAGCTTCAGGCCGGCGTATGGCATAGTAGCGGCTGGAAAAAAAGGGGGGCGGACGATGAATCCGGAATTGCAGAAATCCTTGCAGGTGACCGCGTTGTCGACGAGTCTCGATGGCTACATGGGGATCATCCTCATCATCATGATCGCCGCCGGCGTCCTCGGCGGCCTCGCCAACTATTTCCTTGCCGACCGTAGCGAACGAAGTGGCGCGCCGCGCGGCGACTGGGGCCGCTACTCGATCCTCGGCGTCATCGCCGCGCTCACCGTGCCGCTCTTTCTCAACATGATCTCGAGCAACCTGCTCGAAGCGGCGCGCACGCGGCCGGTCGATTTCTTCGTCTTCGCCGGTTTCTGCCTG
>CAZALA010000269.1:0-3597 GCA_964485725.1 uncultured Propionivibrio sp. | reverse complement strand
GTCGGCGATGGCTTTGAGCACCGAGACGATCATGCGCAAATCGCTCGCCGTCGGCTGGCGCTTGGCGATGATCTGGTTGCACAGGGCATCGATATCGACTTCCATCTGGTTGATGCGATCGTCGTCGCGAATGACCTTCTCGAGCAACTGCTGGTCGCCGCTGTAGAGGCCGTCGATCGCCTTGCGCACCTGCTGTTCGGCCATCCCGCCCATTTCCATGACTTGCGTGCGCAGGCTCTCGAGTTCGAAGTTGAAATTCTTGGAGGTGTGATCGGTCATTTCAGAAGTCCAGGTTCGTTGCGCGTCGGGGGAATCAGCCAAACCGCCCGGTAATGTAGTCTTCAGTCTCCTTGCGCTTCGGCTTGATGAAGATCTCGTCGGTGACGCCGAATTCGACCATCTCGCCGATGTACATGTAGGCCGTGTAATCGGAAATGCGCGCTGCCTGCTGCATGTTATGCGTGACGATGAGAATCGTCACTTTTTCCTTGAGCTCGGTGATCAGCTCCTCGATGCTCGCCGTGGCAATCGGGTCGAGCGCCGAGGTCGGCTCGTCGAAGAGCATGAGTTCGGGGTCGGTGGCGAGCGCGCGGGCGATGCAAAGACGCTGCTGCTGCCCGCCCGAGAGGTTGGCGCCGAGTTCGTTGAGGCGGTCCTTGACTTCGCCCCACAGCGCCGCGGCGCGCAGGGCGGCTTCAACCTTGTCGTCGATCACCGAACGCGCCTTTTCACCGCGGACGCGCAAGCCGTAAGCGACGTTCTCGTAAATCGACTTGGGGAAGGGGTTGGGCTTCTGGAAGACCATGCTGATGCGCATGCGCACTTCGATCGGGTCGACGGCTTTCGACAGGAGGTCGGTATGGTCGGGATGAAAATCGATCGCGCCCTCGTAGCGATTGCCCGGATAGAGGTCGTGCATGCGGTTGAAGCAGCGCAGGAAAGTCGATTTCCCGCAGCCCGACGGGCCGATCAGCGAAGTTACCTTGTTCTCGTAAATCGACATGTCGATGTTCTTCAGCGCCTGGAAGCTCCCGTAATAGAAACTCAGGTTTCGTGCCTGCGCCTTGAGCGGCGATCGGGTTTCGTTTCTTTCGGTCATTGCGTTCATTCAATTGTTCCCGGGAGGCTTACCACTTGATGTTCCTGCGCAGGCGGTAGCGCAGCCAGATGGCGAGACCGTTCATCGCCAGCGTCATGAAAACGAGGATGAAACCGGCGGCCGCGGCGTTGTTGAGGAAAGCCGCTTCGGGGCGCGAAGTCCAGTTGAACATCTGGATCGGCATCACCGTGAAGGGGGCGGAGAGCCAGTCGAAGGGACCGGCCGGTGGATCGCCGGTGAAGGGCATGGTCGGCAGGAAGGCGATGAAGGTCAGCGCGCCGATGGTGATGATCGGCGCCGTCTCGCCGATCGCGCGCGCCATGCCGATGATGACGCCGGTGAGGATGCCGGCGCTCGAGTAGGGCACGATATGGTCGCTGACCACCTGCCAGGTCGTCGCCCCGCAGGCGTAAGCGCCCTCGCGGATGATCTGCGGGATCGAGCGGATCGCTTCGCGGGTGGCGACGATCACCACCGGGAGAATCAGGAGCGCCAGTGTCAGTCCGGCAGTGAGAATGCTCTGCCCGAGTCCGAAGGTGTAGACGAAGAGGCCGAGCGCGAGCAGGCCGTAGATGATCGACGGCACGCCGGCGAGATTGGAGACGTTGATCTCGATGATGTCGGTGATCCAGTTCTTCGGCGCGTACTCTTCGAGATAGACGCCGGCGGCAACGCCCAGCGGAACGGCGGTGAAGGCGGTGACGATCATCACCAGCACCGAACCGACCCAGGCCGAGAGGATGCCGGCGTTGGCCGCGCGCCGCGAGGGGAAGGAGGTCAGGAAGTCGACGCTGATCCGGCCCAGACCATTGACCGCCATATCGGCGAACAGGGCGACAAAAGTCATCAGCCCGAGCATCAGCGCGAGGATGCCGAGGATGCCGAACATGAAGTCCCAGCGCTTGTGCGCGACGATCATCGTGCGCAGCGCCTGCAATTCCTGTTGATTCATTTCAGTAGGCCTCGCGGTACTTCTTGCGCATGTAAAAACCGATCAGATTGAACGCCAGCGTCAGCAGCATCAGCATCAGGCCGGCGGCGAAGATCGTCTGGTAGCCGATGCTGCCGTGCGGCAGGTCGCCGAGCGCGACCTGGACGATGAAGGAGGTGATCGTCGCGCCGGGTTCGGCCGGGTTGAAAGTAAGGTTGGGCTGCATGCCGCCAGCCACCGCGAGGATCATCGTCTCGCCGACGGCGCGCGAGATGCCGAGGATGTAGGCCGAGGCGATGCCCGAGGTCGCCGCCGGCAGGACGACGCGCAAGGCCGTCTGCAGGCGCGTCGCGCCGGTCGCGTAGGAGCCTTCGCGCAGCGCCATCGGGACGGCGCGCATGGCATCTTCGGAGAGCGAGGCGACGTAGGGAATGATCATGATGCCCATGACGATGCCGGCCGAGAGCAGATTGAAGCCGGGCAGGGCCGGATAGATCTCCTGCAAGAGCGGCGTCACGAAGAGCAGCGCGAAGTAGCCGTAGATGATCGTCGGGATGCCGCCGAGCAGTTCAAGAAACGGCTTGGCGATCTCGCGCACCGAGAAGGGCGCGAATTCGGAGAGATAGACCGCGATCAGCGTGCCGAGCGGAATGGCGACGAGGACGGCGACGGCCGAACTCGTGATCGTTCCCGAGAGCAGCACCATGATGCCGTAGTGCGCGTCGTCAAAGAGCGGCGTCCATTGCGTATCGAACAGGAAATCGGTGAGCGGAACGTGCTGAAAGAAGCTCCACGACTCGCTGATCAGGATGTAGACGATCGCCGTCGTCGTAAAGACTGAAACGAAGGCGGCGAGAAAAAGGACGCCTTCGATCACCCTTTCCTTGAGATGGCGGGTCGGCTTTTTTTTCAGGCGTTCGCTCGGTTCGGACACGAGAACTCGGCTCTCGGCAGTCGCTGCGGTGGAAGTCACAAGGCCTCAATTCTAGCTTGAAACAGGGGCAGCCCCGGGGCCGGGCCCCGGGGCTGGCAGGACGCCAGGCTTACTTGGCTTCGATCTTCATCAGTTCTTCGATCGTGATGCCGACCTTGTTTTCGCCGGCGAACTTGGTGCCCTTGGCGCGCTTGGCAAAGTGATCGAGGTTGTAGGTGTAAGCCTTGGCCGGCAGCGCGACGTATTTCACTTCCTTGACGAGCTTTTCGCTGTTCTTCATGTAGTACTCGACGAAGTCCTTGACTTCGGGCTTGTCGGCCGACTTGGCATTGACGTAGATGAAGATCGGCCGCGCCAGCGGCTGATAGCTGCCATCGACGACGCTCTGCAGCGACGGGGCGACCGCCGGCTTGCCGGGCGCGGCGACGATCGAGACGGCGGCAAGCTTGTCCTTGTTTTCAATGTAATAGGCGTAGCCGAAGTAGCCCAGGCCGCCGACGTCGCGCGAGACGCCCTGGACGAGGACGTTGTCGTCCTCGGAGGCGGTGAAGTCGCCGCGCGTCGCCTTCGACTTGCCATTGACGGCTTCGGTGAAGTACTCGAAGGTGCCCGAATCGGCGCCCGGGCCGTAGA
>CAZALA010000268.1:0-3694 GCA_964485725.1 uncultured Propionivibrio sp. | reverse complement strand
ACCTGAATCCGCTCGAGGAAGCGCAAGGGCTGCAGCGCCTGATCGACGAGTTCTCGATGACGCACCAGCAGGCAGCCGACGCCGTCGGCCGTTCGCGCCCGGCGGCTTCCAATCTGCTGCGCCTGCTGCAGCTCGCGCCAGCGGTGCAGGAACTTCTCATGAAGGGCGCGATCGACATGGGGCACGCGCGCGCGCTGCTGCCGCTTGCCGGCGCGCTGCAGGTCGCGCTGGCGCAGCGCGTCGTGCACAAGGGGCTTTCGGTGCGCGAGGCCGAGCGCCTGGCGCAGCAGGCCTTGAAACCACCGGCGCCGCCTGATGTCAGAAAGCCCGACCGCGACGTTCTGCGCCTGCAGGAGGAGCTTTCGGACCTGCTTGCCGCGCAGGTCGGGATCCGCACCAACCGCAAGGGCGCCGGCAAGATCGAGATCGCTTTTGGCAATCTCGACGAGCTCGAAGGCATTTTGCAGCGCATGCGCTAAGAGCCGGCGGGCCAGCAATTGCGGGTCAGCGCAGGCGCGCAGGCGGCTATGCGATTGACGATATAATTCTCCGCAGTCGCAGCTATAGTGTTGACCGGGCGATCATGTTTCGAGCTATTCTTCTGCAAGTTGGCGTCACGCTGATCGCTGCGGTCGGCGCGGCATTCATGGTCGGGGAGAACGGGGCGGTGTCGGCAGGACTGGGGGGAGGCGCGTGCGCGCTGCCAAATTTCCTCTTTGCCTGGCGTTTGAAGAGTGTGGCGCTTCGGCGCGGCGCTTCTTACCCGGTGAATTTCTTCCTCGGGGAATTCGTCAAGGTCGCAGCAACGATCGCGATCCTGGTTTTTGTCGCGAGAGAGTATGCCGATCTGCATTGGCCGTCCTTGCTGATCGGACTGGGGCTTGCTTCGCAAGCGGGTTTTTTGGCTTTCTGGAAAAAGTCCTGAACATGGCTACCGGACACGAAGCTGCTGCCGCGCCAAACGCCGGCGAATATGTCGTCCACCACCTGACCCAGCTCAACAGCAGCGGGCACGCGCAGACTTCGATCGTAGACTTCAGCATCATCAACTTCGATACGGTCTTCTTTTCGCTGGCGATGGGCGTCCTCGGGCTTTTCCTGATGTGGCGCGTCGCCAGAAGCGTCACCTCGGGCGTTCCCGGACGCGGCCAGGCGGCGCTCGAAATCGTCATGGAGATGGTCGCCAACCAGGCGCGCTCGATTATCCATAGCGAAGAGTCGAGAAAATTCGTCGCGCCGCTCGCGCTCACCGTTTTCGTCTGGGTCTTTCTGATGAATTCGATGGACTTTCTGCCCGTCGATCTGCTGCCGCGGATCTGGCAGTGGGCGACCGGCAATCCGCACGCCTACCTGCGCGTCGTTCCGACCGCCGACCTTAACGGCACGCTCGGCATGTCGATCGGCGTCCTGCTGCTCTGCTTCTATTACAACATCAAGATCAAGGGCCTCGGCGGCTGGGTGCACGAGCTGTTCACGGCGCCCTTCGGCAACCATTTCCTGCTCTATCTGCCGAACTTCCTGATGCAGATGATCGAGTTTCTCGCCAAGACGGTTTCGCACGGCATGCGGCTCTGGGGCAACATGTACGCCGGCGAGCTGCTCTTCATGCTGATCGCGCTGATGGGCGCGGCGCTCGGCGCATCGAGCGGCGCCACCGGGCCGCTGCTCTGGCTCGGCCACGTCCTCGTCGGCACCGGCTGGGCGCTTTTTCACATTTTCATCGTCGTGCTGCAGGCCTTCATTTTCATGATGCTCGCGATGGTCTATATCGGCCAGGCGCACGAAGGTCATTAGGCGTTTTTTTGAAGTTCGTTGGATGTTAACAGGCAATTCAATCTGAAGGAGTGCTCATGGAACATGTTCTGGGTAGTGTCGCGCTGGCCTGCGGTCTCATCATCGGTCTGGGCGCCATCGGCGCCTGCATCGGCATCAGCCTGATGGGCGGCAAGTACATCGAGGCATCGGCTCGCCAGCCCGAGCTGATGAACGAGCTGCAGACCAAGATGTTCATGCTTGCAGGTCTCATCGACGCGGCTTTCCTGATCGGCGTCGGGATCGCGATGATGTTCGCTTTCGCGAATCCCTTCGTCCTCAAGTAAGTCTTCCGTCCAACGCAACGTCCTCCAGGAAAGCTCACCGTGAATCTCAACGCAACCCTGGTCGCCCAGCTCGTTGTGTTCATCATATTGGCGCTGTTTACGATGAAATTCGTATGGCCGCCGATCATGAAGGCGCTCGACGAACGCGCGACGAACATCGCCGAGGGGCTCGCTGCGGCTGAACGCGGAAGGCAGAGCCTCGAGCTTGCGGCCAAGCGCTCGGCCGACACCGTTCGCGAAGGCAAGGAGAAAGTCGCCGACGTCATCGCGCAGGCCGAAAAGCGGGCGCAGCAGATCATCGACGAAGCGAAGGCGCAGGCGAAGATCGAAGCCGACAAGGTCGTCGCCGGCGCCAAGGCCGAGATTGAAGTCGAAGCGGCGCGAGTCAAGGAAGCGCTGCGCGAACGCGTCGCCGAACTTGCCGTCGCCGGTGCCGAAAAAATCCTGCGCCGCGAAATCGACGTCAAGGCGCACGCGCAGATGCTCGCCGCGATCAAACAGGATCTCTAGAGGCCATGGCTGAATCCGTCACGATCGCCCGCCCGTACGCCCAGGCGATTTTCCGCCTGGCGCGCGAGAGCGGCACGCTCGCCAAATGGTCGGACCGCCTGAAGCTCTTCGCGCTGCTCGCTGAAGACCGCGAAATGATCGAACTCGTCGGCAACCCGAGATTTTCGGCGGGCGAAGTCGCGAGCTTCTTCCTCTCGCTCACCGACGCCGCCGCCGACGCTGAAGTCGCCGCTTTCATCGAGCTTCTCGCGGTCAACGAACGACTCGTCGTCCTGCCGCAGATCGCCGCACTTTACGAAAGCCTCAAAAGCGCCGACGAGGGCGTCAAGGACGCGCTCGTGACGAGCGCCTACCCGATCGACGACGCGGAGCTGGTCAGCCTGATGCCGCAGCTCGAAGCGCATTTTGGCAGCAGGCTTGCCGCGCGCGTTCAAATCGACCCGGAGCTGATCGGCGGCGTCAGGGTCGCGGTCGGCGATCAGGTCCTCGACGCATCGGTTGCCGGCAAGCTCAAAGCCATGGCCTCAGCGTTAAAGAGCTGAAGAATTAGGAGAAATGCATGCAACTAAACGCTTCCGAAATCAGTGAGCTCATCAAGAGCAAGATCCAGAATCTTGATGTCGGCGCGCAGACGCGAACGCAGGGGACCGTGGTTTCGGTGACCGACGGCATTTGCCGCATCCACGGCCTTGCCGACGCGATGCAGGGCGAAATGCTCGAGTTCGCCGGCGGCACCATGGGAATGGCGCTGAACCTCGAGCGCGACTCGGTCGGCGCGGTCGTTCTCGGCGCCTACGAGAAGATCACCGAAGGCGATACGGTGAAGACGACCGGGCGCATTCTCGAAGTTCCGGTCGGCCCCGAGCTCCTCGGCCGCGTCGTCAATTCGCTCGGCGAGCCGATCGACGGCAAGGGCCCGATCAACGCCAGGCTCACCGACAAGATCGAAAAGGTCGCGCCAGGCGTGATCTGGCGCAAGTCGGTGTCGCAGCCGGTGCAGACCGGTCTCAAGGCCATCGACTCCATGGTTCCGGTCGGCCGCGGCCAGCGCGAGCTGATCATCGGCGACCGCCAGACCGGCAAGA
>CAZALA010000267.1:0-3752 GCA_964485725.1 uncultured Propionivibrio sp. | reverse complement strand
AAGATCCCGTCGGGTTCGATGATCCCGACCTTGCAGATCGGCGATTTCATCCTCGTCAACAAGTTCACCTACGGCATCCGGCTGCCGGTCATCAACAAGAAGATCATTGCGCTCGGCGAACCGAAGCGCGGCGACGTGATGGTCTTTCGCTACCCCGAGGATCCGTCGCTCGACTACATCAAGCGCGTCGTCGGCGTTCCCGGCGACAGGGTCGCGTATCAGAACAAGCGTCTGACGATCAACGGCGAGCCGATGCCGACGCAACGCGTCGACGATTACCTGCACCCGGAACGGCTCTACTATTCGAAGCAGTACGTCGAAAAGGTCAACGGCATCGAGCATCGCACGCTCAATGACGACGATGCGCCGGCGTTCATTTCCGACGTCGCCCAGTTCGCACATCGCGCCAACTGCCTGTACAATAATGCAGGCGTCATCTGCACGGTTCCTCCCGGCAATTACTTCATGATGGGGGATAATCGGGACAACAGCCGCGACAGCCGCTTCTGGGGATTCGTCCCGGAAGAGAACATCGTCGGCAAGGCCTTCTTCATCTGGCTCAACTTCAGCGATCTGAAACGTATCGGCTCATTCAAATAGGGGGATGCTGCGATGAAATACCAGCGTGGTCTGGCGCTCTCCGAACTCATCTTCTGGGGCATCCTTATTGCGGCAGTCGCCCTGCTCGGCATCAGGGTCGCCCCCGAGGTCATCGATTTCTACAAGATCAGGAAGGACGTCATCTCGACCGCGGCCAACGCCGGCGGCAAGACCGTTCCCGAAATCCGCGAGATCTACAGGAAGTACGCCGAAGTCGACCATGTGAGCAGCGTCCTGCCGGCCGATCTTGACATCACCAAGGAAGGCAACCAGGTCGTCATTTCCTTTGAGTACGAAAAGCGCATTCCGCTCTTTGCCAACGTCAGTCTGCTCATCGACTTTCGCGGTTCGTCGGCCGGACACGATTGAGGCGGGATGGCTGGATGAGTCACGCGCTTGAACTTGCGCTCGGTCACGCCTTTGCGGACCGCTCGCTCCTGCTGACGGCGCTCACGCATCGCAGCCACAGCTCGCCGCACAATGAACGGCTGGAATTTCTCGGCGACTCGATCCTCAACGGCGTCGTCGCGCGCGAACTCTTCGACCGTTTCCCCGACCTGCCCGAAGGCGATCTTTCGCGCTTGCGCGCCAATCTCGTGCGCCAGGACAGCCTGCACCAGCTGGCGCTGTCGCTTTCGCTCGGCAGCCATCTGCGCCTCGGCGAAGGCGAGCTCAAAAGCGGCGGCGCCCAGCGTCCGTCGATTCTCGCCGACGCGCTCGAAGCCCTGTTTGGCGCGATCTGGCTCGACGCCGGCTTTGAAGCGGCGAGGGCGGTGGTCCTTGCGCTCTACGCCGGCATGTTCAAGCGCATCGTTCCCGGGCAGCCGATCAAGGATGCCAAGACGCGCCTGCAGGAGTATCTGCAGGGCCGGCGCCTGCCGCTGCCGAAGTATTCGCTGATCGGCACCGAGGGCGAGGCGCACGCGCAGCATTTCAAGATCGCCTGCGACATCGAAACGCTGCACATTCGTACCGAGGGCGGCGGCGGCAGCCGGCGTTCGGCTGAACAGGTTGCTGCCGAGCGCGCACTGGAGAAATTGCCCGCACCATGAACACGATCAAGTCCGGCACCATCGCCATCGTCGGCCGACCGAACGTCGGCAAATCGACCCTGCTCAATCGCCTCGTCGGCGAAAAAATCAGCATCGTTTCGCGCAAGGCGCAAACGACGCGGCATCGCATCGTCGGCATTGTGACGCGGCCCGACGCGCAGTACGTTTTCGTCGATACGCCGGGTTTCCAGACGCGCCACACCAACGCGCTCAACCGGGCGATGAATCGCGGCGTCACGCAGGCGCTCGCCGACGTCGACGTCGTCATCCTCGTCATCGATGCCGACCATTTCGACACGAAGGACAAGGTCGTCGTCGGGCTCTTGCCGGCTGACCGCCCCGTCGTTCTTGCCGTCAACAAGATCGACCGCATCAAGGACAAGACCGCCTTGCTGCCGCTCCTTGCCAAGCTCGCCGAGCAGCACGACTTCGCCGCCATCGTTCCGATCAGCGCCGCCAAGGGCAGCCAGCTCGACGACCTGCTGATGGAAACGCGCAAGCATCTGCCCAACGACGAATTGCTGTACGCCGAAGACGAAATTACCGACAAGAGCGAAAAGTTCATCGCCGCCGAATACATCCGCGAAAAGCTCTTTCGCCTGATCGGCGACGAGCTGCCGTATTCGGCGACCGTCGAAGTCGAAAAATTCGAACTCGACGGCGCGCTGCGCCGCATCAGCGCAGCGATCGTCGTCGATCGCGCGACGCACAAGGCGATCGTCATCGGCAAGGGCGGCGAAACGCTGAAGAGGATCGCCTCGGAAGCGCGCCAGGACATGGAGCGGCTTTTTGACGCCAAGGTCTTCCTCGAAGTCTTCGTCAAGGTCCAGTCGGGCTGGAACGACGACGAGCGCCTGCTGAAAAGCCTGGGTTACGAGTAAGCGACAAAGGCATGCATCGCAACAGGGTCGATAGCCAGCCCGCCTACGTGCTGCACAGCTACCCGTTTCGCGAAACGAGCCTGATCGTCGAATGCTTCGCGCGCGACTTCGGGCGCGTGGCGCTGCTCGCGCGCGGCGCACGTCGGCCGCGCTCGGCCCTGCGCGGGCTGCTGCTCGCTTTCCAGCCGCTCGAAATCGCCTGGGCCGGCAAGGGCGAGCTGCGCACGCTGATGAAAGCCGAATGGCAGGGTGGTCAGCCGCTGTTGACCGGCAAGGCGCTTTTTTGCGCCTACTATCTCAACGAGCTGCTGCTCAACCTGCTGCCGCGTGAAGACGCCCACGAGCGCCTGTTCGCCGTCTATGCCGAAACGCTGCGGCGTTTTGCCGACGGACCCAGGGAAGCCGATCTGCGCTGCTTCGAACGCGCTTTTCTGCAGGAACTCGGCTACGGGCTGACTTTGCAAAACGACGCGCGGGGCCTTCCTATCGATGCCGCGGGACACTATGCTTACGAAATCGAGAGCGGTCCGGTCAGGCTCCAGCGCGCCGGCAGCTCGGCGCTCGCGGTGAGCGGCAAGACGCTGATCGATCTTGCGCACGACGATTTTTCCGACCCGCGCTCGCTGCTTGAAGCCAAGCAACTGATGCGTGCCCTGATTGCCCACTACACGGGTGGCAAGAACCTCGAAACTCGCAAGATCTTCATGGAGCTCAAGGAACTATGATCGAACTTGGCGTCAATATTGACCACGTCGCGACGATCCGCCAGGCGCGCAAGACTTACGAGCCCGAACCCGCCTGGGCGGCCGTCGAAGCGCATATCGGTGGCGCCGACGGCATCACCGTGCACTTGCGCGAGGACAGGCGCCACATCCAGGACGCCGACGTCGAGAAGCTGCGCACGCTGACGCAGATCAAGCTCAACCTTGAAATGGCGGCGACCGACGAAATGGTCGCAATCGCCTGCCGCCTCAAGCCGGAAATGGCGATGCTCGTTCCCGAAGGCCGGCACGAGGTGACGACCGAGGGCGGTCTCGATATCGTCGCGCAGGAGGGTAAGCTCAAGACCGCGGTCGAAAAGCTCGCGGCAGCCGGCATCATCAGCAGCGTTTTCATCGACGCCGAGCTCCACCAGATCGACGCCGCCGCGCGCATCGGCGCGCGCGTCTGCGAAATCCACACCGGCCCCTACGCGCACGCCTTTCACACGCGCGGCCGC
>CAZALA010000266.1:0-3768 GCA_964485725.1 uncultured Propionivibrio sp. | reverse complement strand
TGCGCTGATCGCGACGGCGGCCGGCGGCACCGGTGCGATTTTCTTCACGCTCGCGGGAATCGCGACGGTGACGAAGCGTGATTTCAGCTTCATCGGGAAGTTTCTGTTCGTCGGCGTCATCGTCCTGCTGCTGGCGATGCTGGCCAACATGTTCTTCCAGATCCCGGCGCTGTCGCTGACGATTTCGGCGGTCGCGGTGCTGATCTTCTCGGCTTACATCCTGCACGACATCAGCCGCATCGTGACCGGCGGCGAGACGAACTACATCTCGGCGACGCTCGCGGTTTATCTCGACATCTACAACGTCTTCGTGCACCTCTTGAGCCTGCTGATGGCCTTCAGCGGCGACCGACGCTAAGCGAAGCGACCTCGTGTCAGAAAAGGGCGGCTGCGGCCGCCCTTTTTTTACGCCGCTACGCCCTTTTTCGCAGGTCCTCGAGGAAGGCCGGGCCCTGCGTCAGCCGGCTGCCGGCGCGGCCGGGGAGTTCGGCCCATTCGATGGTGTGGTGCGGCAGTTCCTTGAGCCTGAGCCCGGCGTGCAACTCGCGCAAGGCGACGATTTCACAGGCGTTGTCTTTCCAGCCCTTGAGCAGGCGCTCGAAGGCGCTGACGAAACGCACGCCCTCGAGCTCGGCGCGCAGGGTGAAAACATGATCGCCAGGAATCACCCGCGCGAGTTGCAAAATGCGGTCGGCCGCGTCGTCGGGCGAATACCCCGGCTCGAGTACGAGGATTTCGTCGAGCGTCGGCAGCGTCGTCGGAAGCTGCGGGCAGGCGATGATTTCGCCGGCGACGACCGGAATGAAGGGGTGGCTGCCGCGGCAATCGCTGGCGTAGGCAAAACCCAGGCGCTGGGTCAGGCGCAAGGCGTGGCGATTCATGCGCCAGCCGGCGCCAGCATGGGCGTGCGCGCGTTCGCCGAAGATTTCGGAAAAGCGCGAGCAGGCCTTCGTCATTTGCGTTTCGACCCAGCGATTTTCGGCCTGCTCGATGTCCTTTTCCCAGGCGACGCGGTCCCAGGCGTGGATGCCGACTTCAAAACCGGCGTCGCGCGTCTGCTTCAATATCTCGGCGCCGCGCGAGCCGATGTTGGGCGCCGGCAAGAGACGGCCATACAAGCGCGTCGACAGCGGGTAATAGCGGCGCAGCGAAGATGCCTGCGGCTCGCGCCCGCTGCGGTCGCTGCCAAGCGAAAAGAAGAAGCTCGCGCCGGCGCCGTGCTGCTCGAGCAGCTGCGTCAGGGCAGGGACGCCGGCGCGCGTTCCGCGGTAAGTATCGACATCGATTTTGAGGGCGATACGTTTCATTGTGGTTGGCACAGGCCGCCTAAGCTCAGGAGAAGACGAGACCGGCGGCGACTCTGCGGCCTTCGCTGATCAGGACGTTGTAGGTGCGACAGGCGGCCTGGACGTCCATCACTTCGAGGCCTTTCTGGCGTTCGACGAAGGGGCGGCGCAGTTCGGCGCGCGGGAAACGCGCGAGCTTGCCGGTGCCGAGGATGATGATATCGGCGTCGAGGTCGGCGAGGAGCGCAAAATCGGCGATGCTCATCGTCTCGACGGTTGACTGCGTCCACTCGGCGACGAGGCGGTCGGGAAGGACGAGAACATTGCCCGTGTAGCGCACGGCGTTGACGCTGACATAGCCATCGCCGTACGCGGTAAAGGTGTTTTGATTTTCGGTGGCGGCGACCCGCAGCTTCATAAAATTGCCGTGCACATTGCGATAAAGTACGATTATAACTTTTTTGCCGCTCTTCATTCGCGCTCGGGACGGGCGGCGCCGTTCGCAGTCGTGCGTTTTGTGTTGTCAGAGGACGGTGCGCCGCAAGGCCGCCGCACAGGTTGAACGCCATGAAGAAGATATTGAAGTCGAATAAGCTCGCCAACGTCTGTTACGACATTCGCGGCCCGGTTCTGCAGCAGGCCAAGCAGATGGAGGACGAGGGGCACAAGATCATGAAGCTCAACATCGGCAATCTTGCCGCTTTCGGCTTCGACTCGCCCGAAGAAATCCAGCTCGACATGATCCGCAATCTCCCGAACGCCGCGGGCTACACCGATTCGAAAGGCATCTTCGCGGCGCGCAAGGCGGTGATGCACTACACGCAGCAAAAGCACATCAAGGGCGTGACGCTGGAAGACATCTATATGGGCAACGGCGTCTCCGAGCTCATCGTCCTGTCGATGAACGCGCTGCTCAACGCCGGCGACGAAGTGCTCTTGCCGGCGCCTGATTACCCGCTGTGGACGGCGGCCGTGAGTCTTTCGGGCGGCGAGCCGCGGCATTATCTTTGCGACGAGGGCGCCGGCTGGCTGCCCGACCTTGACGACATCCGCGCCAAGATCACGCCGAACACGCGCGCCCTCGTCGTCATCAATCCGAACAATCCGACCGGCGCGCTTTACCCCGACAGCCTTCTCCTCGAACTCGTGGCGATTGCGCGCGAGCACGGCCTGATCATCTACGCCGACGAAGTCTATGACAAGGTGCTCTATGACGGCGCGACGCACACGGCGATCGCGGCGCTCTCCGAAGACGTGCTGACGATCACTTTCAACGGCCTCTCGAAGAATTACCGCTGCTGCGGCTATCGCGCCGGCTGGATGATCGTCTCGGGCGACAAGCGCGGCGCCGTCGATTACATCGAAGGTCTCGACATGCTCGCCTCGATGCGCCTGTGCTCGAACGTCCCGGGCCAGTACGCGATCCAGACGGCGCTCGGCGGTTACCAGAGCATCGACGATCTCGTTGCGCCGGGCGGGCGGCTCGGGCGCCAGCGCGTGCTCGCGCACGAGCTCATTTCGGCGATTCCGGGCGTTACCTGCGTGAAGCCGAAAGCCGCGCTCTACATGTTCCCGCGCCTCGACCCCAAGCTCTATCCGATCAGCAACGACCAGGACTTCGTCGCCGAGCTCCTGCTCGAAGAGCGCGTCCTGCTCGTGCAGGGGACAGGATTCAACTGGCCGCATCCGGACCACTTCCGCCTCGTTTTCCTGCCGCACGAAGACGATCTGCGCGAAGCCGTGGCGAGGCTCGCGCGCTTCCTCGACGGCTATCGCAAACGCCATGCCGCTTAAGATGGAGGTCGTCGCCGTCACCGACGACCACGGCGGTGTCGTGGCGGCCGACTGGATCGCCGCCGCGCAGCCCGTGCACCGCCAGCTGCGGCCGCAACTGCCGCCGGCGGCCGAAGATTACGCCCAGCGCCTGCGCGTGGTCTTCGCCAACGGCGCGCGTATGGCGCTCGTCAGCGAAGGCAGCGCGGTACTCTGCGTCGCCATCTGGCGCATCGTCGAAAACACCGCCGAAGGCCGTCGCCTCTACGTCGACGACCTCGTCAGCGACGAGCAGTCGCGTTCGCGCGGCGCCGGCAAGGCGATGCTCGCCTGGCTGGAAGCGAAGGCGAGGGCGCTCTCCTGCGACGTGCTCGCGCTCGATTCAGGCGTACAGCGCGCGCGTGCCCACCATTTCTATTTTCGCGAGGGTCTTTCCATTCCCTCGTTCTGTTTCAGGAAGGCTTTGCAATGAAAGCGATCAACGTTGGACTTCTCGGCATCGGCACTGTCGGTGGCGGCACCTATACGGTTCTCAAACGCAACGCCGAGGAAATCACGCGCCGCGCCGGCCGCCCGATCCGGATCAGCGTCGTCGCCGACAAGAACCTGGAACTTGCGAAGAGAGTCACGGGCGGCGAATGCCGCCTGACCGATGATGCCTTTGCCGTCGTCGCCGATCCCGAGGTCGACATCGTCATCGAGCTGATCG
>CAZALA010000265.1:0-3859 GCA_964485725.1 uncultured Propionivibrio sp. | reverse complement strand
TCGCCTGGTCGAACTTCTTCGCGCGGCTCACGCACAGCCATCCGGGACGCGTCGTCTGGGTCGTTTTCAATACGCTGATCGCGCTCCTGCTCATGGAGCTCAACGTTTTCCAGGCGCTCGGCCAGATCCTCGGCCTTTATTCGAACGTCGCCATCTCGTGGATGGCGGCGGTGGTCGCCGACCTCGTCATCAGCAAACCGCTTGGCCTCTCGCCGCCGCACATCGAGTTCAAGCGCAGCCATCTCTACGACATCAACCCTGTCGGCGTCGGCGCCATGGCAATCGCCTCGGCGCTCTCGATCGCCGCTTTCAGCGGCCTCCTCGGCCCGGCGCTCGAACCCTACGCGCCTTTCATCGCGCTCGCCGCGGCCTTCGTCGCCGCGCCGCTGATCGCCTGGCTCACCGGCGGCCGCTACTACCTCGCCCGCCGCAGCGTCCCCGCGGCAATGGAGCACGCTGAGACGCAGCACCGCCGTTGCTGCATCTGCGAACGCGAGTACGAGAGCACGGACACCGCCTACTGCCCGGCCTACCGCGACGCGATCTGCTCGCTGTGCTGTTCGCTCGACGCGCGCTGCGACGATCTCTGTAAACCCGACGCGAGCCTTTCCGCGCAATGGCAGGCGCTGCTGCGCCGGCTCTTGCCGGCGCGCGTCCTGCCTTACCTCGAGACCGGGCTTGCCCACTATCTCTTGCTCATCGCCTGCGTCGTGCCGCTGCTCGCCGCCGTGCTCGGCCTGCTCTATACGCACGAAGTTCTGGCGCTCGCACCCGAGCAGGCGGACCTCATTCCGCATCTGAAAGCGAGCTTCATCAAGGCCTTCTGGGCGCTCCTGCTTTTTTCCGGAATCGGCGCCTGGTGGATGGTGCTCACGCACAAGAGCCGGCAGGTCGCGCAGGAAGAGTCGAACCGGCAAACGCATCTTCTGATGCAGGAAATCGATTCGCACCAGCGCACCGACGAGGCGCTGCAGAACGCCAAGCAAGCCGCAGACCAGGCCAACCTCGCGAAGAGCCGCTACATCACGGCGATCAGCCACGAGTTGCGCACGCCGCTCAACAGCATCCTCGGTTACGCGCAGATTCTCGACGGCGACGAAGCAATTCCCGAGAACCGCCGCCAGGCGGTCAGCGTCATCCGGAAGAGCGGCGATCATCTGCTTTCGGTGATCGAAGGGACGATCGACATCGCGCGCATTGAAGGCGGCAAGATGACCCTCGAAGCCAGACCCTTCGACTTTGCCGATTTCCTGCAGCAGATCATCGACATGTTCGAGCTGCAGGCGCGCCACAAGGGCCTCGCCTTCTCCTACGAGGCGAGCGGCGAGCTGCCGGCGGTCGTGCGCGGCGACGCGCGGCGCCTGCGCCAGATCCTGATCAACCTGCTCGGCAACGCGGTCAAGTTCACCGTCACCGGCAGCGTCGCGCTGCGCGTCGAACATCTGCGCGACATGGCAAGCTTCGAAGTGCGCGACAGCGGCCCGGGAATCCCGCCGGAAGAAATCGAGCGCATTTTCGAGCCCTTCGTGCGCGGCAGCACCGCGCAAGCGAGCGGCAGCGGCGTCGGGCTGACGATCGCGCGCATGCTCACCGACCTCATGGGCGGCGAAATGTCGGTGACGAGCGTTCCCGGCGAAGGCAGCAGCTTCAAGGCGCGCATCTTCCTGCCGCAACTGCATTCGACGCAGGCAGCGCGCGAACTGCCGCGCGTGCGCCGCGTCGGCTACGTCGGCATCCGCCGGCGCATTCTCGTTGTCGATAACGAAAAGGTCGATCGCGACATGCTGCAAAGCGTTCTCGACCCGCTCGGCTTTCACGTCGAGCAGGCGGCGAGCGGCGATGAGTGCCTGCTCGTGCTGCGGCATTTCTCGCCGCACCTGATTTTCATGGACCTCGCGATGCCCGGCATGGACGGCTGGGAGACGATCCGCCGCATCCGCAGCTCGCGTGCCTCTGAGGCGCAGATCGCAATTCTCTCGGCCAACGCCTTTGACAAGAACCTCGACAACGACGAGGGCATCAACGCCGAAGACTTCATCGTCAAGCCGCTGCGCGTCGAGGAATTGCTCGACTGGCTGGGTCGCAAGCTCGGGCTCGAATGGGTCAGCGCCGACGCGCCGGCAGACCTGCCGCCGCCGCCGCATCTGCACGCCCCGGCGACGCTCATCGCGCCGGCACGCGAGGACCTTGCCGCGCTCGATGAACTGATCGGCCTTGGCTATATCCGCGGCATCCTGCGAAAGCTTGACGAAATCGAACGCGAAGACGCGCAATGCGCCGAGTTTGCCGCGCTCCTGCGCGAGCTCGCGCGCGGCTTCCAGTTCGATGCCATGAGGGAAATTCTGAAAAAGGCCAACGATGCCCTTTGAACGCGAATTCTCCGACATCGTCCTGATCGTCGACGACGTCCCCGAAAACCTCTCGCTGCTGCACGACGCGCTCGACGAAGCCGGCTACACGGTGCTCGTTGCCACGAACGGCGAGTCGGCGCTGCAGCGCGCCAGGAAGAGCCTGCCCGACGTCATCCTGCTCGACGTGATGATGCCGGGGATGGACGGTTTCGCGGTGGCGCGCAGATTGAAAGCCGACTTTGCGACGCACCACATCCCGATCGTCTTCATGACCGGCCTCACCGAGACCGAGCACGTCGTCGCGGCCTTTGCCGCCGGCGGCGCCGACTACGTCACCAAGCCGATCCGCCCGGCCGAAGTGCTCGCGCGCATCGCAGCGCAGATGCAGAACGCGCGCCAGATGAAGCAGGCGCGCTCGGCGCTCGACGCCTTCGGCCAGGCGATGGTCGCGATTCGCGCCAGCGACGGCAGGCTCGTCTGGCAGACGCCGCTCGCTCGCCGCCTGCTCAAGGAATATTTCGCGAGCGGCGAGCACGCGCCGCAAGCCCTCCTCGACTGGGTCGCCGGCGCCGAGGCGGCGCGGCGCCTCGGCCGCGAAGCCAACGCCTTGCTCGTCGCCGCGGGCAGCCGGCGCCTGCTCGCGAGCTTCCACGACCAGACCGGCGACGAGGAATGGCTCGTCGTCCTGCGCGAAGAGGACGACGCGTCGGCGATCGAGTCGCTGATCACCGCCTTTCGACTGACGCAGCGCGAAGCCGAAGTGCTCTACTGGGTGACGCTCGGGAAGACGAGCCGCGACATCGGCGACATCGTCGGCAGCAGCCCACGCACCGTCAACAAACACCTCGAACACGTCTTCGAAAAGCTCGGCGTCGAGACGCGGACCGCCGCGGCGAACCTCGCGCAAAGCAAGATGCGCGGCGCTTGAGCGCCTGCGCGGCGGCCGGCGGCTGACCGCTTCTGTGGCGGCTTGCGCAGCGTTGCCGCTTATCCCGCCTACGTAATCTGACGTATTTGCGCCGGCGCGCTCCTTCCCTACTCTGGCATTGCGCTGCGGCACCGGCCGCGGTTCTTTATGTCTTTCAAGGAGCCTCCAGCATGAAATCACGTCGCACATTCATCAAGGCCACCGTGCTCTCGGCGGCGCTCGCTTCCTTCGGCCTCGTCTCGCTGGCCGCGCAGGCGGCCGACACGATCAAGGTCGGCATCCTGCACTCGCTCTCGGGAACGATGGCGATCTCGGAAACGGCGCTCAAGGAGACGGCGCTGATGACGATCGCCGAAATCAACGCCAAGGGCGGCGTTCTCGGCAAGCAGCTCGAGCCCGTCGTCGTCGACCCGGCGTCGAACTGGCCGCTCTTCGCCGAAAAGGCCCGCCAGCTGATCAGTCAGGACAAGGTCGCCGCCGTCTTCGGCTGCTGGACCTCGGTCTCGCGCAAGTCGGTGAACCCGGTGTTCAAGGAACTCAACGGCCTGCTGTTCTACCCGGTGCAGTACGAGGGCGAGGA
>CAZALA010000264.1:0-3873 GCA_964485725.1 uncultured Propionivibrio sp. | reverse complement strand
GCGATCACCTCGTTGGCGTTCATGTTGGTCGAGGTGCCGGCGCCGCCCTGGATGAAGTCGGTGACGAACTGGTCGCGCAGCTCGCCGGCGATCAGGCGATCACAGGCGGCGACAATGGCGTTGGCAATCTGGCCATCGAGACAGCCAAGATCGCGGTTGGCGAGCGCACAGGCTTTCTTGACATAACCGAGCGCCTTGACGAAGTAGGGCTCGGTCGCCATCGGGATGCCGGTGATGTGGAAGTTGTCCTTGCCGCGCTGGGTCTGCACGCCATAGTAGGCGTCCTGCGGAATCTGCTTCTCGCCAAGAAAATCCTTTTCGATACGATAGCCGTCGGTCATTTCGCCTCCTGCATATAGCTCGTGGGGATTACGACTGTACTCCTGGTCATCGACGCCTTTCAATTCCCGACAAGGCGATTCAACTGGCGCTGCGCCGACAGGAATTCCAGCCGTGCCAGCTACTTCGACCACTCGGCCTTCCCGATGGCTTGCTCAAATCAATCAAAGATTGGCACAAACCGGAATCCGGCAGTAAGCTCTTGGGCGGGCTGATCGGGAGACCGCATCCTCGAATCAGCCGCCAGATGCTCAGAATACTTTCAGCCACCCTTACATGGACAAGGTCATGAACACTTCCAACAAAATCGCCGTCGTTACCGGTGCCGGCAGCGGCATCGGCAGAGCCACGGCAATCGCCCTGTCGAACGCCGGCTACGGCGTCGTGCTCGTCGGTCGCCGGGCAGAAGCCCTGCAGGAAACGCTCGATCAGCTGGGCGCCGGCAAAGTTGCGCTGGCGGTGCCCACCGACGTCAGCCAGCCCGAATCGGTCAACGCGCTCTTTGCGCAGGTCAGCAAAAAGTTTGGCCGCGTCGACGTCCTTTTTAACAATGCCGGCATCAACGCCACGGGATTTTCTTTCGAAGACCTGCCCTACGAAAAATGGGCCGCCGTCATCGATATCAACCTGAGCGGAATGTTCCTCTGCGCGCAGGCGGCATTTCGCCTGATGAAGGCGCAGGATCCGCGTGGCGGCCGCATCATCAACAACGGTTCGATCTCGGCGCACTCGCCGCGTCCCGACTCGGCGGCCTACACCGCTGCCAAGCACGGGGTCACCGGTTTGACGAAGTGCATTTCGCTCGATGGCCGCAAGTACGACATCGCCTGCGGTCAGATCGACATCGGCAACGCGATGAGCGAAATGTCGAGCTACAGCGCCAGAGGCGCCAAGCAGGCGAACGGCGAAATTGCCGTCGAACCGATGATCGACGTCAAACTTGTCGCTGACGCCGTCGTGCACATGTCGAACCTGCCGCTCGGCGCCAATGTGCAGTCCATGATGATCATGGCGACCTGCATGCCCTTCATCGGGCGCGGTTGAAGCCTGCCGCACGGTACCCGCTGCGCTCCAGCAGGCGATGACGCCTGCTGGAGTGTTCGCGCACGCACACCGCGCGTGCCGCTGATAGAGGGGCGGCCCCGCGCAGCTCAACAGATTTCCGGTTTTCTTAAGTGATATCCCCAGTTCGCGCAAGCATGCGGAACGCGACATATCTCGGTTCGGCAGGGTCTTCAATCTTCTTTACTTGGCGATCCCCAAAAAAAGCGCCAAGCAACGCTCAATCTCCACCATCGTATCCGGCTCAATGCGCCCGAACACCGGTCCGAGTTTGTCGCGTTTGACGGTCAGGGCTTTGTCCACCATCACTTGCGAGGGCTTCCGCAGCCCGTTTTCGGCGCTCGGCTGAAGGGTTATGCGCAAAAGCGGCGCGGCCACCAAGGCGCCCGAAACGGGCAAAACGGTCGTGCTGGAGTGCTCGTTGAAGGCGTCGGCCTGGATGATAAGCGCCGGCCTCGGCTTGCCGAAATCGCCTTGTACGGCAATCGTCACCAGATCGCCCCGCCTCACGCTGTCCAGCCGTCCACGTCGGCCTGCGCTTGCTCCATGAGCTGCTGCAAATCCGTGTCCGCCATATCGGCTTGCGCGACGAGGCGTGATTGCTGGCGGCACTCTTCCGCAAAACCTGGCCGGCGCGTATCGGGCACCCAAATTTGCACGGGCCGTAGGCCCGCCATGCGCAAGGCGTCGCGATGCTTTTGGACGCGAGCGTTAACGTTCGGGGGTGGCATTGGCTTCCCTCATGATGAGTTACATGCAACGCCAGTATAGCGAATCTGGCGTTACATGCAACGGCCTGGACCGGAACAGTGTGGTGTCAACGCCAGAACGCCCGCCAAGCCCCTTTGGTCGCGTTGCAAGAACAATTTTCCGCTGCGATCAATGAACATTCATTCGCTGCAAAAGGACATGGGAAACCTTCTCGTATCGCGCCTGTTCTTCGCCTTGGCCGGCAACATCTGTGAGCATGACATGACGCGTCTGACGGCCCGGATGGGACCGCTCCGACGTTGCGAAGGTCTACCCCTCGGCGCACATGCGTCGGATCTCGTTCTCGCGGATGGCAAGTTCGACTTGCAGCAGGACCGCGTCGACGTCGGCGAGGCTCTCGTCAAGCACGACCTGACCGGTGAGCGGCAGTTCAGGCGTGAGCACGCCGCTTTCGTAGCAGGCCCAGATTTCCTTGGCGTACTGCGTCTCCTCGAGAACCGGCGCGACGGCGGCAAAGTAGGTGCGCAGGTTGTTGAGGTCGCGCTCGAACATTTCGCAGGCCTGGCTGTTGCCCGCCGCGTTGATCGCCTGCGGCAGGTCGATGATGACCGGTCCGTCGGCGGCGACGAGGATGTTGTACTCGGACAGGTCGCCGTGCACGACGCCGGCGCAGAGCATGCGCACCGCCTGATTGACGAGCAGCGCGTGAAATTCGAGCGCCTGCGCTTCGCTGAGTTCGACGTCGTTGAGGCGCGGCGCCGGGTGCCCGTTCCCGTCGACGACGAGTTCCATCAAGAGCACGCCCTCATAGCACAGCTCGGGGCGCGGTACGCGAACGCCGGCCGCGGCCAGGCGGTAGAGCGCGTCGACTTCGGCGCTCTGCCAGACTTCTTCCTGCATCTGGCGGCCGTAGCGGCTGCCTTTTTCCATCGCCCGCGCCTGGCGGCTGTTCTTGACCTTGCGGCCCTCCTGGTACGAGGCGCTCTTGCGGAAGCTGCGCTGTTTGGCGTCCTTGTAGACTTTGGCGCAGCGAATGATTTCGCCGCAGCGGACGACATAGACCGTCGCTTCCTTGCCACTCATCAATTGACCGACGACCTCGTCGATAAGGCCCTCTTCGACGAGGGCGGTGAGTCTTTTCGGAGTTTTCAAATGGGTGCTTCGTTGGCGGGCAATCGGGCATTGTCGTCGACGCAAGGTCGGCACCGCAAGTCCGCGCTATCAGGCGCCTGGTCGTCCAACGCAGGGAAACGCCAACGGAGACGCTCGAACGAGCGCTCCGTTATGAAACACCCCGGTAAGACTGACTGCGCATGGGGGCGCCAGCTTCCGGGCGTGTGAGGGTGATCCAGTCAAACTTCCCGTGCGAGGCTTTCCTTCCGAAGACGATCAAGACCTCGGCCTTACCAGTTCGGCTCGCGATCCGGGGTCGCGGTAATGCGGTGGATCGAGAGGTCGGCGCCGTTGTATTCCTCTTCGCGGTCGAGGCGCAGGCCAAGCGTCGCCCTGATCACGCCGTAGATGATGGCGCTGCCGGTGAGCGCGATCAGGATTGCGAGCGCGGTCATGATCAGCTGCGGCATCAGCGCGACGCCGCCGGCGCCGCCCAGCGCTTTCTGCCCGAAGATCGCCGCGGCGATGCCGCCCCAGGTGCCGCACAGGCCGTGCAGCGGCCAGACGCCGAGCACGTCGTCGATCTTCCAGCGATTTTGCGTGAGGGTAAACATCCCGACGAAGGGGCCGCCGGCGACGCCGCCGGCC
>CAZALA010000263.1:0-3931 GCA_964485725.1 uncultured Propionivibrio sp. | reverse complement strand
GCCATGCCGAAGTCGGTGCAGCGATGCTCCTTGAACATGTCCCACTCTTCGAAGGAACCCGCGTCGAGCAGGAGTTCGATGCGCTCGCGCGCCGAGAGCTTGCCTTTGGCGTGCTGCGCGTCGATGCGCTTCTGGCCGCCGCCAAGACCGGCTGCGGCGCGCTTCTCGCCGAGCTGGCGAATGATGTCGTGCATGAGTCCCTCGTCTGATTGCCAACCACGAATGAACGCAGGTGACGCCGTTTTGGCGTGCGTTCTGTGTCTGCTGGAATTATTGTACGGCGATCAGACTGCCCGGCGGCCGCTCAGTTCAATCCC
Source organism: uncultured Propionivibrio sp. (assembly GCA_964485725.1). Taxonomy (GTDB): domain Bacteria; phylum Pseudomonadota; class Gammaproteobacteria; order Burkholderiales; family Rhodocyclaceae; genus Propionivibrio. The sequence goes on along the minus strand of CAZALA010000263.1, from coordinate 3,614 downwards.
ATCTCAAGCTCGAGGCTATTGGCGTGCGACGCGGCGATGCCTTGCCGGCAAGGCCGTATCGCCCGGCGAAGCCGGGCTCCTACATGGCCTGCGTCGCCACGTGGTGTTGTAGGAGCCCGATTTATCGGGCGATGCCAGAAGGAAATTCCCTCAGGCGATCCCGCCTTAGCTCTTGAGGCTGTTGAGCAGCCTGTTGGCCGCCGCGCCGGGGGTGGTGAGGCCTTCGGCGACCGAGCGCGAGAGTTCGGGGAGCGCGGCATGCACCGCCGGGTGCTCACGGAAATAGTGACGCAGGCCCGAGTCGATCAGGTTCCACATCCAGTCGATCGCCTGGTGCCGGCGCTTCGCTTCAAACTCGCCGGTGGCGGTCAGCGTCTTCTGATAACGCTCGACTTCGAGCCAGAACTCGGCGATGCCTTTTTTTGCGAGCGCGCTGCAGGTGAGCACCGGCGGTCGCCAGTTCGGGCTTGCCGAGCGCAGCATGGTGAGCGCGGTTTTCATTTGCGAGCGCGCAAACTGCGCGGCGCGTTCATCGATGTCGGCCTTGTTGAAAACGATCAGGTCGGCGATCTCGACGATGCCTTTCTTGATCGCCTGCAGATCGTCGCCGGCGTTCGGCAGCTGCACCAGAACGAAAGCGTCGACCATGCCGGCGACGGTCGTTTCCGACTGGCCGACGCCGACCGTCTCGACGATGATCACGTCGAAACCGCCGGCTTCGCAGACGAGCATCGCTTCGCGCGTCTTGTCGGCGACGCCGCCGAGCGAACCCGCCGAAGGGCTCGGCCGGATGAAAGCGCCTTCCTGCTGGCAAAGATGCTCCATGCGCGTCTTGTCGCCGAGGATCGAGCCGCCGGAGACCGAGGAAGAGGGGTCGACGGCGAGAACGGCAACGCGCTTGCCAAGCTCGATGAGGTGCAGGCCCAGCGATTCGATGAAAGTCGATTTGCCGGCGCCGGGCGACCCCGAAATGCCGACGCGCATCGTTTTGCCGGTGTGCGGCAAGAGCGCCGCGATCACTTGTTGCGCCCGCAGCTGGTGGTCGCTGCGCGTCGATTCGATCAGCGTGATCGTCTTGGCGAGCGCTCGCCGGTTCTTGGCGAGCACCCCGTCGATGAGCAGTTGATCGGCAGGCGGCAGAGTGGGGCGGGGCGTGTAGTCCACGTCCGTGGGTCCTTAAAAGAAACCACGGCGGGCCTCGCGTGACCGCGTGCGCGCCGTGGTTGGTTTCGCTGGCTGGCTAAAGGCCGGTCAGGCGGCGACGGCGGCGCGGGCCTTGCGGATTTCCTCGAGCACCTTGGCGGCCGAATCCTCGATCCGCGTTCCCGGGCCGAAGACAGCCTTGGCGCCGGCGCTGAACAGGTAGTCGTAGTCCTGCGCCGGAATGACGCCGCCAGCGAAAACGATGATGTCGTCGGCGCCCTGCGCCTTGAGCGATTTCACGAGTTCAGGCAGGAGCGTCTTGTGGCCGGCGGCGAGCGACGAGACGCCGATCGCATGCACGTCGTTTTCGATCGCCAGGCGCGCGGCTTCTTCCGGCGTCTGGAAGAGCGGGCCGACGTCGATGTCAAAGCCGAGGTCAGCAAACGCCGTGGCGACGACCTTGGCGCCGCGGTCATGACCGTCCTGGCCGAGCTTGGCGATCATCACGCGCGGGCGACGGCCTTCTTCGGCAGCGAACTTCTCGATCTCGGCCTTCAGGCTTTCCCACGAACCGATGCCGTCGACGACGGCGCCATAGACGCCGGAAACCGTCTGCTGCGTCGCGCGGAAGCGGCCGAATTCCTTCTCGAGCGCGTCCGACACTTCGCCGACGGTCGCGCGCAGGCGCATCGCCTTGACGGTCAGGTCGAGCAGGTTGCCCTGGCCCGACTTGGCAGCAGCGGTCAGCGCGTCGAGCGCGGCCTGCACGGCGGCGTTGTCGCGGCTCGCGCGGATCGTCTTCAGGCGGGCGATCTGCGAATCGCGCACGGCGTGGTTGTCGATATCGAGGATGTCGATCGCGTCTTCCTTGGCAAGCTTGTACTTATTGACGCCGACGATGACGTCCTTGCCCGAGTCGATGCGCGCCTGCTTGTCGGCGGCGCACGCTTCGATGCGCATCTTCGCCCAGCCCGATTCGACGGCGTGCGTCATGCCGCCCATTGCCTCGACTTCCTTGATGATCTTCCAGGCTTCGTCGACGAGGTCTTGCGTGAGTTTTTCCATCATGTACGAACCGGCCCACGGATCGACGACGTTGGTGATGTGCGTCTCTTCCTGGATGACGAGCTGCGTGTTGCGGGCGATGCGCGAGGAGAACTCGGTCGGCAGCGCGATCGCTTCGTCGAGCGCGTTGGTGTGCAGCGACTGCGTGCCGCCGAAGACCGCGGCCATCGCTTCGATCGTCGTGCGAATGACGTTGTTGTAGGGGTCCTGCTCGGTCAGCGACCAGCCCGAGGTCTGGCAGTGCGTGCGCAGCATCGAGGATTTGGCGCTCTTCGGGTTGAATTCCTGCATCACCTTCCACCACAGCAGCCGCGCGGCGCGCAGCTTGGCGACTTCCATGTAGAAATTCATGCCGATGGCAAAGAAGAACGACAGGCGGCCGGCGAAGTCATCGACGTCGAGGCCCGAGTCGATCGCGGTCTTGACGTAGTCGCGACCGTCGGCGAGCGTGAAGGCGAGCTCGACCGCGGCGGTGGCGCCCGCTTCCTGCATGTGGTAACCCGAGATCGAGATCGAGTTGAACTTCGGCATGTTCTGCGAGGTGTAACCGATGATGTCGGCGATGATCTTCATCGACGGCGTCGGCGGGTAGATGTAGGTGTTGCGGACCATGAACTCCTTGAGGATGTCGTTCTGGATCGTCCCCGAGAGTTTGTCCTGCGTCACGCCCTGCTCTTCGGCGGCGACGATGTAGCCGGCGAGGATCGGCAGCACCGCGCCGTTCATCGTCATCGACACCGAGATCTTCTCGAGCGGGATGCCGTCGAAGAGGATCTTCATGTCCTCGACCGAGTCGATCGCGACGCCGGCCTTGCCGACGTCACCGGTGACGCGCGGATGGTCCGAGTCGTAACCGCGGTGCGTGGCGAGGTCGAAGGCGACCGAGACGCCCTGTTGCCCGGCGGCGAGGTTGGCGCGGTAGAAGGCGTTGGAGGCCTCGGCGGTGGAAAAGCCGGCGTATTGCCGGATCGTCCAGGGGCGACCGGCATACATCGTCGCGCGGACGCCGCGGGTGAAGGGGGCAAGGCCGGGGACGCCGCCCATGTGGGGGAGGTGCGCGGTATCTTCGGCGGTGTAGAGCGGTTTGACCGGGATGCCTTCCAGCGTGGCCCAGGTGAGGCTGTCGGGGCTGGTGCCCTTCAATTCCTTGGCGGCGAGGGTGTTCCAGGCGTTCAGATCGGTCATCGTCGGTTCCTTTTGGCGGGCCTGCCCGGGGGTTTCACACCCCCGGTCCAACGTGGGATATTTGTGGCAAGATGAAACGGGTCATTCGAATTCGAGGATGACGTCGTCGACCTTGAGGCTGGAGCCGGCGGCGGCCGTGATTTTCTTCACGACCCCGGAACGTGCGGCCTTGAGGTTGTTTTCCATCTTCATCGCCTCGACCGTGGCGAGGGTCTGACCCT
>CAZALA010000262.1:0-4024 GCA_964485725.1 uncultured Propionivibrio sp. | reverse complement strand
AACCAGCAGAAGGCGCGTTCGCTGTCGGTCAGGCCGACCGGAACGAAGCTGCCATCGAGTTGCGGCATGAAATCGAAGAGGTTGCCGTTGTGGGCGAAAATCCAGTAACGGCCCCACAGTTCGCGCATGAAAGGATGGGTGTTTTCGAGACCGATGGCCCCCTGTGTTGCTTTGCGAATGTGGGCAATGACGTTCTTCGAACGAATCGGGTAGTGGCGGACCAGTTCGGCCACCGGCGAGGTGCTCGACGGCTGCGGGTCGAGGAAGAGCCGGGTACCCTTGCCTTCAAAAAAGGCGATGCCCCAGCCGTCCGAATGAACATCAGTGGCGCCGCCCCGGGCCTGGAATCCGCTGAATGAAAAGCAGATGTCGGTCGGCACATTGCAGTTCATGCCCAAGAGTTGGCAAATATTACACACTCCTTCCTGGGCATTGGATGGCGTGGCTCTTCCCGAGCAGCTGGCACATGGCTTACTCTTTTTCGGCGCGCATGGCCGGGCGTTTGCCGATCTTGACCTGGACTTCAACGATGGTCTTGTCGCGGCGCAGGCGGAATGGCGAGCGGTCGTCCGGGGTCAGGGCGGCAATCAGGTCGAGCATGACCTGCGGATCCTTGACCGCCTTGCCGCCAACCGAGAGCAGGACGTCGCCCGGGCGGATGCCGGCTGTGTCGGCCGGGCTGCCGCGCACGACGCCGGCGATCAGGGCGCCTTCGTTGTCGGGCAGGCCAAAGGATTCGGCCAGTTCGGGCGTGATTTCCTGGGCTTCGACGCCGATCCAGCCGCGCGTCACGGCGCCGGTCCGGATAATCTGCTCCATGATGCTGCGGGCGCTGGAGACCGGGATGGCGAAGCCGATGCCGAGCGAGCCGCCGGTACGCGAATAGATGGCGGAATTGATGCCGACCAGGTTGCCGTGTACGTCGATCAACGCGCCGCCGGAGTTGCCGGGATTGATCGCGGCGTCGGTCTGGATGAAGTTCTCGAAGGTGTTGATGCCGAGATGCGAGCGGCCGAGGGCCGAAACGATACCCATGGTCACCGTCTGGCCGACGCCGAAGGGGTTGCCGATCGCGAGCACGACGTCGCCGACGCTGACGTTGTCCATGCGACCGAGCGTCATCGCCGGCGCCTTGAAGGCCTGCGCCCTGGCGGCGTCGATCTGGAGGACGGCGAGGTCGGACTCGGGGTCGCCGCCGACGAGTTTCGCCTTCAGGCTGTGGCCGTCGTTGAGCGCGACCTCGATCTGGTCGGCGCCTTCGACGACGTGGAAGTTGGTCAGGATGTAGCCGTTATCGCTGACGATGACGCCCGACCCCAGCCCGGAGTTGCGCTGCGGCGCCGAGGGCGCGCCCTCGCCGAAAAAATGCCGGAAGAGCGGGTCGTCGATGAGCGGATGGCGCGGCATCCTGACCTTCTGCGAAGTGAAGATATGCACGACCGAGGGCAGGGCTTTTTTCGCCGCGTCGCGGTAGGAGGCCATCGCTGGCGCCGGCTCGAGCGGCGCCGCCTTTTCGGCCGGCGCCGCCGCCTCGCGCAGGTCGGCAGGAGGTTTCGGCGCGAACGGCGGCACCGCCCACTGCGGCGCGAGTTGCGGCGAGAAGGTTGAGACGGCGAAAAGAACCGCGAGACTAACCGTCACGGTTTGTGCAAAAATCAGCCAGAGTTTGCGCATGAGGAATGTAACAATGCAACCGGTGGAAAAGACGATGCTGCGCGAGACCTTGCTTCGCTACCTCGACGACCTGCTCGAGCCGGCGCGCTTTAGCGATTATTGCCCAAACGGCCTGCAAGTGGAAGGTCGCGCCGAGGTCCGGACCATCGTCGCCGGCGTCACCGCGAACCAGGCGCTGATCGACGCGGCGATTGCCAGAAACGCCGATGTCGTGCTCGTTCATCATGGCTGGTTCTGGCGCGGCGACGATCCCTGCGTTATCGGCACGCGCCGCACGCGGCTTAGGTCGCTCCTTGCCAACGACATCAACCTCATCGCGTATCACCTGCCGCTCGACGCGCACGCCGAGTTCGGCAACAACGCGCAGTTCGGCAAGCGCCTTGGCTGCATCGTCGAGCGCCGCTTCGGCGACCAGGAGATTGCCTGCCTCGGCCGGCTGCCGCGCGCGATGACGCTGGCCGCGCTCGGCCTCGCACTGAAGAGCGAACTGGGGCGCGAGCCGCTCCTGATCGGCGAGAGCGCGCGCGAAGTGACGCGCATCGCCTGGGCGACCGGTGCCGCGCAAGGCCTCTTGGAAGCGGCAATTGCGGCGGGCGCCGAAGCCTTCGTTTCGGGCGAGATCAGCGAACAGACCGTGCACCTTGCGCGCGAGTCGGGCGTCGCCTATCTTGCCGCCGGGCACCACGCGACCGAGCGCTACGGCCCGCGCGCGCTGGCGAGCCATCTGGCCGAACGTTTCGGCGTCGCTTGCGAGTTCGTCGATATCGACAGCCCGGTGTGAACGCCGGCCAAGATCTTCCGGAGCTTTGATGCCAGCCATTTTCCTGCCGACGCCGCCGTCCGTCGTTTGCCCCCTTGCCTGAGCTTGCCGCCAGCCGCGCTCGCTTGGCAGACCCCGACCCCGGCGGACTTGCCGCTCTGGCGGCGCCATCGCGCAGCATCGTTGTGCACGCGCTGCCGATGCTCATTGCGCAGCTCGCGTCGATGGGCATGATGGTCATCGACACCGCGCTGCTCGGCCATTACGGCACCGAGGACCTGGCCGCGGTCGCGGTCGGCGGCGGCATCTACATCGCCGCCCTGTTCGCGCTCTCCGGGCTCCTGCAGGCGGTCTCGCCGACGGTCTCGCAAATGAAGGGCGCGCGCCGCGACGGCGAGATCGCCGGCGCCCTGCAGCAGTGTTTCTGGCTGGCGCTCCTGCTCTGCGTCCCGGGCGTTCTCTTTCTCTGCCATCCCGACGCGGTGCTCGCGCTCTCGCCGATGGAAGCGGGCGTCGAGGTGAAGGCGCGCGCCTATCTTGCGATGCTCGCCTGGGGACTGCCGGCGGCGCTTTTCTACCGGACTTTCTACGCCTTCTGCAACGCGCTCGGGCAGCCGCGGCCGCTCATGATCATTTCGCTCGGCTGCACGCTCGCGCACGGGCTGATCGCCTGGGCGCTCGTCACCGGCGCGCTCACCGGAGAGCCGCTGGGCGCGCTCGGCTGCGGCATTTCGAATGCGCTCGTCGGCTGGTTCGCGCTGGCCGCGGCGCTCGTCTATGTCCGCTACGGCAAAGCGCTTGCCGGCTACGGCCTGTTCGCGCACTGGCAGCTGCCGCGCGCGGCGATGCTGCGCGAACTGCTGCGCCTCGGCGTGCCGATGGGGCTGTCGAACTTCGTCGAGATCTCTTCCTTCACGCTGACTTCGCTGTTCGTCGCGCCGCTTGGCGCGACGGTGATCGCCGGACATCGCATCGTCGCCAATCTCGCGGCGCTCGCCTACATGCTGCCGCTCGCGCTCGCCATCGCGACGCTCGCGCAGGTCGGGCACGCCGCCGGCGCGCGCGACTGGCGGCGCGCCGGCGTCTCGGCCGCCGCCGGCGTGCTCATCGCGGCGACGCTGTCGCTTGGCGTCGGGCTGCTGCTCTGGCTCGCCGAGACGCCACTCGTCGCCGCCTACAGCAGCGATCTTGCGGTGCGCGCGGTGGCGCTGTCGCTGATCGTCTTCATCGTCGTCTACCAGATCTTCGACGCGGCGCAGACCGTCGCGGCTTTCGCCTTGCGCGCGTACAAGATCACTTTCGTGCCGATGTTCGTGCACATCGTCTGTTTCTGGGGGATCGGGCTCTACGGCGGCTGGTGGCTCGCCTTTCGCGCGCCGACGCCGCTTGGCGTCGCCGGCTTCTGGTACGCCGCGGTGGCGAGCGTCGTCGCTGCCGCGATCCTGCTCGGCGGCCTGCTCTGGCGCACGGTAAGCTTGGAGCGCTGAGCGAGGGTTCTTTCTCACGGCTCACGTCCACGTGCTCTGAACTTGACGCGCTGGTTTCCGCGCCTGACGCGCGGGTGACTCTCTTTCGATTCGCCGAAAGAGA
>CAZALA010000261.1:0-4074 GCA_964485725.1 uncultured Propionivibrio sp. | reverse complement strand
CGGAAAAACCGATATCAAACATTTGAGGCAGTGAAGAGTCGGGAGTGAGGAGTGAGGAGTGAAAGGCAGGAAGGGGGAGGTTTTTGGGGTTTTACTCCTCACTCCTCACTCCTCACTCCTCACCTTCCGTCAGGACTTGACCTTCTCCTTGACTTCGCCTTCGATCGTCTGTCCGCCGTTCACCTGCTGCGGCGGCGTTGCCTCGGCGCCCTTTTGCTGGTCGTCGGCCGACTTCATTCCCTCCTTGAAGCCCTTGACCGCCCCGCCCAGGTCCTCGCCGATGTTGCGCAGCTTCTTGGTGCCGAATACGAGCAGGACGATGACGAGAACGACCAGCCAGTGCCAGATGCTAAGACTACCCATGGTGCTGTCTCCTTAAATGCGTCGCAGAATCGGTCCGACCGGCTCCGGCCCACCGACGATGTGTGCGTGCAGATGCTGCACTTCCTGTTGCCCGATGCGCCCGTCGTTGATGATCACGCGACAGCCCTCGGGGCTGCCGTTCTCGCTCGCCAGCCGATGCGCGACCGCGAGCATGCGCCCAAGCACCAGCGTGTCGTTCTCGCCGACGCTCGCGAGCGAATCGATGTGGCGCTTTGGAATGACGAGAAGGTGCACCGGGCGCGCCGGGTTGATGTCGTGGAAAGCGAACAGATCGGCGTCTTCATAGACCTTGCGCGACGGGATTTCGCCGCGAACAATCCTGCAGAAAATGCAGTTCTCCATGGCGCTCACTTGGCTGTCCGCGACTTCTTTTCGTCGATCCCCGAAATGCCCTCGCGACGCCGCATTTCCTGCGAAACGTCCTCGATTCCCATGCCGTAGAAAGCGAGCAGCACCATGATGTGGTAAATCAGGTCGGTTGATTCCCAGACGATGTTCAGGCGCTTGCCGTCCTTGGCCGCCATGATCAGTTCGGCGCTCTCTTCGCCGATCTTCTTCAGGATCGAATCGGGGCCGTTGGCAAGGAGCTTGGCGGTGTAAGACGTCTCCGGATCGGCGTTGCGGCGCGAAGCGAGCGTCTCGGAAAGGCGATGCAGAACGTCGTGGGTGCTCATCTTGAAGCAGATCCTGTGGGGACTTGAAAATGCGCCACGCGTCGCGGCGGACCGCGGCGTCGCGTCGCCCGGGGCGCGCCGGGGCGCGCTTGCGGCCATTTTACATCAGGTCGGAACAGATGCAGCGGGCTTCTGCCGATCGCCGCCGCGGCATCGCCGCAAACGCCCCAGGAGCGCGGCGGGATTCTCCTTTTTCGCGTAGTGGGAATTATCCGATCGCAAAATCATCCAAGTCCCATGTCCGGCCGGGTCGGCACTCTTTAGACTCACGGGCATGGCGGAATTTGCACCGTTCTCTCATTAACCAGCTTCGTCTCAAAAGGAAAAAAATGAAAGCAATGACTTTTTCAGGACGTACGATGCGCTCGATGTCGGCGATCGCCGCCGTCGCCACCCTGGCGGGGATCGCCACGCTGTCAGCCCCGGTGTTCGCCGCCGACACGCTGACCGCGGTCAAGGTCGCGAAGGCGCCTGATCTCTCTGCGTTCGACAAGGATCCGGCCTGGGCCAAAGCCAAGGCGCTCAAAATCGAATTGTCCGGTGGCGTGAACTTCGCGGACAACAAGGGCGAGACCGAAGCGAGCCTCAAAGCCGTCTATACGAAAGACATGCTGTACATGCTCATCCAGTACAAGGATCCGACCGATTCCAAGCGGCGCGGGCCGTATCAGAAACAGGCTGACGGCACCTGGAAAAAGCTCGCCGATCCGGCCAACAAGGGCGGCGATGACAACGTCTATTACGAAGACAAATGGGCTTTCATCTGGCCGATCGACAACTCGATCAAGGGTTTCGACCAGAAAGGCTGCGCGGCGATGTGCCACGAGGGCCAGGGCAAACCCTACGGCAACAAATACACGCCGGCCGAAGGCCAGATCGGCGACATGTGGCACATGAAGGGCAGCCGCACCGTGCCGATGGGCTTTGTCGATGACCAGTACGTCGACCACACGCGCTACGACCCGAAAGAGTCGCCCAATGCCGGCCGCAAGAGCGATCCGGGCACGGCGACTGGCGAATACAACAATATGAAGCTCGTCGACGGCAAACCCGAGTTCATGAGCCGCGAGGGCAAGGCCGGTAACGCGGGCGGTGCCTTCTTCGTCAAGCGCGGCGAAGAAGTGCCGTTCGACGACAGCAAGTTCAAGGCGGGCGACGAAGTCGCTTCGTATATCGTCAATGAACTGCAGGGCGACCGCGCCGATATCAAGATCGCGCACAAATGGGAAAACGGCGTCAGCACCTCGGTGATCAGCCGCAAGCTCGTGACCGGCAGCAAGTTCGACGTGCAGTTTGACAAGCTCAACAAGCGTTATGGCTTCGGTTTCGCCGCTTTCGACAACGCGCAGGTTCGTCACGCGACGGTCGATGACCCGCTCTTCCTGGTTTTCAAGAAGTAAACCCGGCCGGCGCGCAGCCTGAAGCGGCCAGTCCGAAAGGCCGATCGCTCTTGCGATCGGCCTTTTTCTTTGCGCCGGGAATGAGCTTTGACGATGCCGCGGCAAGTCGAAGACGAACTCTTGCGCCTGCTGCCGCTCAGTTACTTGCCAGGGTAGATCTCTTTGGGGTCTTTGACCACCGCATCGACGGCGACCCAGCGTTCGCCCTGCAGTTCGTAGAAGAAACAGCTTTCGCGTCCGGTGTGGCAGGCGATGCCGCCGACCTGCTCGACCTCGAGCAGGAGCACGTCGCCGTCGCAATCGGCGCGCAGCGCCACGATTTTCTGGAAGTGCCCGGATTCCTCGCCCTTGCGCCACAGGCGTTGGCGCGAGCGCGACCAGTAGACGGCATTGCCCGTCTGCATCGATTCTGCGAGCGAGTCGCGGTTCATCCACGCGAACATGACGACGCGGCCGCTCGTGGCGTCCTGCGCGATCGCCGGGATCAGGCCGCCCTCGTCCCACTTGAGGGCGTCGAGCCAGAAGCGCGAGGGGTCGAGGTCGCTCATCGAAGAGACCCAAACGCGCTCACAGTCGCACCTCGATGCCGCGGCCGCGCATGAACTCCTTCGCTTGCCGCACCGTGTATTCGCCGAAGTGGAAGATGCTCGCTGCGAGGACCGCGTCGGCGCGACCGATGCTGACGCCGTCGGCAAGGTGCGCGAGCTGGCCGACACCGCCGCTCGCAATCACCGGCACGTCGACGGCTTCCGAGACCGCGCGCGTGAGCTCGAGGTCAAAACCGTTCTTGGTGCCGTCGCGGTCCATGCTGGTCAGCAGGATTTCGCCGGCGCCGAGCTCCTGCACGCGTCGCGCCCAGGCGACGACATCGATGCCGGTGCGCGTGCGACCGCCGTGCGTGAACACTTCCCACTTGCCGGGCGCGACCGCCTTGGCGTCGATCGCGACGACGATGCACTGGTTGCCGACCTTGGCCGACGCTTCGGCGACGAGATCGGGGTTGGTCACCGCCGCCGTGTTCATGCTGACCTTGTCGGCGCCGGCGTTGAGCAGGCGACGCACGTCGGCGACCGAGCGCACGCCGCCGCCGACGGTGAGCGGAATGAAGACTTGCGCAGCGCAGGCTTCGACAATGTGCAGGATGATGTCGCGCTGGTCTGACGAGGCGGTGATGTCGAGGAAGGTTACTTCGTCGGCGCCCTGCTCGTCGTAGCGGCGCGCGATCTCGACCGGGTCGCCGGCGTCGCGCAGGTCGACGAAGTTCGTACCCTTGACGACGCGTCCCGCCGTGACGTCAAGACAGGGAATAATGCGCTTGGCGAGGCTCACGCGGCTGCCGCCTTGCCGGCTTCGGGGGCCGCCATCAGGCCTCGGTCAGCCGGTCGGCTTCGGCCTGTGCCGCCGCGAAATCGAGCGAGCCGTCGTAAATGGCGCGGCCGGCGATCGTCGCGAAAATGCCTTCGCTTTCCACTGCGCACAGGCGCCTGATGTCATCGACCGACGACAGGCCGCCGCTCGCGATGACCGGGATGCGCAGCGCCTGCGCGAGCTTGACGGTGGCCTCGATGTTGATGCCGGTGAGCATGCCGTCGCGGCCGATGTCGGTGTAGATGATG
>CAZALA010000260.1:0-4086 GCA_964485725.1 uncultured Propionivibrio sp. | reverse complement strand
GGTTGCTCTCCTACTTGAAGCGCTTCAAGGTTTACAAGCTCAAGTTCGACAAATCCTTCGTGCGCGACATCTCGACCGACCCGGAAGACGCCGCCATCGTCAAGGCGATCATCGGGCTCTCGCGCAGCCTCGGCCTGCAGACGATCGCTGAAGGCGTCGAGAGCGCCGACCAGCTTGCCTTCCTGCGCGACAACGGCTGCGACGAGGTGCAGGGCTATTTCTTCGCGAGGCCGATGCCGGCGGACGAGTTCGAGATTTTCGTTCGGCAGCGCCCGGACGACCGCGGCGACGACTGAAAGCGCGCAAGCTGCCAGCGCGGTTTTCGATTTTGCCGGCGCCGGCTCAGCGCTCGGCGACCCAGCGCAGCAGCGCGTCCATCGCCGGCCGGCCGGCGCGCGCCTTGGCGTCGTTGATCAGGACGACGACGACCCAGTAGCGGTTGTGCTCGTCGATGACGTAGCCGGCGAGCGCGCGCACGCCTTCGAGGTAGCCCGTCTTGAGGTGCGCGCGGCCGCTCGCGGCGCTGCCCGCCAGCCGTTTCTTGAGCGTGCCGTCGACGCCCGCGAGCGGCAGCGAGGAGACGAGTTCGGGCATCACCGGGCTGGTCCACGCGGCAAGCAGCAAGCGCGCGAGCGCGCCCGCTGAAATGCGCTCGCTGCGCGAAAGCCCCGAGCCGTTGTCGATGACGAGGCCGGGGAGGTCCAGGCCCTTGCCCGCGAGCCAGGCTTCGACGCGCCGGCGCGCGCCCTCGCTCGTCGCCGGGCGCTCGGCGGCAAGCGTGAGGAAAAGCTGGCGGGCCATGACGTTGTTGCTGAACTTGTTGATCTCGCGAACGATCTCGGCAAGCGGCGGCGATTCGGCGCTCGCCACCGGCAAGGCGGCCGCCGGCGTGAGGCCGGCGGTGAGCTTGCCGCGCAGGCTGCCGCCAAGCTCGTGCCAGAGCGGGCGAAAGACGCGCTCGAGCAGGACGTCGGCGGGCCAGGGTGAAAGATGCAGCGCCTTTTCGCCGCAGGCGGCCGGGAAGACCCCGCGCAGCTCGATCGTCTCGTGCCCGACGGTGACCTTGAATTTCTCGCGCCAGTCCTCGCAGGCTTCGTCGACGAGCTGCAGGCGGCTGACGATGCGCAAGGGTTCGCTCGGCGTCTCGGCGATCACCGTGACGGCGCGCCGTGAGGCGTCGGGCTGCAGCGTCAGGCGCAGGCTGTTGAGATTGACGAGGAGGGCGTCCGGGCCGGCGTTGTAGGGGCGCAGCGGCTCGTTGTCGAAGTCCGCGGGCGAGTGCGGCGGCAGCGCGAAAGCGCTGCGGTCGATGACAAGATCGCCGGCGATTTCGCCGACGCCGCGCGCGCGCAGCTGGCGCAGGAGCAGCCAGAACTGCTCGAGCGCAAGCCTCGGGTCGCCGCTGCCGCGCAGATAGAGGTTGCCCTCGAGGCGACCAGCGACGGGCGGCGCGTCGGCGAGCGCCTCGGTCTTCCAGGTGTAAGCGGGGCCGAGCAGCTCGAGCGCGGCATAGGTGGTGACGAGCTTCATCACCGATGCCGGGTTCATCGCTTGCCCCTCGTTGTGCGCGAGCAGGGCGGCGCCGCTGTCGGCGGCGCGCACGACAACGGCGACGTGCGCGAGCGGAATTCCGGCCGCGGCGAGCGCCTGGCGCACCGGCGCAGGCAGCTCGGCGGCGCCGGCTTCGCCCCCGCCAGCGAGCGCCAGCGCCAGGCTGAGCGCGCAACAGAAATTCAGCAGATAACGGTTTGTCATATTATGCAAAACATGTAAGATGTGACGGTGCACAGCCAGGTGCCAAGGCCCCCATGAAAGAGCAGCGACGACATCAGCGCATCCGTTTTTCCAGCCTGCCGGTCATGCAGATCGGCCAGCGCGGGGTGGTCGGCAGCGGCGCGCTGGAAAACCTGTCGGTCGGCGTCTTCGTCATGCGCACTGATCTCACGCTCAAGGTCGGCGACGCCTTCGGCTGCGAGTTTGCCCTTTTCGATTCACCGCGCATCGACGTTTCGGCGATTGTCGTGAGCCGCATCGGCGATCTTTATAACGCGCGTTTTCACGCCGGCCCCTTAAGCGAATGGCTGATCCTCGAGGCGATCGACAACGCGCTCGCCGCCGGCGACGCTTCGGTCCTGAGTATAAATCATGTGCAGGGGCGCAAGGTGATGCGCGTCGCCGGCGGGCTCAACGCCACGCTCGGCAACGACTTCATGCACGGCCTCGTGCAGATGGGCGTCGACGAGCTCGACCTCGCGGAAGTCTCGCGCGTCGATGCCATGGGGCTTGAGCTTTGCCGCATCGCGATCGAGGACTACAAGGTTGCCATCGTCAATCCTTCCGCTGTCGCCACCGCGGCGCTCGTCCGCTGAGCCCCGGCGGGCTCTCTGTAAGTCGCCTGTAAGATTGAAGCTTTCTAATTCCATGCGGTCAGACGCAGGAAGCGTGCAGGCGCTTGCGCAAGAATCTTTCAACGGGAGACGACATGTCGCAGAACGAAGCAGTGAAGTTCTTTGAACCGCCCGCCGAATTCGTCCGCCAGGCGACGATCTCCGGCCGGGCCGCCTACGATGCGCTCTGTGCCGAGGCGGCGCGCGACTATACCGGCTACTGGGCGCGTCTGGCGCGCGAGCACGTGAGCTGGAAGAAGCCCTTCACGCAGGTGCTCGACGACTCGGCCGCGCCCTTTTACAAGTGGTTCGCCGACGGCACGCTCAACGTCTCTTACAACTGCCTTGACCGCAACGTCGAAGCCGGCCTCGGCGAGAAGATCGCGATCATTTCCGAGACCGACGACGGCGCGGTCAGGCAAGTCACCTACCGCGAGCTGCTCGCCAGGGTTTGCCAGCTTGCCAATGGCCTGCGCGCGCAGGGCATCGGCAAGGGCGATCGCGTCATCATCTACATGGCGATGGGAATCGAAGGCGTCATCGCGATGCAGGCCTGCGCGCGCATCGGCGCCGTGCACTCGGTCGTCTTCGGCGGCTTTTCTGCGCAGTCGGTGCGCGACCGCATCAACGACGCCGGCGCGATCGCCGTGATCACCACCGACGAGCAGTGCCGCGGCGGCAAGAAGCTGCCCCTGAAGCCCGCCGTCGACGAAGCGATCGCCCTCGGCGGTTGCGAGTCGGTGCGCAGCGTCGTCGTTTTCAAGCGCACCGGCGGGTCGTGCACGATGCTCGCCGGGCGCGACCTGTGGTGGGACGAGCTCATTGCCGGCCAGGCGGAGACCTGCGAGCCCGAGTGGGTCGAGGCCGAGCATCAGCTCTTCCTGCCCTACACCTCGGGTTCGACCGGCAAACCGAAAGGCGTGCAGCATTCGACGGGGGGCTATCTGCTGCACGCGATCGTGACCATGAAATGGACTTTCGATTTGAAGCCCGCCGACATTTTCTGGTGCACCGCCGACATCGGCTGGGTCACCGGCCACACCTACGTCACCTACGGCCCGCTCGCCTGCGGCGGCACGCAGATGGTCTTCGAAGGCGTTCCCACCTATCCTGACGCCGGGCGCTTCTGGCAGATGATCGGGCGCCACCGCGTCAATATCTTCTACACGGCGCCGACCGCGATCCGCTCGCTGATCAAGGCCGCCGACACCAACCCGGCGGTCGCGCCGAAAAACTACGACCTCTCCTCGCTGCGCCTCCTGGGCACGGTCGGCGAGCCGATCAATCCCGCGGCCTGGGAGTGGTACTACCACGAGGTCGGCGGCGACAAATGCCCGATCGTCGATACCTTCTGGCAGACCGAGACCGGCGGCCACATGATCACGCCGCTGCCGGGGGTGACGCCGCTCGTCCCCGGCTCGTGCACGCTGCCCTTCCCGGGGATCGAAGTCGCCGTCGTCGATGAGACGGGCGCCGAGCTGCCCTGGGGCAAGGCCGGCCTGCTCGTCGTCACCCGGCCCTGGCCGTCGATGATCCGCAACATCTGGAACGATCCTGAGCGTTTCCGGCGCTCGTATTACCCCGACGACTTTGCCGGCAAGCTCTATCTTGCCGGCGACGGCTCGATTCGCGACGCCGACACGGGCTACTTCACGATCACCGGGCGCATCGACGACGTGCTCAACGTCGCCGGCCACCG
>CAZALA010000259.1:0-4111 GCA_964485725.1 uncultured Propionivibrio sp. | reverse complement strand
TGATCGCCGCGCAGACGCCGACCGGCTCGCGCGTCACGAGGATGCGCCGGTCGCCGTCGTTGGCCGGAACGATCTCGCCGTAGGCGCGCTTGCCTTCCTCGGCGAACCATTCGAGGTAGGACGCCGCGTAAGCGATTTCGCCGCGCGCTTCGGCGAGCGGTTTGCCTTGCTCCGAAGTCATGATCAGGGCGAGGTCGTCCTGGTTGGCGAGCATGAGGTCGAACCAGCGGCGCAGGCGCTCGCCGCGCGCGGCGGCGGTCAGTGCGCGCCAGGCGGGCCAGGCGGCGCTTGCCGCGGCGATCGCGCGCGCCGTTTCGGCACCGCCCATCTTTGGCACCGTGCCGATCACTTCGCCGGTCGCCGGGTTGTGCACGCTGATCATTGCGCCCGCATCGGCGGCGAGCCAGGCGCCGTCGATCAAACAGCGCTCGTGAAAGAGCGCGGGGTCCTTGAGCTTCACGGCCTGTCCTCGAGCAAACAGAGTCTTGAATACTAGCAGCCTGCCGGGTTCAATGGGTCGCAGCGAAAACGCATTGGCCGTGCAGGCCAAGCTTTCAGCTTATGCCGGAAGCAAAAACGCGGCAGGCCAGTGCAGCCGGGTTGCCGCTCCCGCGCAGCGCGTGCGCGTGGCGCTCGACCTCGCGCCGCCAGCTCGCCAGTTCGCCTTCGCCGTTCCTGAGGGCCTCGTCCGGTCGCGTCGCCGTGCAAGATCGAGCGAATGACGATATATTGGCGGCTGGCTGCGCGCCTGCGCCGCCGCCCCCGTCGCGGTCCTGCGGCGCTTCGCGCGCCGTCCGACCCGCGCTCGAATTCTTTGCCGCGGAGTTAAGTTTTGCCCTCGACCGAAGCCCTGCGCCGCAGCCTTGCGTGTTTCTTCCTGTTCACCTATTTCGTGCTCCTCGGCATCACCTGGGATGGCATCGACTTCGCGTCGGCGCGCCAGGCCGGCCTCGCGCCCTTCGCTTTCATCGTGACGGTCTGGCTGAGCTACGCCTTCATTTATCTCCTGCCGGCGCTCCTCGCGACGCGGCTCGTCGACCGCATCGTGCATCGCCGCGGCGCGCGCGCGCGGCCGGGCATCGTCTATCCCGTCGCGATCGTCTGCACCGGCCTCACGACGCTCTTCATTTACGCGAACGCCAAGCTCTTCACGCTCTACGGCATGTTCATCAACAGCTTCGTCTTCAACCTCGTGACCACCCCCGGCGGACTCGAATCGATGGGCGCGAGCAAGGCGTCGAATCTGAGCTTCGTCGCCATCGCGCTGGCCTTTTTCGTCGCCCAGGCGGTGCTGCTCGCGCTCGCGGTCTTTCTCTGCCGCAGCGGGAACGAGCCGCGCTGGCTGTCGCGGCGGGTAGTGAGGACGCTGCTTTTTCTCTTCGTGGTCGCGACGCTCGGCGAACGCATGGCCTACGCTTATACGGTCGCAACCGGCGCCACCAGCCTGAGTTCGCTGACGACGACGGTGCCGTATTACACAGGGCTCTCGGCGCGCGGGCTGCTCGCCAAGCTCGGCGTCAAGGTCGACCGCAAGAAGGCGGAATTCCAGCTTGCCAAGGGCACGCTCAATTATCCCCTGCAGCCGCTTGTCGTCGACAAGCCCGCGAAGCCGCTCAACATCGTCTGGCTGGTCGCCGAATCGCTGCGCGCCGACATGCTCGATGCCGAAATCATGCCCCAGACCTGGAAGTTCGCCGAGGGCGCCAGGCGCTACACGCGCAACTACAGCGGCGGCAACGGCACGCGCGTCGGCGTCTTCAGCATGTTCACGGGAATTCCCGGCAACTACTGGTTCCCGATGCTCGCCGAACGCCGGGGCGCGCTGATCATCGACGTGATGAAGGCGCAGAATTACCAGATGAGCCTCTACACGAGCGCCAAGTTTTCCTACCCCGAGTTCGACGCGACGATTTTCAGCCAGGTGCCGTCCGAACAGCTGCACGTGGCGGCCGCTGCCGGCCAGGGCTGGGAAAAGGACCGCGAGAACGTCGGCAATCTCCTGAAATTCATCGACGGCCGCGACCGCAGTCGACCGTTTTTCACCTTCATGTTTTTCGAATCGCCGCACGCCCGCTATTACTTTCCGCCCGAGGCGGCGATCCGCAAGCCTTATCCCGAAGACATCAACTACTTCACGCTCGGCCGCGAAGAACTCGCCAGCCAGATGCCGCTGATCAAGAACCGCTACGTGAATTCGGTGCATTACCTCGACAGCCAGTTCGGCCGCATCTTCGATTACCTCGCAAAGAATGACCTGCTCGAGAACACGATCGTCGTCGTCCTCGGCGACCACGGCGAGGAATTCATGGAGCATGGTCGCTGGGGACACAACTCGGCTTTCACCGACGAGCAGACGCGCACCCCGCTCGTCATCCGGGCGCCGGGTTTCGAGCCCGCGGTGAGTGACGCGATGACCAATCACATGGACGTGATTCCGACGCTGATGCCGCTGCTCGGCGTCAGGAATCCAAAGGCCGACTACACGACCGGCGTCAATCTCCTCGCCGGCGAGACGCGCGACCACGCGCTGCTCGCCGAATGGTCGAGCACGGCTTACATCGACGACGAAGTCAAGATCGCGATGACGCTCACCGTCTCGATGCAGCAGCCGTACGTCACGGGTCCGCGCGACGAGCCGCTCTCGCCGCAGGAGCAGGATGCGCTGTTCGCGCGCAAGGCGAAGAACCTGGCGCAGGCGATGGAAGAGCTCGGCCGGTATTTGAACAAGAGACCGGGATCGACGCCGCGCAGCGAGCCTTGAACGGCCGGCCTGGCTGAAGGCCGCGGCTGGGCCTTTACCGCCCGTCTTCGAAATAACGCTCGCAGAACTCGCAGCCGCGCTGCGGCAGCCAGCCGGGAATCCGGTAGTACTTGTCGCGGATGCGCGCGAGCACATTGTCGCGATACGCGGCGTAGCGGAATCCCTCGCCGAGGACGATCTTAAAGCTCGCCCCGTCGATCGCAAACTGCATGAACTCGACGCGGGCGAAGAAGGGCGTGTAGTCGCTCGCGTCGAAATTGCTCTTGACGAGGATAAGGACTTTGCCAGCGTCGTGCGCGCGCCAGTCGGTAGCGAAGTCGTCCTGCCGACCGTGGTAGGACCCGTGGCCGAAGACCGCGACCCGACGGTCGGCGTGATAGGCGAGCGTTGCCGCCGCCGAATAGCTTTCCATCGCCAGGAGATAGTCGTCGCGGTACGGCGCGAGCTCGGCGAGGATGCGGTCGGCCCGCGCGGCGAGCACGATGCCGTCGTAGAGCTTGCTGTTCTTCCACGTTTGCATCGGCACGAGCGCGAGCACGACGATGACGACGACGTGCAGGAGGGCAAAGCCCGTCGACCACTTGAGGATTCTCTCCAGCAGCGCTTCGCGCAGCACGATCGCGGCCAGGACGGCGAGCAGCGGCATGAACGAGACGAACCAGTGCAGGCCGATCGAGCGCCCGAACGAGATCAGCGCAAAGAGCGCGAGCGGCGTTGCCATCAGCCAGAAAGCCGCGCTCGCTTCGCTCGTGGCAGCGATGGCCCGGCGGACGGCCGCGCGCTCGCGCAAGAGCGCGAGGAGCAGCCAGGGCGTCGCGAGATAGGCGAGCGAGCCGGCGTAAGCGAGCGGGTGGGTCCACGAAAAACCGGCGTTGGCGTTGCGGTTGAGGAAGTTGAAAAGGATGTTGACCCAGCAATGACCGCTGTTCCACCACAGGTTGTAGAGCGGCGCCGGCAGCGCGCAGGCCAGAAGGAGCGCAAAGCCGGCTGCCCGCCCGGCGTCGCGCCGGATGAAGAGGACATGCACGAGGTAGGCGATGCCGAGCAGCGCGGCGAAATACTTGCCGAGGAAGGCAAGTCCTAGGAGCGCGCCGGCGATCGCGTTCGCCGCGAGCGCGCGGCGGCGGTGTGGCGTGCGCAGCGCGGCGTCGTAGGCGACCACCGAGAGCATCGAGAAAATGATCACCGGCGTGTCGGTCGTGATCAGGACGTTCCAGACGTTTGCCGGTTGCAGCAGTACGATCAGCGCGGCGAGGCCGGCGCGCCTTGCGCCGAAAGGTTTGACGAGATAGTGGGCGGCGGCGGCAAGGATGAGCGGCGCGATCAGCGCCGGCAGGCGCAGCACCCATT
>CAZALA010000258.1:0-4112 GCA_964485725.1 uncultured Propionivibrio sp. | reverse complement strand
GCGACGAGGGGAAGACCGTGAAGCGAGCGAGCCGCGTGCGCATGTGGCCGGTGAGCGGATCGAAGAGCTGCAGCGCGTCGATTTCGTCGTCGAACAGCGAAATGCGCACCGCGTGCTCGGCGTGCTCGGCCGGAAAAACGTCGATCGTATCGCCGCGAACGCGGAAAGTGCCGCGGTGAAAATCGACTTCATTGCGCTCGTACTGCATCTCGATCAGGCGCTTGATGATCTCGCGCTGGCCGATGCGGTCGCCGACGCGCATGGTCAGAATCATCTTGTGGTACTCGTCGCGATCGCCTATGCCGTAGATGCACGAGACGGTGGCGACGATCACGCAGTCGCGGCGCTCGAGCAGGCTTTTCGTCGCCGAGAGCCGCATCTGTTCGATGTGCTCGTTGATCGCCGAATCCTTCTCGATGAAGAGGTCGCGCGCCGGCACGTAGGCTTCGGGCTGATAGTAGTCGTAGTACGAAACAAAATACTCGACGGCATTCTCGGGAAAGAACTCGCGGAACTCGGCGTACAGCTGCGCCGCGAGCGTCTTGTTCGGCGCCAGGACGAGCGCCGGCCGCCCGGTGCGGGCGATGACATTGGCCATCGTGAAAGTCTTGCCTGAACCAGTCACGCCGAGCAGGGTCTGAAAGGCCAGTCCGTCGCCCAGGCCTTCGACCAGTGCGGCGATGGCTTCGGGTTGGTCGCCCGCCGGCTCGAACGGCAGGTGCAGGTGAAACGGGCTGTTTTCGAAACTGATTGTGGACGGTCTTGCCGGGGAATCCGAAGGGCTCATCATGGTAGAATTCTACGTCGATTTTGCACTGCTCGCCGCTCGCACCCGCGGTCAATGGAGCGGCGCCCTGAATTCACCCCCACCCTTTCTCAACCTTTGTGGCGCAACTTGAAGCCTGCCGCACCACGCTGACAACAACCGGACCCCTCATGACCTCTTCAATTTTCGCCGCCGTCGAGATGGCCCCCCGCGACCCGATCATCGGGCTTAATGAACTGTTCAACGCCGACAGCCGCGCGACTAAGGTCAACCTTGGCGTCGGCGTTTATTTCGATGACAACGGCAAGATCCCGCTGCTCAGTGCGGTCAAGGTCGCCGAAAAGGCGCGTCTCGAAGCGATGCCCGCGCGCGGCTACCAGGCGATCGACGGGCTCGTCGCTTTCAACCAGTCGGTGCAGGCCCTGCTCTTCGGCAAGGAATCGGCGCTGCTCGGCGAAGGACGCGTGGTCACCATCGAGGCGCTCGGCGGCACCGGCGCACTGAAGGTGGGTGCCGATTACCTGAAGCGCCTGCTGCCGGATGCCAGCGTTTATATCAGTGATCCGAGCTGGGAAAACCACCGTGCGCTGTTCGAAGCAGCCGGATTCGCCGTCGACAACTACCCTTACTACGACGCGGCGACGCGCGGCGTCGACTTTGCCGCGATGAAAGCCAAGCTCGGCGACTTGCCGGCCGGCTCGGTCGTCGTCCTCCACGCCTGCTGCCACAATCCCACGGGCGCCGACCTCACGCCAGAACAGTGGCGCGAAACGATCGCGATCATCGCAGCGCGCGGACTCGTTCCCTTCCTCGACATGGCCTACCAGGGATTTTCGGAAGACATCGCCAAGGACGCGCTCGCGCTCGACCTCTTTGCCGCCGCTGGCCTGCAGTGTTTCGTGGCGAGCTCGTTTTCAAAAACCTTTTCGCTCTACGGCGAACGCGTTGGCGCGCTTTCGGTGATCACCGCTTCGCGCGAGGAATCGGCGCGCGTGCTCTCGCAGATCAAGCGCATCATTCGCACCAACTATTCGAGTCCGCCGACGCACGGCGGCGCCATCGTCGCGGCAGTGCTCTCCAACCCGGAACTGCGCCAGATCTGGGAAGTCGAGCTTGCCGACATGCGCGACCGGATTCGCGCCATGCGGCTCGCCCTCGTCGAGCGGCTCAACGCGCCGGCACGAGATTTTTCCTTCATCGTCGGGCAACGCGGCATGTTCTCTTACACCGGCCTGTCGCAAGCGCAAGTCGCCCGCCTGCAGAGCGAATTTGGCATCTATGCCGTGTCGACCGGGCGCATCTGCCTCGCAGCACTCAACACGAAGAATATCGATTACGTTGCCAAGGCGATCGCCGCCGTTCTTTAGCACCGTTGAGGCAATAAAAAACGCCGGCGCTGCCGGCGTTTTTTATTGCTCGGCGATACGAGCAGGCTATTTTCTTCCGGCGCGAACGACCGGATTTTCGAAGGAACCCTCGATCGAAATCGGCACGCTCGTCTGATTCATCGTGCCGTGGATCTTGAGTTCCATCTTGCCGCTGACGCTCGAATCCTTGCCGAGTTCGAGCTTGCCGGTCGACTGCATCAGCCCTGAACTCAAGACCAGTCCGGAAAGCTGATAACGGGTCGAAGTAAGACGGATGTTTCCCGAGAGTTGCTCGAAGGGCGTCGCCCCTCCCTGCACCGGGTCCTTGCGCGCGCGGCGAACCGCTTCGGCAAGGTCAATGCCGCGCAGGCTGCCCCTGCGCATCGTGAATTCACCTTCGGCGTTGATCGCCGAAAGAATCGTGGACCACGAGTCGGACGTGGTCGCGAAACTGAGTTTTCCGGCGGCCTCGCCGGTGATTTTTTTCTCCATGGCGAGCGTCGCCAGCAAGCGCTCGACATTGATGCGCTCGAATTTCAGTTCGCCCGAAATGCTCGGATTGTTTTCGGACTGAAAGACGGCGACGCCATTGACGACGCCATCCCAGAGGCGCAGATCCATCGAGCGAATGGTAAGCGCGTTGCGGTCGACGTCGCCCTGTATCTTGAACGAATCGAAATAGAAGGCAGAGCCGGGCGCAGGCTGCCAGGCGATGCCATCGACGACAAAGTCGATGCGCTCGCTCGCCGGCGTCATGACGACGGAGAGTTTGCGATCGAGCGATGAGAGCGAGAGCGACTTGAAAGATCCCGTCGGGGAGAGCGCGGCCTTTCCTTCGAGGCTGGCAAAGACGCGTTCGCCGAAAGCAATATCGGTTTTTTCAAAACTCAGCTGTTCGATGCCGGCGCCGCTCGCCGCTTGTGCCGACGCGGCGGCGAGCGCGGACAGTCCCGCGACTGATTCGGCCGAGAGCGTGACGCCGTTCAAAACAACCTTGCGAAAGACCGTTCGTGACGAAGTCAGGCTCTGGGGAAGCGGTTGCAGCCGGATCTGGCTGACCTGAATTTCATCCTTGCCCGCACCTATCGTGACATTGTCGAGGAGAAGGACTGGCGCCGGATAAACGCTGACCTGCATGCTGCCCGCCTTGACCGGCCGGCCGACGGCCTGGGCAAAAGCCTTTTCGACATCCGGCAGATAGAGATCGTAAGGGAAAAACCAGACCGCGAGCAGCGCCAGCAAAACCGCTGTCACCACGGTGACGAAGCTGCCGAGCACCCAGCTGCGCAAGCGCACGTCAGAACGACGAACAGGCTTGAGCGAAGGCCGCGGGCGTGCATCCGCGACGGAGCGCAGGCGCTTCCTGATTCCTTCGCCAAGCGAGCTTGCCGCTCCCCGAAGCGCTGCGAAAGGCGAAAACGCGCGCGCCCACGACCGTCTCTCGCGGCCGCCAAGGCGCGAGTCGGCCTCGCTGGCCGCGCGCCCAACGACGACGGGCACCGCCGAGAATTTCGAGATCGAGAAGCTGCTCGATTGCGGCGTCTGCGGAGTCGAATGAACGAATACCCTGGCCTCCGGCGCAGAATCGCGGGGACGCGAGACCGGCTCCTTGCTGGGCGGATGCGAGGGCTGCAGGTTGCGGCTCGCCGCGGCGCGGATTTCCTGCTCGACTTTCTTGCTCTCGACCCAAAGCGAATCTTCTTCGACGACGAGCTCGATGAAGCCGCCTTTTTCGAGCTCGGTCAAGGATTCGATCGTCAGATCCGCATTGCCCGTCCTCAGGCACAGGTCAGCCACCGTTGACTGTCCGTCGACAAGAATCAGGATCATTCTGAGGTTGCGCTGAGTCACGAGCGCACGCTGAATCAGCGCCTCTTCACCCGAGGCGGTCTTGACGTAGATGAGGTCAGGATACATTTGTGGCCAATGATTGACGAATAGTTCGTGAATGTCTAGAATCCGCGCTTCGTTGTTCCCAG
>CAZALA010000257.1:0-4152 GCA_964485725.1 uncultured Propionivibrio sp. | reverse complement strand
CTCGCGTGCCGGCTCGGCGTGAATGTAGCCGGCGGTGACGGCGACCGTCTTGATCGCCTGCGCGCGGCAGGCGAGCGCGGTGTCGATCGCGTACTCGGCGAAAATCACCGGGTCGTTATAGGTGAAAGCGACCGATTGCGCGCCGTAGGCCGCGGCCGCGCCGGCGATTCCCGCCGGGCTTGCCGCGTCCATCAGGCGATCCATGTCTTTTGACTTCGAGATGTCCCAGTTCTGGCAGAACTTGCACGCGAGATTGCAGCCGGCGGTGCCAAACGAGAGGACCGACGACCCGGGATGAAAATGGTTGAGCGGCTTCTTCTCGATCGGGTCGATGCAAAATCCCGACGAGCGGCCGTAGGTCGTGAGCACCATCCTGCCGCCGACGTTCTGGCGCACGAAGCAGGCGCCGCGCTGGCCTTCGTGCAGCTTGCAGTCGCGCGGGCAGAGGTCGCACTGGATGCGCGCGCCGCTCTTTGCCGCTTCGCCCTCGCCGCTCTGCGCCGGCGGCAGCGCGTGCCACCAGCGCGCCGGAAAAGCGGATTCGGGAATCTTCAGGTTTCTTTCCATTTCTGAACACCATAACGTTCGAGGACGATTTCCTCGTCCCAGAAATCGGCCGGCAAACCGGCTTTGACCTTGAGTTGCCGCAAAAAGCTTCGCGGCTCGGGCAGCGTTTCCCAGACCTGCGGCAGGAAAGTCGCGCGGCGGCCGCCGCGCGTCAGGATGAGGCCGTCGCTGCCCGGGCACAGGCGCGCGAGCGCGTCCGCCTCGTCGCTGACGACGAGCGGCTGCGCCGCTTCGAGCAGCGAGACCTCGATCCGGGTCGCCGCCAATTCGCCGGCCGTAAGCGGCGGAAAACGCGGGTCCCTGAAGGCCGCGGCAAAAGCGTTCTCGGCAACGTCGGTCGCCAGCGAGCGATGCGCTTCGAGGCTGCCGATGCAGCCGCGCAGCTTGCCCTCGCGCATCAGCGTCACGAAAGTCGCGGCATTGCGCGCCAGTTCCGGGTGTGGCGTCACCGGCTGTTTGTCGAGGCCAAAATGCTTGCCGATGGCGTTGCGGGCAATCGTCAGCAGCGCGTAGCCCAGGGGGTCGGTCGGCATCTCAATCGGCACCTTCGTCTCCCGCGCCTGCCCGGGCAAAGGCAAAAGCGCCGTAGCCGACGACGCTCGCCTTGTCGCCGGCGGTGTCCCCCGAGTTGCGCAAGTCGAGGAGGCGAGCATGCAGGCCGTGGGCGCGCGCGGCGACGAGCAAGCCGTTGATCGGTGCGGCGCCGCAGGCGTCGCGCTCGCCGATCGTCGCGTCGAGGCGCACGATGCGCGCGGCGGTTTTCGCGTCGGTTAGCTGCGCCGCCGCGTACGAGAGGTAGTGCGAGAGGTCCGAACTGACGACGATCAGCGTTTCGTGGCCGCCCCACAGCCGGCCGAGGACCTCGCCGACGGCTAGCGGCGACGCGTCGCCGACGGCGAGCGGCAGCAAGGAAAAATCGCCGAGCACCGTTTGCAGGAAAGGCAGCTGCACTTCGAGCGAGTGTTCGCGTGCGTGCGCGGCGTCGCTGAAGACGATTTGCGGCAGGTCGCGGATCAGCGCGACGGCTTGCGCATCGACGGGGACGACGCCAAGCGGCGTCGCGAAAGCGGCGACCGTGGGCAGGGCGAGCCCGGCAACGGCGACGCGGTGGGTCGGTCCGAGCAGAACGATGCGTTTGATCTGCCCTCGCAGAGCGCGCAAGGGCGCATAGACGCTCGCCGCGACCGGCCCCGAATAGACGTAGCCGGCGTGCGGCACGATCACCGCTTTCGGCGGCAAGCGAGCGCCCGCGCCTGTTTCATCGCGAGCAGCGCCGAGCATGGCGGCGATCTCGCCGGCAAGGGTGGCGGGCGATGCGGGATAGAACATGCCGGCAACCGCCGGCGGGCGCAGATTCGTGTTCATGACGCAGTCCTCTCTTGCACTATATGAGACCGGCGCGAGCGAGGCAAGCGCGGCGGCGGCGCGCGCATGCCGGCCGCTTTGACCACGACGGCCGGCAGCCGATTCAGCCTTTTTAGCGCCGGGCAATGCCGGCTTTCGGCTAAAATTGCGCGATGCCACGTCATTACGCAATTGTTCCCGCCGCCGGGAACGGCGCGCGCTTCGGTGCCGAAGTGCCCAAGCAGTATCTGCCGCTCGCCGGGCGGCCGCTCATCCATCATGCGCTCTCGGCGCTCTGCCGTTGCCCGCGCATCGACGGCGTCTGGGTGGTTCTCGCCGCCGGCGACGCGCACTGGCCGCGCC
This sequence comes from uncultured Propionivibrio sp., assembly GCA_964485725.1. Lineage (GTDB taxonomy): Bacteria > Pseudomonadota > Gammaproteobacteria > Burkholderiales > Rhodocyclaceae > Propionivibrio. Next base: position 1,878 of record CAZALA010000257.1, on the reverse strand, counting down.
ACGACTGGACGAGCCTCGGGCCCAAGATCAAGGTCCTCTGCTGCGGCGGCGCCTGCCGTTCGCTCACCGTCGCCAACGCGCTCGCGACTATCGGCGAGGCGATCGCGGACGACGATTGGGTTCTCGTCCACGACGCCGTGCGCCCCTGCGTTTCGCAGAAAATGCTCGATGACCTGTGCACCGAACTCGCCGACGACGCGGTCGGCGGCCTGCTTGCCGTCCCGGTCGCCGATACCTTGAAGCGCGCCGACGCGACGCAGCGGGTCGCCGCGACGCTGCCGCGCGAAGGCCTGTGGCAGGCGCAGACGCCGCAGATGTTCCGCTGCGGCGTGCTGCGCCGCGCGCTCGCCGCGGCAGGAGAGCTTGCCGAATCCGAATCAGCGCTGACCGACGAAGCCGGCGCCATTGAAAACGCCGGGCTGCGACCGCGGCTCGTGCGCAGCGACGCTAGCAATCTGAAGGTCACTTACCCGGCTGACCTTGCGCTCGCCGAACTCGTCCTGCAGCGCACCAGCAAATGATCCGCGTCGGCCAGGGAAGCGACATTCACGCGCTCGTCGCCGGGCGCAAGCTCGTCATCGGCGGCGTCGAAATTCCGCACGAACGCGGCCTTGCCGGCCATTCGGATGCCGACGTGCTGTTGCACGCGATCATCGATGCGCTGCTCGGGGCGGCGGCGCTGGGCGACATCGGCACGCACTTTTCCGACCGCGACGAGCGCTACCGCGGCGTCGACAGCCGGGTACTTTTGCGCGCAACCGCCGCCAAGCTCGCCGTAGCCGGCTGGCGCGTGGTCAACATCGATGCGACGATCAACGCCGAGCGGCCGCGCATGGCGCCGCATGCCGCGCTGATGGTCGCGCGCATCGCCGCCGACCTCGGGATCGACCAAACATGCATCAACGTCAAGGCGAAAACCGGCGAAGGTCTGGGTTTCGTCGGGCGCGAAGAAGGCATCTCGTGCGCTGCCGTTGCCCTGATCGAGCGGGATGCCTGAAGAGCTCGCTCGACCCCCCGGATTTGAATAATTCCGCCGTTGCTGGCATGCTTGCGAACCCCGCCTTTCTACAGGAGCCTCAGAATGCCTTCCAAATTCGTCTATATATTCGGTCCGTCGAAGACCGAAGGCGCCGCCGACATGAAGAATCTGCTTGGCGGGAAAGGCGCAAACCTCGCCGAAATGTGCCGTCTTGGCATCTCGGTCCCCCCCGGTTTCACGATCAGCACCGAAGCCTGTACGGTCTATACCGCGCAAGGGCGCGACAGCGTCGTCAAGCTCATCGAAGCTGAAGTCATGCAAGGCGTCGCGCACATCGAGAAGGAACTCGGCAAGACTTTCGGCAACGCCGCCGATCCCGTCCTCGTCTCCGTGCGCTCGGGGGCGCGCGCCTCGATGCCGGGAATGATGGACACCATCCTCAACCTTGGCCTCGACGACGAAGCCGTCGCCGGGCTCGCGAAGAAATCGGGCAACGCGCGCTTTGCCTGGGACTCCTACCGCCGCTTCATCCAGATGTACGGCGACGTCGTCATGGGCCTGAAGCCCGAGTCGAAGGAAGACGAAGACCCGTTTGAAGAAATTCTGCACGCGATGAAGGAAAAGAAAGGCGTCGAACTTGACACCGATCTTGACGTGGAAGACCTCAAGAGCCTCGTCGCCCAGTTCAAGGCGGCGATCCGCGCGCGCCTTGGCCGCGACTTCCCGACCGACCCCTGGGAGCAGCTCTGGGGCGCGGTAATGGCGGTGTTCGAAAGCTGGAACAACGACCGCGCCAAGTATTACCGCCAGCTCCACGACATTCCGGACCAGTGGGGCACCGCCGTCAACAACCAGGCGAAGGTCCTCCGCCAACCCCGGCCGCGCCGCCGCCCCGGCGC
>CAZALA010000256.1:0-4154 GCA_964485725.1 uncultured Propionivibrio sp. | reverse complement strand
TAATCAACCAGACCAAGAACCCACACCTATCAATTGTCTCGTTTTTAAAGAGCGTAATACTTGGTTGCGGGGACAGGATTTGAACCTGTGACCTTCGGGTTATGAGCCCGACGAGCTGCCAGACTGCTCCACCCCGCGTCCGTGAAGAGGGAGAATTCTAGCAAAATCTTCCCGACCTCGTCAATACAATCTCGCACATTTTTTGCTTGGCAATCCGGTGAAACCGATAAGCGCCGAAGTGCGAGGGGGCGAACTATAGCAAACTCCAAAAGCGAGCGTCAAGCTTTAGTTCGATCTTTGGTTCAATCTTTTCTGAACGCGCTTGTCGCCCACGTGAGCGTAAGAAAGTCGAGGGGTCGCTAAGTTCCCGTCCACCTCTTTTGCCATTTTTGGGCGACAAAAAAAGAATTGAGCCAGGCCTTGAGGTCGGCAATCGGCGTCTGTATAATTCGCGTCTTCAAAACAGGCGCCCGTAGCTCAGCTGGATAGAGTACTTGGCTACGAACCAAGGGGTCGGGCGTTCGAATCGCTCCGGGCGCGCCAGTTAAGAACGAAAAAGGGCACTTCTTCCGAAGTGCCCTTTTTCTTTTCTGTGATCGCACCAACTACCGGAACGGCATTGCGCCGATCGCCCGGTCCTCTTGGGCTCGCAGCTTCCTGATGTTCCTGAAGCTTGCCCGTCCGTCCGTCGTTGCGAGGAAAACGGCCAAGCAGTGCCGTGAATATTCATATAGCATTATGTCTGAAGGCGCCGGCGCCACAGAGAAGTACAAGCGCTGAGCGTATCTCGACTGACCGTTGCCGCTGATCCATGCGCGGAGTATGAAGCTTCTATTCGTCCATCAGAATTTCCCGGGCCAATTTCGCCATCTGGCAAGCCACCTGGGCGGGCTGCCCGGGAACGAAGTGAACTTTGTCACGCAGCGCGCCGAGGTCGCCTTGCCCGGTGTGCGCAAGCTGCTCTATCACCCGCACCGCCAGGTCACGCCAGGCGTGCATCGCTACCTGCGCGACACCGAAGCCGGCGTCCTGAACGCGCAAGCGGTGGCGCGCTGCAGCCTCGAACTCAAAAAATCCGGCTTTGTCCCGGACCTCATGGTCGGGCATAACGGCTGGGGAGAGATCTGGTACCTGAAAGACGTTTTTCCGTCCGCCCCGCTCCTCGGTTATTTTGAGTTCTTCTATCGCCCTCGCGGCGCCGACGTCGCTTTCGACGCTGCCGAGCCGGTCACTTTCGACACCGCGCCGCGCGTGCGCACAAAGAACCTGGGCAACCTTATCGGCCTCGAGGCCTGCGACCGCGGCGTGTGTCCGACGCATTGGCAGAAATCGGGGTATCCGAAGCCTTACCAGCCGATGCTCGAAGTGATCCACGAGGGCATCGATACCCGCGTCGTGCGACCCGATTCCGCTGCCCGCCTGTCTCTTCCCGGCGGCATCACTTGCGCAGCCGGCGACGAGATTCTCACCTATGTGGCGCGCAACCTAGAGCCTTACCGCGGCTTTCCGAGCTTCATGCGCAGCCTGCCGGCGATTCTCGCCGCACGCCCGCGCGCCCGGGTGCTGATTGTCGGCGGCGACGAAGTCAGTTACGGGGCGAAGCTCGCAGGGGGCCGGACGTTTCGCGAGCAGATGCTCGATGAACTTGGCGCATCGCTCGACCTCGGCCGCGTGCATTTCCTCGGCCGCTTGCCCTACCCGAGCTTTCTGAAAGTGCTCCAGGTGTCGAGGACGCATGTTTATCTGACTTACCCCTTCGTCCTCTCCTGGTCGCTGCTCGAAGCAATGGCGGCGGGTTGCTGCGTCGTCGCTTCGCGCACCGCGCCGGTCGAGGAGGTCATCCGCGACGGCGAAAACGGCGTTCTCGTCGATTTTTTCAAGCCCGATGAGCTTGCCGCCCGCGTCATCGAAGCGCTCGCCGAAGCTGCTGCTTTCGCGGTGATGCGCGCGCAGGCACGGGAGACGGTGGTCAGCCTTTACGATTTGCACGCCGTCGCCCTGCCGGCGCAAATCGCCTTGCTCAAGGAGATGGCGTCATAAGACCTTGCCTGGATTCATCAGGCCGAGCGGGTCAAAAGCGCGCTTGACCGCGCGCATCATTTCCATCTCGACCGGGCTCTTGTAGCGCAGAAGCTCGTCGCGCTTGAGTTGGCCGATACCGTGCTCGGCGCTGATGCTGCCACCCAGTTCGCTGACGATGTCGTGGACGACCTCGTTTACGCGCGGCGTCATGGCGATGAACTCGGCATTTTCGCCGGCCGCCGGCTTCGACTGGTTGTAATGCAGATTGCCGTCGCCAAGGTGCCCGAAATTGACGATGCGAATTCCCGGAAACGCCTGCTGCAGGGCCGCGTCGGCGCGCTCGACGAATTCGCCGATGCGCGAAATCGGCACCGCGATGTCGTGCTTGATGCTGACGCCTTCGATCTTTTGCGCCTCGCTGATGCTCTCACGCAGCGACCACAGCCGCCGCGCCTGAGCCAGGTTCTGCGCGACGACGGCGTCGGCAAGGTCGCCCTTCTCCATCGCCTGGGCGAGAAAGGCTTCCAGCGAAGGGCGCAGCTCGCTCTCGTCACCAGGCCCCGACAGTTCGATGAGCAGATGCCAGGGGCTTGCCGCCGGCGCCGGTTGCGTTCCCGGAATGTGCTTCAAAACGAGCGCGAGCGAAACGTCGGAAACGAGTTCGCAGGCGGTCAGCATCGCGCCGAAGGCGTCCTGCAGCGCGCCGAGCAAAGCCACCGCGGCTTGCGGCGAGGCCAGCGCGAGCCAGCCGGTGACAGTCGCTTGCGGCAGCGGGAAGAGCTTCATGACCGCGGCGGTGATGATGCCGAGCGTCCCTTCGGCGCCGATGAAAAGCTGCTTCAAGTCGTAGCCGGTGTTGTCCTTGCGCAGGCCGCGCAGGCCGTTCCAGATTTCGCCGCTCGGCAGAACGACTTCAAGGCCGAGCGTCAATTCGCGCGCGTTGCCATAGCGCAGCACCTGCACGCCGCCGGCATTCGTCGACAGGTTGCCGCCGATCTGACAGCTACCTTCGGCGGCAAGCGAGAGCGGGAACAGCCGGCCGGCGTCGAAGGCCGCCTCCTGAAGCGATTGCAGCACGCACCCGGCTTCGGCGGTGAGCGTGTTATTGGCCGCGTCGAGCGCGCGGATGCGGTTCATCCGCGAAAGACTCACGAGCACCGCCTCGCCGCTCTGATCCGGGATGCTGGCGCCGCAGTGGCTCGTGTTGCCGCCTTGCGGGACCATCGCGACGCCGGCCGCGGTGCAGGCGCGAACGAGCGCGGAAACCTCCGCAGTGCTCGCCGGCTTGACGACGCAGCGCGCCGTACCGCGATAGCGCCCGCGCCAGTCGCCGAGGTAGGCGTGCATATCAGGGCCACTCGTCAGCACGTTGTCGGCGCCGACAATGGAAATGAACTGCTCGATCAGCTTGTCTTGCGCCACGCCGCTGCTCCTCAGGCCGGGTCGCCGATCGCGTCGGCGTACAAATCGTGTTCGTCGGCATCGACCACGCGCACCCGGATGAAATCGCCAGGCTCCGCGTCGAAAAAGTCGTTGATGAAAACGAGGCCCTCGATCTCGGGCGCGTCGGCGCTCGAGCGCGCCATCGTTCCCTCGTCATCGACCGCGTCGACGAGAACCGTGATTTCGCTGCCGATCTTCGCCGCGAGCAGGTCGGCCGAAATGTCTTCCTGCAATTCCATCAGGCGCCGGCGCCTGTCTTCGCGCACTTCCTCGGGAACGGCACCGGGGATCTGGTTCGCGGCGGCGCCATCGACCGGCGAATAGGCAAAACAGCCGACGCGGTCGAGCCGCGCTTCCCCGATGAACTCGAGGAGTTCCTCGAACTCGGCCTCGGTCTCGCCGGGAAACCCGGTGATGAAGGTGCCGCGCAAGGTAATGTCCGGGCAGACGGCGCGCCAGGCCTTGATCCGCTGCAAATTGTTTTCGGCGCTCGCCGGCCGCTTCATGGCCTTGAGGATGCGCGCATTGGCGTGCTGAAAGGGGACGTCGAGGTAAGGCAGGATCCTGCCTTCGGCCATCAGCGGCAAGAGCGCATCGACGCTGGGATACGGATAGACGTAATGCAGGCGAACCCAGATGCCGAGCTCGCCCAGCGCCCTGGTGGTCTCGCTAACCACCATCATTGGCCG
>CAZALA010000255.1:0-4205 GCA_964485725.1 uncultured Propionivibrio sp. | reverse complement strand
CGGCGGGCGACGCGAAAGCGCTCGCCGCGGCCGACCTTGCGGCGCCTGGCGCGCCCGGCAAAGCGACCGACGGCGCGGTGATCGGCAAGGCCGGCGAACAGCCGCTCGCGCAGGCGCCAGCGCCGCTGCCGGCGGCCGCCGGCGACGAAGCGCTGCCAACGGGTGTCGCCGCCGAACAACCGGCAATAATTGCCGCGAACGCCCAATCCGCGGCGAAGGCGGCAAATGCGGCCAATGCCGCGACGGCAAGCGAGCTCAAGGCGGAAGTCTCCGCGGCGGCGAGCGATGCGTCGGCAAACCCGGCGGGCAGCACTGCCGCCGCTGCCGCAGCCAAGGTGAGCGCCGCGCCTCGCGAGAGCGCCACTTCGCTGCCGACGCCACTGCGCGATCCGGCCTGGGCCGGCGATTTCTCACAGAAAGTCGTCTGGTTTGCAACGAACGACCGGCAGGCGGCGCAGCTGACGATCAATCCGCCGCAAATGGGGCCGATCGAAATCTCGATGAACCTCGACAAGGGCCATGCGACGGCGTCATTTTTCTCGGCCAACGCCGAAGTTCGCGAGGCGATCGAAACCGCCTTGCCGCGACTGAAGGAAATGTTCGCGAGCGCCGGCATCAACCTCGGACAAACCAACGTCAGCGCCGAATCGTTCAGGCAGCCGGCCGCGAGCGATGATGGCGGGCAAGGCAGGTCCCGTTTCACGGGTGATAAGGCTATACTGGCAGCCGATGCAGGCGTCGCGCTGCCGGGCCGTTCGTCGACCGCTTGGAGCGGCAACGGACTCGTCGATACTTTTGCCTGAAGCGCAGCGAGCGCAGTGATCGCGCTGACCGCGGCAAACGCGGCAAGCCGGACAACTGGGCCAGGGAAAGGCCGATAACACGGGGGATTTTCAAGAGATGGCCAAGGAAGCCAAGGCAGAAGCAGGCGGCGCGGATAGTGCCTCCGTCGCCGTCGCGCCGCCGCGAACGAGCAAGAAACTCATCATCATCATTGTCGCGGCGCTGCTCGTCGTCGTGGTCGCGGGCGCCGCCGCTTTCTTCCTGATGAAGGGGCGTGCCAACCCGGATGGCGATGAAGCCGACGGCGCCGGCGAAAAAACCAAGGTCGTCAAGAAAGCCGGCAAGGAAACGGCGCCCGTCTATGTCGCGCTCGACGCCTTCACCGTGAACCTGATCCCGGAAACGGGCGACCAGTTCCTGCAACTCATGATGTCGGTCGAGGTGATTGATTCGCACATCGGCGACCGCCTCAAGATGTATACGCCCAAGCTGCGCAACAACGTCGTCATGCTGCTGTCGAGCAAGAAGGCCTCCGAGATCCTCTCGCGCGAGGGCAAGGAGACGCTTGCCAACGAGATTCGCGACCTGATCAACGACATCCTCGAAGGCGCCGACAAGGGCAAATCCGAAGAGCCCCCGGTCAAGGAAGTCCTTTTTACGTCCTTCATCATCCAGTAATCCGCGATGGCCACCGATTTTCTTTCCCAGGACGAAGTTGACGCACTGCTCAAGGGCGTCACCGGGGAAACCGACGAGCCCGAGGTCGTCGATGAGAGCGAGGGCGGCGTTCGCCTTTACAACCTCGGCACGCAGGAGCGCATCGTGCGCGGCCGCATGCCGACGCTCGAGCTCATCAATGAGCGCTTTGCCCGCTATCTGCGCATCGGCCTCTTCAACTACATGCACCGCACGACCGAGATTTCGGTGGGACCGATCCGCGTCCAGAAGTACAGCGAATTCATCCGCAACCTCGTCGTGCCGACCAACCTCAATCTCGTCGCCGCCAAGCCGCTGCGCGGCACTTCGCTCTTCGTCTTCGATCCCAACCTCGTCTTTCTCGTCGTCGATAACATGTTCGGTGGCGACGGCCGCTTCCACACGCGCGTCGAAGGACGCGACTTCACCGCGACCGAGCAGCGCATCATCCAGGGCCTGCTCAACGTCGTCTTCAACGAATATTCGCGTTCGTGGAAACCCGTCTACCACGTCAACTTCGAATACATCCGCTCGGAGATGAACTCGCAGTTCGCAAACATCGCAACGCCCTCCGAGATCGTCATCTCGACGACTTTTTCGCTCGAGTTCGGCGGCACCGCGGCCGACATGCACATCTGCTTCCCGTACTCGATGGTCGAACCGATCCGCGACCTGCTCTACAGCTCGATGCAGAGCGATCAGCTGTCGACCGACCGCCGCTGGATCGTCATGCTGCGCAAGCAGCTCAAGGACGCCGAAGTCGAGATCGTCGCGCAGCTCGCGACGGCGACGATGACCCTCGGCGAGATCCTGAAAATGAAAACCGGCGACGTCATCCCGCTCAACATATCCGAGAGGATAGTCGCGAGCGTCGACGACGTGCCCTTGATGGAATGCACCTACGGTCAGCAGGGAGGCCAGTACGCGCTCAAGGTCGACCGTTTCGTAACGCTGGAAAACGAAGACGCTGCGCTTGGAGAAAACAATGGCTGACGACAACGTAACCGCCGCAGGGACGAGCGTCGAAGACGACTGGGCCGCCGCGATGGCCGAACAGGCAAGCAGCGAGGTCGCGCAACCGGCGCAGATCTTCCCCGCTTTCGGCGAGACCGCCGGCAAAGCATCGATGATGAACGAGCTCGACATGATCCTCGACATCCCGGTGCAGATCGCCGTCGAACTCGGGCGCACCAAGATCACGATCAAGAACCTGCTGCAGCTCGCGCACGGCTCGGTCGTCGAACTCGACGCGATGGCCGGCGAACCGATGAGCGTCTTTGTCAACGGCACGCTGATCGCGCAGGGCGAAGTCGTCGTCGTGAACGAGAAGTTCGGCATCCGCCTCACCGACATCATCACGCCCTCCGAGCGCATGCGCAAAATCGGGCGCTGAGGCCGCGGCAAAGACAAATCCACCACCAAGACACTAAGGGCACCAAGTACCACCAAGACGAACCAGTCGTTTTTCTTGGTGCAGCTTGGTGCTCTTGGTGACTTGGTGGTTCGCCTTTCGCCTTTGGCCTTTCGCCTTTCGCCTTTCGCTTTTCGGGTTTCGCCGCAGGCGCGCATGCTTTAAGATAGCGGCCAGAACAGCCACCGGCCACTCAATTGCTTCGAGATCACTTCCGCCTTTGCTGCGCAGCGAGTTGCGCCCTGCTCGCCGGTTCGGCCTGCGCCCAGGCCGCCGTCGCCGAGGTGCCGGGCGTGTCGACTTCGGCGCTGATGCAAATGCTCGTCGGCCTGGTCGTGATCATCGGCATCCTCTTCGGCGCCGCCTATCTGCTGCGCAAGGTGAACGGCGGCCGCGGCTTCGGCAACAGCGGACCGATGCGCGTCGTCGGCGGCCTCATGCTGTCGACGCGGGAAAGAATCGTGCTCATCGAAATCGACGACACCTGGCTCGTCGTCGGCATCGTTCCCGGCCAGATCAAGACGCTGCACACGCTCGCCAAGGGCAGCATTCCGACGAGCGCGCCCGGCGACAAATCCTTCAGCCAATGGCTGCGGCAGATGACCGAGCGGCGCAATGAAAGCCGCTAAGCGCGCCTCGCCATTGAGCCGGCTCGTCCGCTTCGCGCTCGTCGCGATGCTCTTCGCTTCGCTCACCGCTTTCGCCCAAGGCGGTCTGCCGGCGCTCACGAGCACGCCGGGGCCAGGCGGCAGCCAGACCTATTCGCTCTCGGTGCAGACGCTGATCACGCTCACCGCGCTCACCTTCATTCCGGCCGCGCTCTTGATGCTGACGAGCTTCACGCGCATCATCATCGTGCTCTCGCTGCTCCGGCACGCGCTCGGCACGCAGACTTCGCCGCCCAACCAGATCCTCATCGGCCTCGCGCTTTTCTTGAGCTTCTTCATCATGTCGCCGGTGCTCGACCGGGTGTACAGCGACGCCTATCTGCCGCTCTCGGAAAACCGCATCAGCTTCGTCCAGGCCGTCGACCGCGGCGCCGTACCGGTGCGCGCCTTCATGCTGAAGCAGACGCGCGAAGCCGACATCGGCCTCTTCGCGCGCCTCGCCAAGCTGCCCAAGCTCGAGACCTCCGACGACATTCCGATGCGCGTGCTGATCCCGGCCTTCGTCACGAGCGAACTCAAGACCGCTTTCCAGATCGGCTTCATCATCTTCATACCGTTTCTGATCATCGACATGGTCGTCGCCAGCGTCCTCATGTCGATGGGCATGATGATGATGTCGCCGGTCATGGTCTCCCTGCCGTTCAAGC
>CAZALA010000254.1:0-4210 GCA_964485725.1 uncultured Propionivibrio sp. | reverse complement strand
TCCTGCTCGTCGTCTTCCCGCAGATCGTCATGCTGCCGCTCAAGTGGATGACGCAGTGATCCGATAGCTTGCGCGAGCGCGGCGCCCCCGCACTCGAGCCCGGAGACTGACGGTGCAATGTGCTCCGAAGGAAATTCCCCTGGGGGACCCTTCGGTTCTTGCGCCCAATTTCCCGCGGTGCGCAAAAAACGGACATAAAAAAACGGGAGCCGAAGCTCCCGTTCTCTTTCGAATCTGACCGAAGTCGGATTAGAACAGGTGACGCAGACCAACCGAAACGTTCGTCTGACGCTCGCCAGCAGCTGCCGTGCCGGGGCTCGCGCCGCCAACAGCCGGGATGCCATTGGCCAGGCCGGTCGTCGTTGCCGTATCGCTGTCATACTTGAGCGACGAAACGAAACCGTACAGGCTGGTGCGCTTCGACAGGTCATAGATGTAGCCGACGCCGTAGCCCTTGTTGTGACCGTCTTGCTCGAGAGCCGCAACCTGGTTGCTTTGCTCGAAGCCGATGTCGGCGTATTCAGCAACCAGCTTGCCGTTGCCCAGAGGAGCGGACAGGCCGACTTGCCACATCTTCGACTTGGTGATGTCGATCAAGCGGTCGTTCTTGTTCTTCATTTGCTGATAACCGCCATAGACCTTCACGACTTTGAAGTCGTAAGCGCCGCCGACGTACCATTCGTCGATGTCCTTGCCTTGCTGCGCGTCGACGTTGTTGAACGGCGTGCTGGTGACACCAGCCGGCGTGCCACCACCGTAGAAGCCGGTCGTCGCGTTCGTCGTGTAAGCGTTCGAGGTCTTGGCGATGATCACATCAACGTTCAAAGGACCGTTGGTGTAGTCCAGCGATGCAGCCCAACGGCCGTTGTCGCTGTATTCAGCTTCGTCACGCACGGCAGCGGAAGCAGCCGACGTCGTGTTGGCGTTGTTGCTGAAGGCGTAGCTGACGCGGCCCGTGAAACCGGAGTAGGTCGGGCTGACGTACTTGATCGCGTTCGATTGACGCGCATTGCCGCCGGCGCTGACGATCTGGCTGCCGCCCTGACCTTGGAAGACGTTGACCGGCATGATCGTGACGACGGAGTTCGAGTTGCTGTTCGCGTACACGTCGCCAGCGGCGCTGTACTGACGGCCGAAGGTCAGCGTGCCCATCTTGGCGCTGGACAGACCAACGTACGATTGACGCGTAAGTTGCGTCTGGTCGCCGTTATTCACATTGACGCGGAATTCGGTCAGGAAGATTGCCTTGAGGCCGTTACCAAGAGCTTCTTCACCCTTGAAGCCGACGCGCGAACCGTTGATGCCGTTGTCGACGCCGTCTTTCATGCCGCTGAACTTGTAGTCGCCGCCGCCAGCGATGCTGCTAGCGTCGCTCTTGCTGTACGTGTAGCCCACGTCAGCTGCGCCATACACGGTCACGTTGGACTGGGCGAAAGCAACGCCCGAGGCCAGACCGGCGATAGCCAGTGCAATAACTTTCTTTTGCATTTGTGAATCTCCTCTAGGTTTAAGGTCGGCGGCGCTTTTGACGGTGCCACCAAACTGGACCTCTCATTGATGAGAAGCTGGACGAATGATCGCAAAGCGACAAGGCAAGGGCAACCTCGACGACTCAATTCGCAAGCTTGCCGCCGGTCTCTGTTGTGTAATTGCAACAAGGGGCTCGCATTTGGCGGCAGTGCCTTGATTGGCAAGGCTTTGCCTGCCGCCGGCGGGAAAAAGCCGGCGCTTCAGAAAGCGAAAAGCCCGGCGAGCGCTGCCCCCGGGTGTTCGGCGCGCATGAAAGCTTCGCCGACGAGAAAGGCATCGACCTTGTGCGCGCGCATCAGCTGCACGTCGGCCGTCGTCAGAATGCCGCTTTCGGTGACGACGATGCGCTCTGCGGGGATCGCCGGCAGCAGCTCGAGCGTCGTCTGCAGGCTCACTTCGAAAGTGCGCAGGTTGCGGTTATTGACGCCGACGAGCGGCGTTTCGAGCGCCAGGGCGAGCTCAAGCTCGGCGGCGTTGTGCACTTCGACGAGCACGGAAAGGCCGAGGCTCGTGGCGACCGCCTCGAAATCGAGCAGCGCCGACAGCTTGAGCGCGGCGGCGATGAGCAGGATGGCGTCGGCGCCCATCGCCCTCGCCTCGAAGATCTGATAGCGATCGACGATGAAGTCCTTGCGCAGCACCGGCAGCGCGCACGCGGCGCGGGCCGCTTGCAGGTAGGCGGTCGATCCCTGGAAGAAACCGCGATCGGTCAGCACCGACAGGCAGGCGGCGCCGTTGGCAGCATAATCGGCGGCGATTTCGGCCGGCCGGAAATCGGCCCGCAGCACGCCTTTTGACGGGCTCGCCTTCTTCACCTCGGCGATCACCGCGGGCAGGCCGGCATCGATTCTGGCGCGGATCGCCGCGACGAAATCGCGCGCCGGCATCTGCGCCTCGGCTTCGGCACGCAGCGCCGCAAGCGGCTTGGCGGCGACCGCAGCGGCGACTTCTTCGCGCTTGACCGCCAGGATCTTGTTGAGAATATCGCTCACGGCTGGTCTTTCATGATGGCTTCGGGGCTTGCAGCGGCCGCCGGCAAGCGCGTGTCTGGCAGAGGTTCGGCGGTGTCGTCGAGCAACTCGTCGACGGGAAGACTGAGCGCCAGCGAGGCGAGCTCGACCCGCTCGCCGGCACCGTAGTCGTATAGCACCCAGTGGTTTTCGGCGTTGCGGCGGAAAACCTCGACGCGCTGCGCCGCCACGTCGATCAATACGTAGTCGCGCAAACTTTCGAGCTTGCGGTAGGCGGCGAACTTGGCGCCGCGATCGAACGCCGCTGTCGACTCGGAAAGCACTTCGACGACGAGCACGGGATGGCTCAGGTACTCGGGTGTCGAACGGTCGCGCGGATCGCAACTGACGACGACGTCGGGATAAAAGAAACAGTCGGCCGCTTCGATCCGGGTCTTCACCGATTCGATGAAGACGCGACAGGGGCTGCCCTTGAGCTCGCGCCGCAGCGCCGCTGCGAGGTTCAGGGTGGCCGTATTGTGCGATTGCCGAACGCCGACCATCGCGAAAACTTCGCCGGCGATATATTCGTTGCGGCCCGGCTGCGTTGCTTCCCAAGCGAGATAGGTGGCGGCGTCGAAGCTGTTAACGGTTTTCGGCAGGGGCATGCGAGGCTCCTTTCGGTGATCCGGTGAAAAAAGGCGCAGCACAGCTGCGCTCCTGGCGCCTGTTCCCGAATTATGCCGAAAAACTTTGCGTGCAACGAACGAACTCGTCGAGCTTGGCGCGCGCCGCGCCGCTCTCGATCGCCGCGCGGGCAAGCTCGATGCCGTGCGGAATCGACTCGGCGACGTTGGCAACGTAAAGCGCGGTACCGGCGTTGAGGACGACGATCTCGCGCGCCGTGCCGGGAAGGTTCTCGAGCGCCGAGCAGACCATCGCCTGCGATTCGGCCGCGCCGCCGACGCGCAGGCTGCGGTTCGAAGACATCTGCAGGTCGAAGTCCTCGGGGTGAATCTCGTATTCGCGAACGACGCCGTCCTTCAGTTCGCCGACCATCGTCGCCGCGCCGAGCGAGATTTCGTCCATGCCGTCCTTGCCATAAACGACCATCACGTGCTCGGCGCCGAGGCGCTGCATGACGCGAACGAGGATGCCGACGAGGTCGGGATGGAAAACGCCGAGCAGCGTGTTCGGCGCGCCGGCCGGGTTGGTCAGCGGCCCCAGGATGTTGAAGATGGTGCGCACGACCATTTCGCGGCGCACCGGCGCGACGTTCTTCATCGCCGTGTGGTGGTTGGGCGCGAACATGAAGCCGATCCCCGTCTTCGCGAGGCATTCGGCGACCTGCGCCGGCGTCAGCTGAATATTCGCGCCGAGCGCCTCGAGCACGTCGGCGCTGCCCGAACTCGACGAAACGCTGCGCCCGCCGTGTTTGGCGACCTTGGCGCCGGCCGCCGCGGCGACGAACATCGACGCCGTCGAAATATTGAAAGTGTGCGCGCCGTCGCCGCCGGTGCCGACGATGTCGACGAAGCGCGCGCTATCGACGACTCCGGCGACGGTGATCCGCGTCGACATTTCGCGCATGACCTGCGCCGCCGCCGCGATCTCGCCGACGGTCTCCTTCTTGACGCGAAGGCCGATGAGGATCGCCGCGACCATCAGCGGCGAGACTTCGCCACCCATGATCTGGCGCATCAGCGAAATCATCTCGTCGTGGAAAATCT
>CAZALA010000253.1:0-4265 GCA_964485725.1 uncultured Propionivibrio sp. | reverse complement strand
CGGCGGCATGAAGGCGGTGACCTGGACGCAGGTGGCGCAGTACATCATCCTGATCATCGCCTACATGATCCCGGTGGTCTGGCTGTCGGTGAAGCAGACCGGCATGCCGATTCCGCAGGCGATCTATGGCTACCAGCTGCAGAAAGTCACCGGCATCGAGAAGGAGTTCAACGACAAGACGAGCGCGCTCGGCGGCAAGGAGGAATCGGTGCGCTCGGTCTTTCGCGAACGCGCCGCGGCCGCCGACGCGCAGCTCAAGGCGCTCGAGGCGGGCGGCGCTGCCTACCTCGCCGCCGAAAAAGCGAAGCTGCAGGCGAAGGTCGACGAACTGAAGGCGGCTGCTGCGCCGGACGCCAAGGCGATCGCCGCGGCCGAAAAAGCGGTCGCCGACTATCCGGCCGACGTCGCCGCCGCCAAGGCCGCGTGGACCGCGGCCAGATCGGGCGCGAACGCGCGCGCTGCGCCAGTCAAGGCGCACGCCGAATCGTTCGCCGGCAAGGACGACAAGGCGCGTGGCATCGCCAAGAAGAACTTCCTCGCCCTCGTCCTCTGCCTGATGGTCGGCACCGCCGCGCTGCCGAACATCCTGATACGCTACTACACGACGCCTTCGGTCAATGAGGCGCGGCGCTCGGTGTTCTGGTCGCTGTTCTTCATCTTCCTGCTCTACTTCACGGCGCCGGCGCTCGCCGTCCTCGCCAAGTACGAGGTCTATTACAACCTCGTCGGCACCTCCTTCGCCGCGCTGCCGGCCTGGGCGGCGAACTGGGCGGCGGTCGACAAGACGCTGATGAACATCACCGACATCAACCTCGATGGCATCGTGCAGCTTTCCGAGATCGTCATCGGCGGCGACCTCGTCGTCCTCGCGACGCCGGAGATCGCCGGCCTGCCCTACGTGATCACCGGCCTCGTCGCCGCGGGCGGCCTTGCCGCGGCGCTGTCCACCGCCGACGGTCTCTTGCTGACGATCGCCAACGCGCTGGCGCACGACGTCTATTACAAGATGATCGACCAGACCGCCTCGACGACGCGGCGCATCCTCGTTTCCAAGATGCTGCTCCTCGTCGTCGCCGTTCTTGCCGCTTACGTCACTTCGCTCAAGCCCGGCAACATCCTGTTCCTCGTCGGCGCGGCCTTCTCGCTGGCGGCGTCGGCCTTCTTCCCGGCGCTGATCTGCGGCATTTTCTGGAAGCGCGCGAACCAGCTCGGCGCCGTCCTCGGCATGGTGATGGGGCTTGGCGTGTGCGCCTACTACATGTACATGACCTATCCGTTCTTCGGGGTCAATGCGCCGCTGTGGTGGGACATCAACCCGATCTCGGCCGGCATCTTCGGCATCCCGCTCGGCTTTGTCGGCGTCATCGTCGGTTCGCTGATTTCTCCGGCGCCGTCGATCGAGGTGCAGCAGCTCGTCGACCACGTTCGTTATCCAAACATCGTCGACGACCCGCACGTCCGTCCGGCTTGAGGCCCGGACCAGCGCACCCGCAGCCGCGGGTGCGCTTTGCGTCAGAACGGCAGTTCGGTGTAGAGGTGGGCGAGGTCGCCGCGACCCGTGTCGCGGATGAGCTGGTTGGCGCGCTTGGGCTCAAAGCTCCTGAGCCTGGCGGCGACCTTCGCGACGCGGTCGGGATTGTTGGCATGATGCTGCGCCATGCCGAGCTGGTACCAGGCTTCGCCGTGCAGCGGTTGCAGTTTGACCGTTTCCTCGAGCGCGCGGGCAGCGTCCGCGTGCTGGCCGAGCGCGGCGTGCGCGAGCGCCATCCCGTACCAGGCGCGGTCGAGGGTCGGTTGCAGGCGGACGGCTTCGGAGAAAGCCTCGATCGCCGCGGCGCGCTGGCCGTCGCGTTCGCGCGCAAAACCCAGGTTGAACCAGGTCTCGGCGCTGCCGGCGTCGAGCTTCGCCGCTTCGTGGAACCACTGCGCGCCTTCGCCAAGGCGCTGGGCTTCGGTGGCGATGACGCCGAGCGTGCGCGCGACCCTGGCGCTCGGCCAGTTGCGGAAGCACAGCGCGTATTCGGCAAACGCCTTTTCCTTGCGGCCGCAGAAGAGGAAGACCCAGGCCCGCGCCGAATGGCGCATCTCATCGAAGTTCATCGGCTCTCCACTCCTTGCCAGAATAGCGGCGAAAGCGTGCACTTGTGCACAGCCGGCCGGATCTGCGCTAATGTTGCGCGCAGGCGCTTTCAACGTGTGCGGAAGAATACATGACAAACGTCGAACTACAAATCCTGACGATCGCGCGGGTGCTCGTCGAAGTCGCCGGCATGTTCCTGCTCGCGCAGGGCGCGCTCTACCTCCTGGCGGGCGCCAGCCGCGAGCGCAACGTCATCTACCAGCTCTTTCGCGTGATCACGCGGCCGGTCGTCGCAGCGACGCGTTTTGTCATGCCGCGCCTCATCGTCGACCGGCATATTCCGTTCGTCGCCTTCCTGCTGCTGTTCTGGATCTGGATCGGGCTCGCCTACGCCAAGCAGCTCGTCTGCGCCGCCGCCGGCCTCGTCTGCGGCTGAGGCTGGCGGGGCTCGCCGC
Organism: uncultured Propionivibrio sp.; assembly: GCA_964485725.1. Lineage (GTDB taxonomy): Bacteria > Pseudomonadota > Gammaproteobacteria > Burkholderiales > Rhodocyclaceae > Propionivibrio. Next base: position 1,730 of record CAZALA010000253.1, on the reverse strand, counting down.
TTACAGCGAGTCGAGGTCGGTGTCGTCGGGCATCAGCGAAGCGAGGCCGTCGTTGTCGTTCGCCGCGTCGGCGTCGCGCGCCGCGAAAGCGTCGTTCCCGGCGTCATCGCCGCGCGCCGAGGCGGCGTGGCCGCTGATGAAGCCCGAGCCTTTGGCGCTGCTCATCATCTGCTCGATGCCGTGAAACAGCAGCGAACCGGCGACGACGCCGGCGGCCGTTCCGGCCATCGCTCCGAGCATGCCCGAGCCGCGCTGCGCTTCGCCCGGCATCGCCGCGGGCGTCGGTTGCGCCGGCGCGGCCGCGTGCGCAGGGCGGCTGCTGCCCCAGGCGTTGTCGTCGGCAAAGCGTGAGGCGCCCGCGCGCAGGCGGTCGACTTCGGCGCGCAGCCCGGCGTTTTCGGCCTGCGCCCGCTGCAGCGCTTCCTCGAGGACGAGCGCGCGCTGCACGAGCAGATAGCTCGCGTCGGGCTGGTAGTTGCAGTTCTCGCGGATCATGCGTTCGGCTTCGACGTCCTTGGCGACGGGGCGCGCCTGCACGAGCCCCTGCAGGAAGCGGGTCAGCGTCTCTCTTTCCTGGGCATTCAATCTGGCCTCCTTTTTTAAAAGCCGCTCATGATCGCTCACGATGGCGGCTTCAGCTGTATCGAATTGCGACAATCTGTGCCGGCCTGTCGCTAGAGCGGCCGGTCGAGCAGGCGTTCGCATTCGGCCATCAACGCGACGCCAAGTTCCGAAGGATGGTTGGGGTCGAGCGCCTCCATCATTTCATGCGCGGTGTAAAGCCCCGCCTGGCGCGACAGGCGCGCTTCGATCGCGCGCGCCATCTCGTCGGCAAGCGCCGAGACGAGTCGGCGCTCGGCGAGCGGCAGCGAGCGCCGCGAGCGCGCCAGCCAGTCGGCGCAGAGCGTCGCCCCCTGTGCGATCGTCAGCCACTGGCCGTGTTCGTAATACGCCGAGAGGCGTTCGGCGACGAGCGCGAAAATCAGCGCCAGCCGCGTTCCGCGCTCGCTCGCCGGCAGCTCAGGCGCCTTGTCCCGATTCATCTCTTGCGTGCTTTCAGATGGATTGCGGCGGCCAAGATAGCACGGCAGGCGACGAGCGCTGGCGGGCGAAACGGCGCGCGGCGAAAAAATTTGCGCCCGCGCCTCTTGAAGTCGGGCAGGGTCGCCCCTATTATTAGCACTCGCTAGATGCGAGTGCTAATAACGCTGGCGGCCTCTCGGCCGGGCAGAATTGGTCAAAAGTGGCAGAAACCTTTGCTTAACCCAAGGAGAATTCAATGAAAATCCGTCCTTTGCACGATCGCGTGATCGTCAAGCGCCTCGAAGAAGAACGCAAGACCGCCTCCGGCATCGTCATTCCCGATGCGGCGGCCGAGAAGCCCGATCAGGGCGAAGTCATTTCGGTCGGCCCCGGCAAGCGCGACGATAACGGCAAGCAAATCACCCTGGACGTCAAGGTCGGCGACCGCGTCCTGTTCGGCAAATACGCCGGCCAGACCGTCAAGGTCGATGGCAACGAACTCCTCGTCATGCGTGAAGAAGACATTATGGGCGTCGTCGAACAGTAACAGCGCCAGGCGCTAATCGACGATCCGGACAATCTCCCTACAGAAATCAGGAGCAACACTATGGCAGCAAAAGACGTTAAATTTGGCGATTCCGCGCGCGCCCGCATGGTTGAAGGCGTGAACATCCTGGCCGACGCGGTCAAGGTGACCTTGGGCCCGA
>CAZALA010000252.1:0-4292 GCA_964485725.1 uncultured Propionivibrio sp. | reverse complement strand
GCTCGTGGCCGCCGCCGTGCATCTGCGCCTCGAGGCGGACGCGCGGCTTGCGCCGGATGTAGAGCGCGCCGACGCCTTTCGGGCCATAGGTCTTGTGCGCCGAAAAACTCATCAGGTCGACTTTCAGCGCGGCCAGGTCGATGTCCACTTTTCCGGTCGCCTGCGCCGCGTCGACGTGAAAGAGGATGCCCTTCTCGCGGCAGATCTCGCCGAGCGCGGCGATCGGCTGGATGACGCCGATTTCGTTATTGACGAACATCACCGAGACGAGAATCGTATCGGGCCGCAAGGCCGACTTGAAGACCTCGATATCGACGAGGCCGTTTTCGCGCACGTCGAGGTAAGTGACTTCGAAACCCTGGCGCTCGAGCTCGCGGCAGGTGTCGAGAACCGCCTTGTGCTCGGTCTTGACGGTGATGACATGCTTGCCCTTGCCCGAGTAGAAGTTCGCCGCGCCCTTGAGCGCGAGGTTGTTCGATTCGGTCGCTCCCGAGGTCCAGACGATTTCTTTCGGGTCGGCGTTCACGAGGCGCGCGACTTCCTCGCGCGCTTCCTCGACGGCGGCTTCGGCGGTCCAGCCGAAAGCGTGCGAGCGCGAAGCGGGGTTGCCGAAGTCTTCGCAAAGAAAGGGAATCATCTTTGCGGCAACGCGCGGATCGACCGGCGTCGTCGCCGAGTAGTCGAGATAGATGGGCAGCTTGAGCATTTTTTCCTCCTTATTGGTTCAGACCGCGAGCGCGGTCAATCGCTGCAGTTTTTTCACGACGGTTTGCAGGGCGAACAGAAAATTATCGACCTGTTGCGGCGTATTGGCGAGCCCCAGGCTCACGCGCACCGCGCCGCGCGCAAGATCGGGCGCCACCGCCATCGCTTCGAGCACGTGCGAGGGACCGGTCTTGGCGCTCGCGCACGCCGATCCGCTGGCAAGCGCGAAACCGGCGCGATCGAGCAGACCGACGAGGGTTTCGCCTTCAATATTGGGCAAGGCGAAATAAACGGTGTTGGGCAAGCGTTCGGCGGCCGCCCCGAAGACCGTCGCGCCGAGGACGGCGACGCCGTTTTCGAGCCTTTCGCGCAGGCTGCGCAGCCTCGGCGTCGTGCCCGCGAGGCGCTGCGCGGCAATTTCGCAGGCGAGTCCGAAACCGACGATCGCGGCGACGTTCTCGGTGCCCGAGCGCAAGCCCCTCTCCTGGCCGCCGCCGGCGATCAGCGGCTCGAGCTCGACGCGCTTGTCGAGGACGAGCGCGCCAGCGCCCTTGCCGCCGCCGATCTTGTGCGCCGAGAGGCTGATCGCGTGCACGCCGCAGGCGTTGAGCGCGCGAAATTCGAGCGCGATCTTGCCGAGCGCCTGTACCGCGTCGGAATGAAACCAGGCGCCCACCGCTTTCGCCTGCGTCGCGAGCGGCGCGATGTTCTGGATGACGCCGGTCTCGTTGTTGGCAAGCATCACCGAGACGAGCCCCGGCTTTTTCGCGACGACCGCCGCATAAGCGCTTTCGTCGATGCGGCCGTCGCGGTCGACGGCGAGCCGGTTGAGCGTCCAGCCGCGCCGGACGAGCTGCTCGGCGGGCCTGAGGACGGCCGGGTGCTCAACCGCGCTGACCGCGATCAGACCCGGCGGCAGACAGGCGGCAGCGCCCTTGATGAAAAGATTGTTCGCTTCCGAGCCGCTCGCCGTGAACACGATCTCGCTTTCATGCGCACCGATTGCCGCGGCGACCTGGCTGCGCGCCGCATCGATCGCGCGCAGCGCCGAGCGGCCGTATTCGTGCCGGCTCGAGGCGTTGCCGAACTGCTCGCCAAGCCAGGGCAGCATCGCTTCGCGCACTTCCGGCAGCAGCGGCGTCGTCGCGTTGTGGTCGAAATAGACGGGGGCGAACATGGGTTTGTAAGCGCTCAGCTTTCTGCCGCTCGGCGCGCCGTCAGGCGGCCGCCGACAAGGGGCGCCCGCGCCCGATCGGCCCCATCCGCCGCACCGTCTTCACCGGCGTGCCATTCCTCGCCTGGCTGTCGACGAGATCGGCAAGCGTCACCGAACGCAGGTAATCGAACATCTTGGCGTTGAGCGTCGCCCACAGCTCGTGCGTCATGCAGCGCTCGTCGTCCTTGCAGTTCTCCTTGCCCCGGCACTGCGTCGCGTCGAACTTCTCGTCGACGGCGGCAACAATGTCGGCGACCGTCATCTCGCGCGTCGGGCGCGCCAGGCAATAACCACCGCCCGGGCCGCGCACGCTGTCGACGAGGCCGGAGCGCCGCAGCTTGCCAAAGAGCTGCTCGAGATACGAGAGCGAAATCTTCTGTCGCTCGCTGATCCCGGCGAGCGTCACCGGCCCGTCGCCGTTGCGCAGCGCCACATCGATCATCGCCGTCACCGCAAAACGTCCTTTGGTTGTCAGTCGCATAGTGCCTCCGCTTCCTGCCTGCTGGTTAATACCCGATCAATACTGTCAACTATGCCGTTCGTCGGCCGATTAGTCAACCATTTTACTCAAGTATGTCGGATCGAACTTGTCGGCGGTCGGCAATTCGTCTTCGCTGCAGGCGCCGGTCCTCGCCAGCTGCCTGACGAGATAATCGACGCGCCGGTCGGTCTCGACGGCGTGATCGAGCAGGCCGTGGATGGCCTTGGCGAGCGGGTCGTCCTGGCTCGCCGAAAGCGCGTACGCCGAAAAACCCATCTGCCCGGCTTTTTCCTCGCGCTTTTGCGCGCGCTCGCCGTCGATGATTCGCGCCGGATTGCCGACTGCCGTCGTTCCGTCCGGAACGTCCTTGACGACGACGGCGTTGGAACCGACTTTCGCGCCCGCGCCGACGGTGATCGGCCCGAGCACTTGCGCGCCGGCGCCGATGACGACGCCGTCGGCGATCGTCGGATGCCGCTTGCCTTTTGCCCACGACGTTCCGCCGAGCGTGACGCCGTGGTACATGGTCACGTCGTCGCCGACGATCGCGGTCTCGCCGATGACGACCCCCATGCCGTGGTCGATGAAGAAGCGCCGGCCGATCACCGCGCCCGGATGGATCTCGATGCCGGTCAAAAAGCGCGCGGCGTGCGAAACGAAACGACCGAGCCAGCGCAACCGGCGAACCCAGAGCCAGTGCGACCAGCGATGCATGATCACCGCGTGCACGCCGGGATAGCAGGTGAGCACTTCCCATGCGGTGCGCGCTGCCGGGTCACGGTCAAATACCGAACGGATGTCTTCGCGCAGCCGGCTGAACATGAAAGCGATTCTCCTTGATCGTCGAGGGGGGATTGTATAATACCCGACTATTTCGATCAAGCTATCTTGGCGCGCGCGCTGCCGGCGCGAGCGCGGCGCTTCAGACCTTGCCGATTTTCCGATCGACGGCGTCGAGCAGGCCGCGCAGGATGTTGACCTCGTCGCGCTCAAGTTCGCTGCGGCCGAAAAGTCGGCGCAGCTTGGGCAAGAGGCGCCGCGGCTGCTGCGGGTCGAGAAAGCCCGTTGCCACCATGACGCTTTCAAGATGCGCATAAAGGCGTTCGACCTCGTCGTTGGTCGCCTGCGGCGACGAGAATGGAACGGCTTTGCCGATCGCCGCCGGATGGCCGGCGAAAGCGGCAAGGCGAAGTTCGTAGCAAAGGAGCTGGACGGCAGCGCCGAGGTTAAGCGAACTGTAGGCCGGGTCGGTCGGGATGAAGACGGTACGCTGGCAGCGCTGCACTTCGGCGTTGGCAAGCCCGGCCGTCTCGTTGCCGAAGACGAGCGCGACATCGCCTCCGGCGCCGGCACGCGCGAGCACCTCGCTGGCGGCGGCACGCGCCGACATCGGCTCGGGACCGAGATTGCGCGAGCGCGCCGAAAGTGCGATCGCGAAAACCGTCCCTGCAAGCGCCTCGTCGAGCGTCGAACAGACGCTCGCGCGCCCGAGGATGTCGCCGGCGCCGACGGCGCGCGCGCTCGCCTCGAGGTCGGGAAATTTCCTCGGATTGACAAGACAGAGGCGCGAGATGCCCATCGTTTTCATCGCGCGCGCTGCGGCGCCGATGTTGCCCGGATGGCTGGTGTGCGAAAGCACGATGCGAATGGCGTCGAGCTTGTGCTGCGCGCCGGGCGGCGCAGGGTCGGAAGGGAGAGACGCCTGAGACGCGGGAGGCGGGTTCATATAAAATGCGCGATTCCACAAACGAACCGGGCGCAAGGGGGAAACACCCGCCGCCCGTCGGACTTCATAAAGACCACCATGCCTCCAGCTCTGACCATCATGGTCAAGGCCGCCCGCCGCGCCAGCCAGACCATCCACCGCGCTTCGCACGACCTCGAGCCCCC
>CAZALA010000251.1:0-4292 GCA_964485725.1 uncultured Propionivibrio sp. | reverse complement strand
TTCATGCTTTACGCCTAGACCGACCGCACGACCAACGAAGTGCACCTTGCGCTCGCCAAAGGCGAAATTCGCGCCGACCGCGAGACGCTCGTGCGCGTGCACGAGCCGCTCTCGGTCCTCGACTTTCTCGACCCGGCCGGCAGTCGCCACACTTTTCCGCTTGACCTCGCGCAGCACCTCTTGGCGCGCGCCGAATCGGGCGTCATCGTCCTGCTGCGCCGCGCCGAGTCCGGACAGGACATCCTCGCCGCGCTCGCCGAAGCGGCGCCGGGAGCCGAACCGGGCAAGCGGCCGGCGTCAAAATGGGACCCGCGCATCTATGGCATCGGCGCGCAGATCCTGCGCGACCTCGGCGTGCGCAAGATGAAGCTGCTCGCCAGCCCGCGCAGGATTCCGAGCATGACCGGCTTCGACCTCGAGGTCACGGGCTACGTCGCCCCCGAAACCGAATCTTCAGTCGAGCCCCGGTCGCCGTCACAGTGACCGCCCGGCTGCGAGCTTATCAACCCGTTCCCCGCGAGAAACCCACCGACATGCCGCACTTTCCAGAGATCCACGAATATCCCCAGGCCTTCGAAGGCGACGGCCTTGCCGTCGGCATCGTCGTCGCGCGCTTCAACCAGGCGATCGGCGAGGGCCTCATCGCCGCCTGCGTCGGCGAGCTGAGAAAGCTCGGCGTTGCCGATTGCGACATCGAAATCGCCTCGGTCCCCGGCTGCCTCGAAATCCCGCTCACCCTGCAGACGATGGCGCAGAGCGACCGCTACGACGCGCTGATCGCGCTCGGCGCGGTGCTGCGCGGCGAAACCTATCACTTTGAAGTGGTCGCGAACGATTCGTGCCGCGCGCTGATGGAAGTCCAGCTCGATACCGGCATCCCCACCGCCAACGGCATCCTGACCTGCGAGGACGATGCCCAGGCGCTCGCCCGCATGGCGCAAAAAGGCGCCGATTGCGCACGCGCCGCGGTCGAGATGGCCAATCTGCTGCGCGCGCTCGGAGATCGCACGTGATGAACGAGAAGGCCGCAGCAACGCCCGCAGCAGATGCAGTCAAGAGCGCGCCCAAGCCTGCCAAGTCGCCGCGCCGGCGCGCCCGCGAATTTGCCCTGCAAGGTCTCTACCAATGGCAGCTCTCGGGCAACGACGAAGCGGCGATCGAAGCGCACATCAGGGACAGCGCCGGTTTCGAGAAGGCCGACCGCGAGTTCTTCTGCGGGCTGCTGCGCGGCGTCCTCGCGCAGTACGCGGCGCTGCGCGACGAGCTGCAGGCGCACCTCGACCGTCCTTTCGCCGAGCTCTCGCCGGTCGAATCGTCGGTGCTGCTCGCCGGCGCCTACGAGCTTGCCAATTCCCCGCAGACGCCCTACCGCGTCATCATCAACGAAGCGATCGAGCTCGCCAAAGGCTTCGGCGGCACCGACGGCCACAAATACGTCAACGGCGTCCTCGACAAACTCGCCGCCAAGCTGCGCCCGGTCGAAGTCGAAGCCAAGCGGGCACAGCGCAAGTGATCCGACGAAAACCTTGAACCACCAAGACACCAAGGCACCAAGATTCACCAAGAAAAGCCAGAAATGTTTTGGTTCTTTTGATTTTCTTGGTGTGACTTGGTGTCTTGGTGACTTGGTGGTAAATCTTTTTTGACATGCCTTCAGAATTCGACATCATTTCGCGCTATTTCGTGAGGCCGACGCCGCAGGCGGTGCTGGGGCCGGGGGACGACTGCGCGCTGCTGGCGCCGGCGCCCGGGATGGAGCTTGCGATCACGACCGACATGCTCGTCGCCGGGACGCATTTTCTCGACGGCACCGACCCCTTTGAGCTTGGCTGGAAGAGCCTCGCGGTCAATGTCTCGGACCTTGCCGCGATGGGCGCCCGGCCGCGCTGGGTGCTGCTTGCCGGCAGCCTGCCGCAGGCTGACGCCGCCTGGATCGCGGCGCTGAGCGACGGCCTTTTTGCCTGCGCGCAGCGCTATGGCGTCGATCTTGTCGGCGGCGATACGACGCGCGGGCCCTTGAACCTGTGCCTGACCGCGATCGGCGAACTGCCGCCCGGCTCGGCGCTGCGCCGCGACCGCGCCCAGCCGGGCGACGATGTCTGGGTCTCGGGGACGCCGGGCCTTGCCGCGCTCGGCCTCGCCGAGCTGATCGGCGAGACGCGGCTGCCGGCGCCGCTTGCCGGCACTTGCATCGCCGCGCTGCAGAAACCGTCGCCGCGCGTCGAACTTGGCCTCGCGCTGCGCGAAGGCGCGCTCGCGCATGCCGCGATCGACGTCTCCGACGGCCTTCTCGCCGATCTTGGCCACATCGCCGAACGCTCGCGGCTCGACGCCGAGGTCTCAGAAGCGCTGTTGCCGGCGCTGCCCGCGGGCGTGGACGCAACGCTCGCCCGGCGCTGCCAGCTCGCCGGCGGCGACGATTACGAAATCGTCTTCACGGCCTTGCCCGGCGCACGCGCAGCGCTCGCCGCGCTCTCCGCCGCGCTCGACCTGCCACTGACGCGGATCGGCCGCATGCTCGCGATGAGCTCGCCGGAGGCCAGCGAGGGCAGCGTGCGCGTCCTCGACGCAAACGGCAAGGCAAAACCCATGACTCAGCGGGGGTTCGATCATTTTGATCAAGATCAAGAGTAATCCGCCGTCCTTGCGCTTTCTCTTTGCGCATCCGGCGCACCTCATCGCCTGCGGCTTCGGCAGCGGTCTCTCGCCGCTCGCGCCTGGCACTTTCGGGACGCTGTTCGCCTGGGCGACTTTTCCGCTGCTGCGGCCCTGGATGAGCGAAGTCGCTTTCGCGGTCTTTCTCGTTGCGAGCTTTATCGCCGGCGTCCTCGCGGCGCACAAGACCGGCGCCGATCTTGGCGTCACCGACCACGGCGCGATCGTCTGGGACGAGGTCGTGCCTTTCTGGATGGTCCTCTTCCTGTGCCCGGCGGGTTTGCTCTGGCAGGCGGCCGCGTTCTTCGCTTTCCGTTTCTTCGATATCGTCAAACCGCAGCCGGCGCGCTTTTTCGACGAAATGAAGAACGGCTTCGGCGTGATGACCGACGATCTGATCGCCGGCGCTTATACGCTCGCCCTGCTCGCGCTCGCGCGCGCCGTCTTTTCATGAGCGCCTTCGACCAGGCTGCGCTCGAGGCGCTCGCTGCCAGGGTGGGCGCGCTCCTCGTCGCCAACGGTGAGCGCCTGGCAAGCGCCGAATCGTGTACCGGCGGCTGGCTCGCGCAATGCGCAACGGCGATCGCCGGCAGCTCGGACTGGTTCGAGCGCGGCTTCGTCACTTACTCGAACGCCGCCAAGAGCGAGATGCTCGGCGTTCCCGCCGCGACGCTTGCCGCGCATGGCGCGGTCAGCGAAGCGACCGCCGCCGCAATGGCGAGCGGCGCGCTCGCCCACAGCCACGCGCAGTGGGCGGTGGCAATTACCGGGATCGCCGGGCCTGCCGGCGGATCGCCGGAAAAGCCCGTTGGCACCGTCTGTTTCGCGTGGGCGCGAGCGCAGGCGGGGATCGAGGTCGCGACCTGCCACTTTTCCGGCGACCGCGCCGCAGTGCGCGCGCAAGCGGTCGCTTTCGCGCTCGCCGGCCTGCTCGCGCGAGCCGCGCATCAACTCGCCTGAGCCCGCGCGCGGCAAGCGCCGCGCGGGTCTGACAAGGCTCGGCACAAGGCATGCTTAATCCCCGTTGTGCCGCGTCGAACATGAGATAATCAGCGCACTTGAGACCAAAGGAAACGCAATGGACGACAACAGAGCAAAGGCACTCGCGGTAGCCCTCGCCCAGATCGAAAAGCAGTTCGGCAAGGGCTCGATCATGAAGATGGGCGACGGCTCGGTCTACAACGACATTCAGGTCGTGTCGACGGGCTCGCTCGGACTCGACATTGCGCTTGGCATCGGCGGCCTGCCGCGCGGCCGCGTCGTTGAAATCTACGGGCCCGAATCGTCGGGCAAGACGACGCTGGCGCTGCAGGTGATCGCGCAAATGCAAAAGCTCGGCGGCACCGCCGCCTTCATCGACGCCGAACACGCGCTCGACCCCTCGTACGCGCAAAAGCTCGGCGTGAACCTCGATGACCTCCTGATTTCGCAGCCCGATACCGGCGAACAGGCGCTCGAGATCACCGACATGCTGGTGCGCTCGGCGGGCGTCGACGTCGTCGTCATCGACTCGGTCGCGGCGCTCGTGCCGAAAGCCGAAATCGAAGGCGAGATGGGCGATTCGCTGCCCGGCCTGCAGGCCCGCCTGATGAGCCAGGCCTTGCGGAAACTCACGGCCAATATCAACCGCACGAATA
>CAZALA010000250.1:0-4310 GCA_964485725.1 uncultured Propionivibrio sp. | reverse complement strand
CGACGCGGTGAACCTCCTCATCGGCGACAAAAGCGCCGTGCACGCGCGTCGGATAACCCGTGCCGGGGGCGAGGTAGAGCATGTCGCCCTGGCCGAGCAACGCTTCGGCGCCCATCTGGTCGAGGATCGTGCGCGAATCGATTTTCGACGAGACCTGGAATGACATTCGCGTCGGAATGTTGGCCTTGATCAGGCCGGTGATGACGTCGACCGACGGCCGCTGCGTCGCCAGGATCAGATGGATGCCGGCGGCGCGTGCTTTTTGCGCGAGGCGCGCGATGAGCTGCTCGACTTTCTTGCCGGCGACCATCATGAGGTCGGCGAGCTCGTCGATGACGACGACGATGTGCGGCATCGTCTCGAGCGGCTCGGGCGCTTCGGGCGTCAGCGACAGCGGGTTGGAAAGCTTGCCGCCGCTCTTCGCGGCATCCTTGATGCGATGGTTAAGGCCCGCGATGTTGCGCACGCCGAGCGCCGACATCAGCTTGTAGCGCGACTCCATTTCGCCGACGCACCAGGCGAGCGCGTTGGCGGCCTGCCGCATGTCGACGACGACCGGCGCAAGCAGGTGCGGAATGCCTTCGTAGATCGAGAGCTCGAGCATCTTCGGATCGACGAGGATGAGGCGAACCTTGTCGGGCTCGGACTTGTACAGCAATGACAATATCATCGCGTTGATGCCGACCGACTTGCCCGAGCCGGTGGTGCCGGCGACGAGCAGGTGCGGCATCTTCGCGAGGTCGACGACGACCGGATGGCCGCCGATGTCCTTGCCGAGCGTCAGCGCGAGCGGCGCGTTCATGTCGTGGTAGGCGCCGCTCGAAATGATTTCGGAGAGGCGGACGATCTGCCGCTTGGCGTTCGGCAGCTCGAGCGCCATGCACGACTTGCCGGGCACCGTCTCGACGACGCGCACCGAGACCATCGACAGCGCCCGCGCGAGGTCCTTCGAGAGGTTGACGATCTGCGCGCCCTTGACGCCGACCGCGGGCTCGATTTCGTAGCGCGTGATCACCGGCCCCGGGTAAGCGGCAAGGACCGTCGCCTGGACGCCGAAGTCGCCGAGCTTGCGCTCGATCAGGCGCGAAGTGTATTCGAGGCTCTCGGGGCTGACGCGGTCGGTCTGCGCCGACGCCGGCTCGAGCAGGTGCAGCGGCGGCAGCAGGCCGCCTTCGACGGCTTCCGGGAAGAGCGGCACCTGGCGTTCGCGCTCGATGCGCTTTTCGGCTTTCGGCGAACGCGCAGGCTGGGGCTCGGGCGTCTCGATGAAGAGCGGCGCCTGCGTCTCGACCCTCTTTTTTTCGTCCTCGACGATCTCCTCGCGCTCGCGCGCGACTTCGCGGCCGATGCGCCGGTCCTGCCAGCGGTCGGCAAGGCCGCGCACGCCGGCGATCGAGTTTTCGACGAGCGCGCCGAAGGCTTCGGCGGCCGAGAGCCACGACATGCCCGAGAAGACGCTCCAGCCGAGCGCGAAGAGCGCGATCATGGTCAGCGTCGCGCCGGTGTAGCCGAGATAGCGCACGCTGAGCGCGCCCATCTCGACACCGAGGACGCCGCCCGGAGACAGCGGCAGCGGCGCCTTGAGCGTATAAAAGCGCAGCGCCTCGAGCGTGCTGCTGGCGACGAGCAGGACGACAAAGCCGGCGACAGCGATATAGAAAGGACGGCGGTCCGCCGCGCGGAGTGTGCGCACCGCGTCGAGGCGCCGGTAGCCCCACCAGACGAGCCCGACGAGGAAAACGACGAGCCACCAGGCCGAAAGACCGAAGACGTAGAGCAGCAGATCGGCGAGCCAGGCGCCGCCGCGACCGGCCGGATTCAGCACCTGCGCAGCGGCGACCGCGTGCGACCAGCCGGGATCGGCGCGGTGGTAGCCGGCGAGCGCAAGACCGAGAAAAGCGGCGACGACGATGAGCGCGAGCCAGCGCGATTCCTGCAGCACGAGCGCAATTTTCTCGGGCAGCGGGCTCGGCGCTTCGGGCGGGGCAATGCCGCGGCCCGCGGTTTTCGGAAATGAAGTCATCGACGGTTGGTCATTGAAGGCTGCAAGCACGGATTATAGCCGGCGCAAGGCCGGCGATATGCCAGATGCGGCCATGTCCGCTCCATGGACAGCGCAGATCGTCGATTGCGCGCCGTGGCGGCTTTCCCAATGCGCCATTATTTCAATGGCTTGCCGCGTGATTATAAGGCAGTTCAGGGCCGCGCCCGCGGTCGAGCGCGGCAATTGCCGGTTATAATTTCCGCTCATTTTGACGACAAGAGAAAAAAATGACCCAAACGACTCGCCATTGCCGCCTCCTCATCTTGGGCTCGGGCCCGGCCGGTTACACGGCGGCAGTGTATGCCGCGCGCGCCAACCTGAAACCCGTGCTGGTGACGGGCCTCGCGCAAGGTGGCCAGCTGATGACGACGACCGAGGTCGATAACTGGCCGGCCGATGCCGACGGCGTCCAGGGTCCCGACCTGATGGCGCGCTTCGAAGCGCACGCCAGGCGCTTCGAGACCGAAATCATTTTCGACCACATTCATACGGCGAAGCTCAGAGAAAAGCCCTTCACGCTGATCGGCGATGCCGGGACCTATACCTGCGACGCGCTGATCATCGCCACCGGCGCTTCGGCGCAGTATCTCGGCCTGCCTTCCGAAGAAGCGTTTGCCGGGCGCGGCGTCTCGGCCTGCGCCACCTGTGACGGTTTCTTCTACCGCAAGAAACCCGTTGCCGTCGTCGGCGGCGGCAACACGGCGGTCGAGGAAGCGCTCTATCTTGCCAACATCGCGAGCCACGTCACCGTCGTCCATCGCCGCGACAAGTTCAGGGGCGAGAAGATTCTGCAGGACAAGCTCTTCGAAAAGGAAAAGGCCGGCATCGGCACGATCAAATGGAATTCGACGCTCGACGAAGTCATCGGCGACCCGTCGGGCGTCACCGGCATCCGGATCAAGAGCACGCAGAGCGGCGAGCTCGAGGAAATTCCCCTCATGGGCGTCTTCATCGCGATCGGCCACAAGCCGAACACCGATCTGTTTGCCGGCCAGCTCGAAATGGAGGGCGGCTACATCATCACCGAGAACGGGCGCAGGGGCAACGCGACGGCGACGTCGATTCCCGGCGTTTTCGCCGCCGGCGACGTGCAGGACCACATCTACCGCCAGGCCTGCACCTCGGCCGGAACGGGCTGCATGGCGGCGCTCGACGCCGAGCGCTACCTCGACGGGCTGGCCGGGTAGCGGTGTTGCGGGTCTTGTAGGAGCCCAGCTCTGCTGGGCGATCAAGTCGTATCGCGCAGCAGAGCTGCGCTCCTACAGGGAATATCACCGGCGCGAAGGACAGACGATTTCAGGACTGACTCGATGAAACAGCGCCCCTCACCCTCGCCCGAGGACATCGCCGATTTTCATGCCGCGGTCGCCGGCGCCGTGCCCTTGCGCACACCGAAGCGCGTCGCGCACGAAGCGCCGAAGCCGAGCCCGACCCCGCGCCAGTTCGAACTCGACGAAGCGGCGGCGGTCGTCGAGTCGCTCCACGGCGAGCTTGAACTCGATGACGTCCTGGCCATCGGCGACGCCGACTCCTACCTGCGCAGCGGCCTTCCGCGCAGCGTCCTGCGCGACCTGCGCCGCGGCCGCTGGGCGATCCAGAACCACACCGATCTGCACGGCATGAATCGCCACGAAGCGCACGAAGAAGTCGGCCGCCTGATCAGCGAATCGCACCAGACCGGCAAGCGCTGCATCCGCATCGTGCACGGCCGCGGTTACGGCTCGCCGGGACGCGAAGGCATCCTGCGCCAGCTCGTCAAGGGCTGGCTCGTGCGACGCAAGGACGTTCTCGCTTTCTGCCATGCGCCGGCGGCCGACGGCGGTCAGGGCGCGCTGTGGATCCTGCTGCGCGCCGAGCGCAGCGCCGCCCGCTGAAAAATTGCGCCGGCATCCGCCGCGCACGAACCAAGACCACGACGGGGAAAGCCGCCGTGCTGGCGAAGGACGAAGATGGAGCACGATATTTCCCTGATCACGACGCTCGCCGCGGCTTTTGGCGTCGCGCTGGTCCTCGGCTTTGGCGCCGAGCGGCTGAAGGTTCCGGCGCTCGTCGGTTACCTGCTCGCCGGCGTCCTGATCGGCCCGGCGACGCCGGGTTTCGTTGCCGATGTGCACCTCGCAGCGCAGCTCTCGGAGATCGGCATCATGCTGCTGATGTTCGGCGTCGGGCTGCACTTCTCGCTCAACGACCTGCTCGCCGTCAAGCGCATCGCGGTCCCCGGCGCCGTCTTCCAGATGGGAATTGCCACCGGCCTCGGCGCGGCGCT
>CAZALA010000249.1:0-4326 GCA_964485725.1 uncultured Propionivibrio sp. | reverse complement strand
AACCAGAAAAACAAAAAAAGCAGGGACCGCTTTTTTCCAGATTGCAGGGGCGGTGGAAGAGCTTCGACCCCCGGACCTATACCTTGGAAGGGTATCGCTCTACAAACGGGGCAACTCCCGCGGGAAGCGGGTGCGAATTATAAAGACTTGCCGAATGCTGTCAAGGTTTTTGCCCGGCGGGCACAGCCGACGGCCTTGTCGGCAGCGCGCCCGGTCAGCGTTTGCGGTCCTGTTCGATCAGGTGCGGCCATGCCATTTGCATGTAATACGCCATCGACCAGAGCGTCAGCACGGCGGCGATGTAGATCAGCGCGGTGCCGATCGTCTGCACGTCGTAGCCGAGAATCGGCGAGTGGTAGAGCAGGAGCGGGATCGATACCATCTGCGCCGTGGTCTTGATCTTGCCGAGCATCGACACGGCGACGCTCTTGTGCGCGCCGATCTGGGCCATCCACTCGCGCAGCGCCGAGATCGTGATCTCGCGGCCGATGATGATGATCGCCAGGATCGCGTCGAGGCGATCGAGGTGGACGAGGATGATCAGCGCGGCGGCGACCATCAGCTTGTCGGCGACCGGATCGAGGAAGGCGCCGAAGGCCGAGGTCTCGTTCCAGCGCCGCGCGAGATAGCCATCGAGCCAGTCGGTCAGCGCGGCAACGACGAAGATCACCGTCGCGAGAAGGTCGCGGCCGACCGGCAGCGCCAGCGACGCGGGCAGATAAAAAACGGCGACCATCAGCGGGATCAGAATGATCCGCAGCCAGGTCAGAAGCATCGGTATATTAAGTGGCATCAGTTTAGAAGTCGCGCGGGCGACTCTCGAGTCTCCCCTCGCCCACGGGGATAACCAGCGGCTTGGCCGCCGTTGTTTGGCGGCGTAGTCGCATGGCTAGTGGGCCCATCAGAGGGGTCGGGGGTGAGGGGAACGGACATGTCGGCAATTTTCATGAGCCTCGTGCGAAATCCATGTCCGTCAGTGCAAGGCTGCGTAAATGATTCCTGCAAGTTCCCGGCTGATGCCGGAGACCGCCGTCAATTGGTCGATGCCGGCGTTCGCGATGCCCTGCAGACCGCCGAAATGAGCGATCAGGGCTTTGCGTCGTTTTGGCCCGATGCCGGGTATCTCTTCCAGCCGCGATGTCCGTCGCGTCTTGCTGCGTTGTGCCCGATGACCCGTAATCGCGAAGCGGTGCGCCTCGTCGCGAATCTCCTGAATCAGGTGGAGCGCCGGGTTGTCCGCCGACAATTGTAGCGGTTCGCGGCCGTCAGTGAAAATAAGGATTTCAAGTCCCGGTTTGCGCGCTTCACCCTTGGCAACGCCGACGAGCGGCAGGTGCGCCAGCCCGAGCTCCTGCAGCGCCGATAGCGCGGAACTCACTTGCCCCTTGCCGCCGTCGATGAGGATCAGCGTCGGCGCAAGGCCTTCGCCGCCGACGAGCTTTTCGTAGCGGCGCAAGACGACTTGGCGGATCGCCGCGTAATCGTCGCCCGCGGCGACGTCGCGAATATTGAAGCGCCGGTATTCCGACTTCTTCATCGCGTCGCCCTGAAAAACGACGCACGAGGCGACCGTCGATTCGCCCAGCGTATGGCTGATGTCGAAACATTCGATGCGCACGGGGCTACTGGCATCGCTTTCGAAACCCAGGAGTTCGCCGAGCGCATCGACGCGATGTTCCTGCCGCGCCAGGACATTGCGGCGCGAGACGATCGAGAGCCGCGCGTTCTGTTCGGCCATCTCGACCCAGACCTTGTGCACGCTCTGCCGCGGTTCGACGACGAGCACGGGGTGACCGGCAATTTCGCCGAGCACATCGACGACTTCCGCGTCGGGACGGTGATTGACGAAAATCCGCTTCGGCATCGGCGGCGCCAGGTAATGCTGGCTGAGGAAGGCGCAGAGCGCTTCGCGAGCGCTGCTGCCGCCGGCGTTGGCGGGAAACATGGGCTTGTCGCCGAGGTGCCGACCGCCACGCACCATCGCGAGGTTCACGCAAAGCATGCCGTTCTCGAGAACGGCAACGACGATGTCGACGTCTTCACCCTTGCTGCTCTCGACGTACTGCCGGTCCTGAACCTGGCGCAGCGATTGCATCTGATCGCGGTAAATGGCGGCGCGCTCGAAGTCGAGCGCCGCCGAGGCATCGTCCATCGCCTTGCTCAGGCGGCCAATGACTTCCTGGCGCCGGCCGGACAGGAAGAGCGCGGCGAGCTGAACGTCCTGCGCATAGACGTCGGGCGCGACGAGATCGACGCAAGGGCCCGAGCAGCGCTTGATCTGATAGAGCAGGCAGGGCCGCGAGCGGTTCTTGAAAACCGAATTCTCGCAGGTGCGCAGGCGGAACATCCTTTGCAGCAGGTTGATGCTCTCGCGGACAGCGACCGCTGACGGGAAGGGTCCGAAGTAGTCGGATCTGCGATCGGGGCTGCCGCGAAAAAAGGCGAGCCGCGGATGCTCGTCGTGCGTGAGCACGAGATAGGGATACGACTTGTCGTCGCGGAACACGATGTTGTAGCGCGGCGCCAGGCGCTTGATGAGATTGTTCTCGAGGAGCAGCGCCTCGGCTTCCGACCGCGTGACCGTCGTTTCGATGCGCGCGATCTGCGACACCATCAAGGCGATGCGCGGGCTCGTCAGGTTTTCGCGGAAGTAGGAAGCGACGCGCTTCCTGAGGTTCTTCGCCTTGCCGACGTAAAGAACGTCGCCGTTCGCGTCGAGCATGCGGTAAACGCCGGGCAGATCGGTCAGCGTCGACAGCCATTCCTTGGCGTTGAACGGCGCGGCAGCGGGCTTTTCGTCCATGGGGCTAACAGTTACGATGTCGCCTTCGATGTTAGCACGCCGTCCTGCCACTTTCCCGCCCATGACCTCTGCCGCCCGCGCCACGCACTGGGATATCTTCTGCCAAGTGATCGACAACTATGGCGATATCGGCGTCTGCTGGCGGCTCGCTCGTCAATTGACCAAGGAGCACGGCCTCGCCGTGCGCCTCTGGGTCGATGCCCTCGACGCCTTCGCCCGCATCTGTCCGCAGGTCGATGCCCGGCTTGACCGGCAGACGCTCTCCGGCGTCGAGGTTCGGCGCTGGGCCGGCAATGGCCACTTTGCCGACGCTGGCTGCCCCGTTCCCGGTGCCGTCGTCGTCGAAGCATTTGCGTGCCAGCTGCCCGAGCACTTCATCGCGGCGATGGCGAGTTGCGAGCCGCGACCCGTGTGGATCAACCTCGAGTATCTGAGCGCCGAAACCTGGGCGGTCGATTGGCATGCCCTGCCTTCGCCGCATCCGCGTCTGCCGCTCACCAAGTATTTCTTTTTTCCGGGTTTCAGCGACGCGAGCGGCGGCCTGCTGCGCGAAAGCGGGCTCGAGGCCAGCCGCCTCGCCTACTGCGCCGAGAGCGAAGAGAAAGCCGATTTCTGGCGCAGCATGGGCGGGCCGACGCCGGCCGACGCCTTCGTCGTCTCGCTCTTCGCCTACGAGAATGCGGCAATTGAGAAGCTTCTTGCCGCCTGGGAGAGGAGCAGCGTACCTGTCTGCTGCCTCCTGCCGAAGACGCAAACGCTGCCGCAGATCGAGACCTGCGTCGGCCATGCCCTGGCGGCGGGCGACATCGTGCGCCGCGGCCAGCTCGAAAT
Source organism: uncultured Propionivibrio sp. (assembly GCA_964485725.1). GTDB lineage: Bacteria > Pseudomonadota > Gammaproteobacteria > Burkholderiales > Rhodocyclaceae > Propionivibrio. The sequence continues at coordinate 692 of CAZALA010000249.1, read as the reverse complement.
CCGCGTCCTCGCCTTTGTTCCCCAGGACGCATACGATCGCCTGCTCTGGTCGTGCGATCTGAATCTCGTTCGCGGCGAGGACTCCTTCGTGCGCGCGCAATGGGCAGCCAGACCGCTGCTCTGGCACATCTATGCGCAGTCCGAAGACGCCCATCTGGCCAAGCTCGAGGCCTTCCTCGACCTTTATTGCGCCGGCCTCACCGTGCCGGCAGCCGATGCGGTGCGCCGCCTGCACCGCGCGTGGAACGGCGATCCCGGCTTATTGAGCGCGGAGTTGTGGGCGCGCTGGTACGCTGAACTGCCCGAACTGCGCGAGCACGCGGCCAGATGGGCAAATCGCCTGGCGGCACAGCAAGATTTATGCAGCCGGCTGGTGCGCTTTTGCCGAAGCAAGTTATAATGCGCGGCTAAATTTTCCACGTGATCACCGGAAACCCACTATGAAAACCGCTCAAGAACTTCGCGCAGGCAACGTCTTTATGGTCGGCAACGACCCGATGGTCGTGCTCAAGGCCGAGTACAGCAAGTCAGGCCGGAACGCCTCGGTCGTCAAGATGAAGATGAAGAACCTGCTCACCGATTCGCCGAGCGAAACCGTTTATCGCGCCGACGACAAGTTCGACGTCGTCCAGCTCGACCGCAAGGAAGTCACTTACTCGTATTTTGCCGACCCGCTCTACGTCTTCATGGAC